>JALSSF010000120.1 GCA_026984375.1 Methylothermaceae bacterium | reverse complement strand
GGCAAGAACGCCGTCACCCTGTTCGGCCGTTCCGTCCCCTGGGACCGGTTCGACGACCTGTGGCGGGTGTATGAAAACCTGCAGCAGGAGGCCGAAACCCTCGCCCTCAGCACCAGCTATCTGTACCGCCTGCAGAGCCTGGCGCGGATGGCCGCCGAGGTCACCACCCGGCCGGAGAACGCCATCTGGAAATCCCAGTTCGCCTACCACACCTGGCGCTTGCTGGAGCGGACACGCGGGCTCGACGACGCGGCACGCCGGCGGCGCATGGCGGAGCTGTGGACGACCCTGGGCGATCCCATCGAGCGCTTCGGCGAAGATTTCGTCATCCCCCTGTTCCTGCATCTGTACCAGCAGCGGGATTGATGGCATGACTGTTTTCGTGTCGATCACTTCGGAGAGGTCCCTATGAACAATCCAAAACGCCAGCGGCGCGACGAAAACCGCCGCCTGGGATTCACGATCACGTTCCGCAGCGAGGACGGCAAGATCGCCCCGGAACTGTTCGACGCCACCGCCCGCCGGGCGGCCGAGATCGTCGCCGACTGCAAACGGGAGACGAACCGCTCCACTCAATTGCGCCGTTTCTACGACGAGCTGGTCCTGTGGGAGGAGAAGGCCGCCCGCAGCCCGGACCAATTCCACGAGTTCCTGCCATTCGTGCGCATGCTCAAGGCCAAGGCCGCCTACGCCGAGGGGCGCAAGCTGGTGGACGGGGCCTTCGTCGATTTGCTCGACCAGACCATCGACTTCGTCCGCAGCGCCGACGACTTGCGCCTGGCCAAGCTGTTCCTGGAAGCGTTCCTGGGGTTCTACAAGCTGGAGAAGGGGGACTGACATGAAACTGGACAAGATCGCCAAGCTCGAAGCCACCCTCGAACTGGTCACCGGCCTGCACATCGGCAGCGGCAACGCGGAAATGCACATCGGCGGCACCGACAACCCGGTGATCAAGCATCCCGCCACCGGCCACCCCTACGTTCCCGGCTCCAGCCTCAAGGGCAAGATGCGCAGCCTGATGGAATGGCACGCCGGGGTGGTCGGAGTCGCCAAGGGCAAACCCCTGGGGATCGAGCATCTCGACGCCCTCGACGACCGCGACGCCGGCCTGACCATCCTGCGTCTGTTCGGTTACGCCCCCACCGGCGGCGCCCTGTCGCCGGAGATGGAGGCCCTGGTGGCCGAGATCGGTCCCACCCGCCTGGCCTTCTGGGACTGCGAGCCCGACCCGGCCTGGATCGCCGAGATGGAGGCCAAGAACCTGCTGTTGACCGAAACCAAGATGGAGAACCGCATCGACCGCATCCGCGGCGTCGCCGAACATCCCCGCAACACCGAGCGGGTGCCCGCCGGCGCCCGGTTCCGCTTCCGCCTCACCATCAAGGTGATCGACGGCGAGGACCTGATGGACGAGATCCTGCGCGGGCTGCGGCTGGTGGAACTGTCGGGCCTGGGTGGTTCGGTGTCGCGCGGCTACGGCAAGGTCGTCTTCCGCGACCTGCGTCTGGACGGAACCCCCAAGTGGGCGAATCTGGATCACGTGGCGGTCGCCTGAGATGGAAAAGAACCAAATCGAAAAAATCGTAGCGATGATCGAACGGCTGCCGCCGGAGAAACAGGCAGAAGTAGCCGACTTCGTCGCGTTTCTCAGTTGTAGAAGCGAGTCGATTCAAAAATCCCCAAACGCACCGCTGACCGAAGAGCCATTGTTCGGATTGTGGCGATCACGGAAAGAGATGGTCGATAGCGTGGCGTTCGTCAAGCGGTTGCGTCAACGGGAATGGGATCGCCATGAGTGAGCGGATCTTGGTGGATACGGACGTCTTGATCGAGTTTTCTCGGGGCAGTCATGATGTCGCTGCCTTGATCGCCACGTGGGAGCAGAACGCCATCGTGATGATCAGTGACATCACTTGGATGGAAATGCTGGTGGGAGCGCGTGACAAACGGGATTTGCAAGCTATCGAGCACTGTCTCGGGCGCTTTTATCGCCTTCCGGTTACCGAGAGCGTCTCGGGAGCAGCGATCGATCTGCTACGACGCTACCGCTTGAGCCACGGTTTGCTCATTGCGGACGCCCTGATCGCCGCAACGGCCTTGGTACACGAAGCGGTCCTGGCGACCCGCAATCATCGGGACTTTCATTATATCGACGGTTTGACGCTGAAGAGAACGCAACCATGACCCCGCTGAAATTCACCCTGACGCCGCTGTCGGCCTTCGGCACCCCGCTGAAGGGGGACACCCTGTTCGGGCAGTTGTGCTGGGCGGTGACTTACCGCTTCGGGGAGGCGCGGTTGACGGAACTGCTCGAAGGTTACACCGAAGGCCGGCCCTTCGCCGTGGTGTCCGACGCCTTTCCCGCCGGCTTCCTGCCCCGGCCGGCCCTGCCGCTGCACCGTTATCGCCCCGTTCCCGACGCCGACCGCAAGCGGATCAAGCGGCGGCGCTGGATTCCCCACGACGTCCTCCGCCGCCCCCTCGGTGACTGGCTCGCCCACGCCCTGGGCGACGCCGATCTGGCCGAGCGCCTGGGGCTCGAAGGGGACCGGCCGACGGCCCGCCGGGTCCAACCCCACAACACCATCCACCGCCTGACCGGCACCACCGGCCGCGGCGAGTTCGCCCCCTACGGCATGGCCCAGACCTGGTACGCCCCCGGGATGCGGCTCGAAGTGTACGTGTGCTTCGACGCCGACCGCATCGACGCGGAGGAAATCGCCGCCCTGCTGGCGGACGTCGGCCAGACGGGCTACGGCCGCGACGCCAGCATCGGCCTGGGCAAGTTCGCCGTCGCCGCCTCCGACGACACCCCCTGGCCCGGCCACGCCGACCCCAACGCCTGGCTGACCCTGGCCCCCTGCGCCCCCCAGGGATCGGACTGGGAACCGGAAGCCTGCTGGTGGCATCCCTTCACCCGCTTCGGCCGCCACGGCGGGACGGCGGTCCAGCGCGGCCGGCCGTTCAAGAACCCGGTGCTGCTGGCCGACACCGGCGCCGTGCTCACGCCCCGCCCCTTCGAGCCGGCGGCGTCGTTCACCGGGCGCGGCCTGGGGGGAGACGGCCGCCTGTCCAACGCCATCGCCGCCACCGTGCATCAGGGTTACGCCCCGGTGTTGCCCGTCCGTTTGGAGGAATCCCCATGAGCGGTCTGCCGAACACCCGAACCCTGCACCTCACCCCCCTGTCGCCGGTCCATTTGGGCACCGACGAGGACTACACCCCCACCCAGTACGTCATCGAGGACGACGCCCTGTTCGAATTCGACCACCGCGCCCTCACCGCCCTGCCCGCCACCGACCGTGCCGTCCTGATGCGCATCCTCGAGGGCCGACCCCAGCCGCGGATGCTGAAGCAGGTACAGGCCTACTTCTTCGAACGCCGCGACCGGCTGATTCCCGAGGCGGTCAACGTAGTGAAGGTCTGCGCCGGGGTGGCCACCCTCTACCGCGCCCGGGTGGGGCGGGCCGCCAACGTGGAAAGCGGCGGCCGCGAGGTGCACAACCGCCTGGAGATCGAACGGGCCGCCTACGACCCCGCCGACCGCCGCCTGTACGTACCCGGCAGCGGCCTGAAAGGGGCGATCCGCACCGCTCTGCTCGACCGCCGCAACGCCGGCGCCCCCCTGCCGCCCGACCTCAGGGGCGACCGCCACGCCAGCCGCAAGCTCCAGGAACGGCTGTTCGGTTATTCCATGCGGGAGCTGCACAAAGATCCCATGCGCCTGGTCCAGGTGGGCGACTGCCGCTGGTACGGTCCCGACGATCTCAACAGCGCCGAAATCCTCTTCGCCGTCAACCGCGCGAAGCGGCCGGCCGCCCGCCACGGCCGGGAAACCGCCTCCCGGGCCGAACGCGGCGGTCTCTACCAGTTGCTCGAATGCCTCGCCCCCTTCCGAGTCCGCGCCTTCCGCGGCACCCTGACGGTGATCGACGTCGGCGCCGTGGCCGGCCATCCCAAGTTGCCGCAGCGGCGCTTCGGGTTCGCCGACATCGCCGCCGCCTGCAACGCCTTCTACCGCCCCCTTTTCGACGACGAACTGAGGCGGCTGCACGAGCGTGGCCTGCTCGACGCCGAATGGCGCCGGACCGTGACCGGGCTACTGGACGATCCGGCCCTGCGGCGCCGCTTCGAGACGGGGCAAGCCTTCCTGGTGCGGGTCGGCCGCCACAGCGGCGCCGAGTCGGTGACCCTGAACGGTGTGCGCAGCATCCGTATCAAGCAGGGTCAAGGGCGACCGCCCGCCTGGGAACCGGCGGCGCGGACCTGGTGGCTGGCGGCCGCCGAGGAACACGACCAGGCCCATCTGATCCCCTTCGGCTGGGTGTTGGCGGAGCTGGGCGACGACCTGCCCCCGTGGGAACGGGCCGAGGCGCTGGTATCCCGGGACCATGCCGAACAGGCCGCCTGGTTGCGGCAGGTGCGCGAGCGGCAGCGGCGGCTGGGCGAACGGCTGCGCCAGGCCCGCGAGGCGGAAGCCGCCCGCGCCCGCGCCGAGGCGGAGCGCCGCCGCCGCGAACAGGAACGAGCCGAACGGCTGGCGCGGATGCACCCGGAGGAACGGCTCATCGAACAGGTGCGCGAACAGTTGGAGTGCGATCGCCGGGCCGGCCGCAAGGAAGCGGGAGGGGAGCTGAACCAGAAACGCTTGGAATTGCTGGAAGCGGCCCTGTCCTGGGACGATCCCGAGCTGCGCCGCCGGGCCGCCGAACTGCTGGCGGAGACGGCGCGCTGGCTCCCCTGGGCCAAGAAGCGCCGCCAGGAAATCCGGGAAAAACTGGCCAGGCTGACGCCATGAACCGGCAGGCGGCCGAATCCCTGTTACGCCGTGCCCTGGGGGATGCCGGGGCGCGTTTCCGCGACGGTCAGTGGGAAGCCATCCACGACCTGGTGGTCGGGCGCCGCAAGCTGCTGGTGGTACAGCGTACCGGCTGGGGAAAGAGTTTGGTGTATTTCATCGCCACCCGGCTGCTGCGGGATCGCGGCGCAGGGCCCACCGTCATCGTTTCCCCGCTGCTGGCGCTGATGCGCAACCAGGTCGAGACCGCCGAGCGGCTGGGACTGCGGGCCGCCAGCATCGACAGCGGCAACACCCAGGAATGGCCGGCCATCATCCAGGCGGTCCGGGAAGACCACATCGATGTGCTGCTCATTTCCCCGGAGCGGCTGGCCAACGAGGATTTCGTGGACGAGGTGCTGATGCCGGTGGCCGGGCGGATCGGCCTGCTGGTGGTGGACGAAGCCCATTGCATTTCCGACTGGGGGCACGATTTCCGCCCCGATTATCGCCGCCTGAGCCACATCCTGCGCCATCTGCCGCCGAACCTGCCCCTGCTGGGGACGACAGCCACGGCGAACGACCGGGTGATCGCCGACGTCCGCGCCCAGCTCGGCGACCTGGAAGTCCGCCGCGGTCCCCTGGTGCGCGACAGCCTGATCCTGCAGACCCTACACCTTCCCGATCAAGCGGCCCGGCTGGCCTGGCTGGCGCGCCATCTGCCGGAACTGCCGGGCACCGGCATCGTCTACGTGCTGACCAAGCGGGACGCCGATCAGGTCAGCGCCTGGCTGAAGAAGAACGGCATCGCGGCCCTACCCTATTACAGCGACGTGCGGCATCCGGACTTCGCCGACAGCCACGCCTACCGGCGCCATCTGGAATCCCTGCTCTACGACAACCGCATCAAGGCCCTGGTGGCCACCACCGCCCTGGGTATGGGGTACGACAAGCCGGATCTCGGTTTCGTCGTCCATTACCAGTGCCCCGGGTCGGTGATCACCTATTACCAGCAGGTCGGACGCGCTGGCAGGGCTTTGGATCGCGCCTACGGCATCCTGCTGTCCGGGCGGGAGGACCGGGACATCCACGCCCATTTCCGGCGCACCGCCTTCCCGGCGGAAGACGAGGTGAATGCGATCTTGGAGACTTTGAGCTGGCATGACGGTCTGTCCGTCCCTCAACTGGAAGCCCGCCTCAATCTCAGCCGCGGGCAGATCGGCAAGGTCCTGAAGGTGCTCAGCGTGGAAAATCCGGCGCCGGTCGTCAAGCGGGGCAGCCGTTGGTATCGCACGGCGGTGCCGTTCGTCCCCGACCGGGAGCGCATCCACCGCCTGAATCGTCAGCGGGAAATCGAATGGCGGGAGATGCAGGACTACCTCGACAGCCGCGACTGCCTCATGGCCTATCTGTGCCGGGCGCTGGACGATCCCGAGGCGGCCGCCTGCGGCCGTTGCTCGGTCTGCCGGGGCCGACCGCCGGTCGCCATTGATGTCGATCCGGAGACGGTGGTGGCGGCGACCCGCTTTCTCCGCCATGCGGAAATGCCCTTCCAGCCCCGGAGGCGAATTCCAGCCGACGCCTTGCCGGCCTACGGCCTTCGCGGCAATCTGCCCGAGGAGCTGCGCGCCGCCGAAGGACGGGTCCTGTCGCGCTGGGGCGATGCCGGCTGGGGGAAGATGGTGGAGGACGACAAGCACGCCGGGCGTTTTCGCGACGAGCTGGTGGCGGCCGCCGCCGAAATGATCGAACAGCGCTGGCGGCCGCAGCCGCCGCCGGCGTGGGTGACCTGCGTCCCTTCCCGGCGTCATCCCGAGCTGGTGCCGGATTTCGCTCGCCGCCTGGCGGACCGCCTCGGCCTGCCTTTCCGGCCGGTGGTCACCAAGACCCGGGACAACGATCCCCAGAAAGCGCAGAAAAACACCTTCCACCAATGCCGCAATCTGGACGGCGCGTTCGCCGTCCGGGAACCGGTTCCGGACACCCCGGTCCTGCTGGTGGACGACATCGTCGATTCCCGCTGGACGATCACGGTGGTGGCGGCCCTGTTGCGCCGCGCCGGCAGCGGTATGGTCTATCCTATGGCCCTGGCTTCCACCAGTACGGAGGATTGATGACGGTATCACCGGACGCCCAGGCGATTCTGCTCCTGACCGCCCATTTCACCCGGTCGGAGACGGCGGTCCAGCCGCTTTCCCCTGCTGAATGGGGGCGTCTGGCCGCCTGGCTCCGGACGCGCTCGCGGACGCCGGCCGCCTTGTTGACGGACGATCTGGATGTGGTGTTCGACGGCTGGGCGGACGACAAAATCACCCGGAGCCGGATCGAGGGGCTGCTGCAGCGCGGGGCGGCGCTGGCGCTGGCACTGGAGCGCTGGTCCCGGGCCGGGCTGTGGGTGACCACCCGCGCCGACGCCGATTACCCGGTCCGCCTGAAGCGGCGGCTGCGGGAGATCGCCCCGCCGGTTCTGTTCGGCTGCGGCGACACCGGGATTCTCGAAGGCCGGGCACTGGCGGTGGTGGGATCGCGCCAGGCACCCGAGGCGGATTTGACCTTCGCCCGCCGCCTGGGGGAACGAGCCGCCCGCGAGGGCTGCACCGTCGTTTCCGGCGGCGCCAAGGGGGTGGACGAAGCGGCGATGACCGCGGCGTTGGAAGCCGGCGGCCGGGCGGTGGGCGTGCTCTCGGCGGGATTGCTGCGGGCCTGCACGAGCCGAAAGTACCGCGATCACTTGACGGCCGGGCGCTTGCTCCTGCTGTCGCCGTTTCATCCCGAAGCCGGTTTCCGCGTCGCCAACGCGATGCAGCGCAACAAATATATCTATTGCTTGGCCGATGCCGCCGTCGTGGTCCATTCCGGTACGAAAGGCGGCACCTGGAGCGGGGCGCGGGAAAATCTGAGCCGGGGTTGGGTCCCCCTGTGGGTGAAACGGACGGACGACGCCGAGGCGGGCAACGCCGCCCTGGTCGCCGGCGGTGCCCGCTGGCTGCCGGAAGAACCGGACGGGAAGCTCTCGGCGTTGTTCTCCGTCACCGACGGCTCGGTGGACGGAAGCGAAACCCCGCCGGAGACGTTGGAGTTTTATGATCTGTTCCTCGCCAAGGTCCGACACCTGTGCCGCGACGCTCCCCGAAGCCGTGCGGAACTGGCGGAGACCCTCAAACTGCAGAAGAGTCAACTGGACGTTTGGTTACGGCAGGCCGAGAGGGAGGGAAAACTGGAAAAGCTCACCCGGCCGGTGCGCTACCGTTGGCGCCATCCCCGCCAGGAAAGCCTGTTCGAACCGTCCGACACCCCGTCGTGAATCGAAGACGGCAAGCTTGCCACCGTTGCGCGCCGTCGTCGTCCGCGGCAAAATGGTCGTCCGACATTCAGTCACGGTGAGGTGTGTCATGGCGGGATACTGGTTCGGCAAGAAGCGGCCGGGCACCAACTGGCGCAAGACTCCGGTCAAGATCGGCGATCAGTGGTACACCCCCAAGGGCGAGAAGGTACGGAACCCGCAGGCCTACTGGGCGACGATCAACCGGCGCGGCCGCTTCTGGGTCGGGGACACCGGCTGGGCCAAGAAAGACGGCCAAGGGCGCAAGCAGGGCGGCCAACTGACATCGTCGTCGTCCCATCCGGTGCAGCATCGTTCCTGGACCGAGGTTTCCTGTTCCGTTCGCGTGGCTTCGGGTACCGATCGTTACGGTCGCACCGTCGAAGTTCGGGAGGTCGAGGTTCGGAAGCGTTTCGTGTCCATCCGCTGGTCGAAGTGACCGCGCTGCCGAATCGACGAAAACGCGGGCCATCGGTGGTACCAACCACGCCGAGCGAGGATTTCACGGCGCTTCGGGTGAAATTTCCTCTGCGATCGTGCTTGACCTTGTCAAGATGACGACCGATGCTACACTTGAAGAATACAAGGAACGGTGAATTGTTGCCATATTCCCATGAAGCATTTTCATATAACCACATGAGGTTCCCGGCGTCGGAAATTTTCTTTATAGCGCCTTGTAACCTATTGATTTTGTTGAAGAAAAAATGGGGGTGCAGTCCAGAACGTGACCTGATCTAAAAGGGATTAAGACGCCCCTTCGGGGCAGTACCAGCCAGCTTTTTTCGGTCCAGAACGTGACCTGATCTAAAAGGGATTAAGACAGGTTGGGCAATGTCTGGATCGACCGCTCCGCCTTGTCCAGAACGTGACCTGATCTAAAAGGGATTAAGACCTCATCGTCCCTGCCACCTCTGAAGAAGACGAACGGTCCAGAACGTGACCTGATCTAAAAGGGATTAAGACGATATCTGGCTATAAAGGCGGGCTACTAGCCCGCCGTCCAGAACGTGACCTGATCTAAAAGGGATTAAGACAATCGCTTCAAGCGACACTTCGGCTGGAGCGGAAGGTCCAGAACGTGACCTGATCTAAAAGGGATTAAGACTATAGGTACCCGGTAGGTAGGTATAGGGTACCCTTTTGTCCAGAACGTGACCTGATCTAAAAGGGATTAAGACGCCGGGGAGTTTAACAATAAGCCTTCCATGGCTTTGTCCAGAACGTGACCTGATCTAAAAGGGATTAAGACGTTGCGTGCTTGATGCGTTCTAATGTGATCATGACGTCCAGAACGTGACCTGATCTAAAAGGGATTAAGACCTCCGCCAACGTCACGAAGCCACGCCAATCGTTTGGTCCAGAACGTGACCTGATCTAAAAGGGATTAAGACCACAACCTCCCGTTTGCTAAAAGCGTATACGGGAGTCCAGAACGTGACCTGATCTAAAAGGGATTAAGACCTGTTCAAAACCACAAAGAATTCTTTACTTTCCAGTCCAGAACGTGACCTGATCTAAAAGGGATTAAGACCAAGAAGCTCTGCACGGCCTTCTTCCACTCCTTCCGTCCAGAACGTGACCTGATCTAAAAGGGATTAAGACCCGAATCGACATCGAAAAACTCCGGGACATCCTGGTCCAGAACGTGACCTGATCTAAAAGGGATTAAGACACCAACCCCCCTTACAAATAATAACAACCATGTTGTCCAGAACGTGACCTGATCTAAAAGGGATTAAGACTTCAATATTTTGATAACGTTCATCACCTCGGAATGTCCAGAACGTGACCTGATCTAAAAGGGATTAAGACCGAGCTTCTTTCTCGCGGGCGAGCCGCCGTTCCTTGTCCAGAACGTGACCTGATCTAAAAGGGATTAAGACCGCTTGGGACACAAGATCCTCAAGTTCATCAACGGTCCAGAACGTGACCTGATCTAAAAGGGATTAAGACCGGAAATATCCATCACTTACCTCCTCGTTGTATGGTCCAGAACGTGACCTGATCTAAAAGGGATTAAGACCCGTCCGAACAGCCGACAGGAATTTGCTGGAGAATTGTCCAGAACGTGACCTGATCTAAAAGGGATTAAGACGTAGAACTCGGGTGCCCATACGCACCCACAGGGATGTCCAGAACGTGACCTGATCTAAAAGGGATTAAGACGAACGAATCTTCGTCGGGGCCAACGATGGGTACGTCGTCCAGAACGTGACCTGATCTAAAAGGGATTAAGACGGTTATAAAAGTACGCAGTTCGCTCATGACTACCGTCCAGAACGTGACCTGATCTAAAAGGGATTAAGACCTATCTTCCCTAGCAGCCACCGTAATGCAGTGGCGTCCAGAACGTGACCTGATCTAAAAGGGATTAAGACTTGTTCGGGTCCTGAGCAGTATTCAGCGCCGCGACGTCCAGAACGTGACCTGATCTAAAAGGGATTAAGACACCACCGGTCAGGGCATCGAGCGACCTCTGGATCAGTCCAGAACGTGACCTGATCTAAAAGGGATTAAGACCGTTCATACCGTGTTTTGGGAACGAGCCAATGGTAGTCCAGAACGTGACCTGATCTAAAAGGGATTAAGACCAGACACCATCCGCACCCTCACGGCGGAAGTGGCGTCCAGAACGTGACCTGATCTAAAAGGGATTAAGACAAACATCATTGGAGCTTGGCCCCCAACCCCAGATGGGTCCAGAACGTGACCTGATCTAAAAGGGATTAAGACCCCAAGAAAGTTCTTGATTCAGACTGAAGTCGAAAGTCCAGAACGTGACCTGATCTAAAAGGGATTAAGACCACCCGCATGGGTCAATTGTGAAGTCCCGGACGTCCAGAACGTGACCTGATCTAAAAGGGATTAAGACGTCTTCTTCTTCTGTCATTTCGACGGCACCCACGAGTCCAGAACGTGACCTGATCTAAAAGGGATTAAGACCTTACGTACCTTGCAAACCACCGCCAGGTTCGGGGTCCAGAACGTGACCTGATCTAAAAGGGATTAAGACAGCTTGCCACCGGGGACAAGTTTGCCACCGAGGTGTCCAGAACGTGACCTGATCTAAAAGGGATTAAGACGGACATCGCGTTCCGGGCGCTGCGGGATGGTATCGTCCAGAACGTGACCTGATCTAAAAGGGATTAAGACATGAAACTAGAGCTAATCAATGGATCTCAAATACGTCCAGAACGTGACCTGATCTAAAAGGGATTAAGACGGTGGTTTAGTTATTTTTTCCCCAATGCTAATGGTCCAGAACGTGACCTGATCTAAAAGGGATTAAGACTTGAAAAATGAATTCCATTTACTTTGACCGGATAAGTCCAGAACGTGACCTGATCTAAAAGGGATTAAGACTTGTGCTTTGCAGCTTGTCCATCGCTTCGTTGAACGGTCCAGAACGTGACCTGATCTAAAAGGGATTAAGACTCAGGGGCACCGATGCGATGGCGAGTACGGGTAACCGTCCAGAACGTGACCTGATCTAAAAGGGATTAAGACTTTCATGCCCTCTTAGGCTTGTAGGCTGGCCAGGCGTCCAGAACGTGACCTGATCTAAAAGGGATTAAGACCAAATGGGGCTGGGCTCTTGGCGGTCGTTGGTAAAGTCCAGAACGTGACCTGATCTAAAAGGGATTAAGACAATTTTGCTAACCACGATCAAACGCGACAGCAGAGTCCAGAACGTGACCTGATCTAAAAGGGATTAAGACGGCGTAATTCAAAGCCGTTACGTCTTCCTTGGCCGTCCAGAACGTGACCTGATCTAAAAGGGATTAAGACAGCCGGTGAGCAGGGCATAGCCCTCACAGGCGCCAGGTCCAGAACGTGACCTGATCTAAAAGGGATTAAGACGGGAGTGTTTTTTTCCATACCCTCAGGATAGGCTGGTCTAGAACGTGACCTGATCTAAAAGGGATTAAGACTCTTCTCTGCACTCGCCGGGGTCGTGCTCTCCATTGTCTAGAATGTGACCTGATCTAAAAGGGATTAAGACGTTTCCCTGGATTCGTCCACGCGCTCGAAATCATCGGTCTAGAACGTGACCTGATCTAAAAGGGATTAAGACATTGAAAGATGCT
>JALSSF010000119.1 GCA_026984375.1 Methylothermaceae bacterium | reverse complement strand
ATCCATCGCTTCTCCTAACCACTGCTGAATCCGGTCCACCTTTCCCTCCCGAAAGCAGGGAACGCCTTTCACCCCACCGGTGTAGCGGTCGTCGATCCGTTCCGGCTCCGTGGCGATCAGCGTGTCGACGCCGAGGCGCCGGGCGATGGGGGCGGTCACGAAGGCGTTGGTCGCGGTGACGATGGCCAGCCGGTCCCCACGGCGCCGGTGGCATTCGATCAACCGGTGGGCGGCCGGCAGCAGAATCGGTTCGATCTTTTCCTCGAGAAAGCGACGGCGCAGGGCCTCGAGCCGGCTTCGGGGGTGTTGGGTCAAGGGTTTCAGGGCAAAACGGAGAAAGGCGTGAATGTCGAGCCGGCCCTGGCGGTAGTCGTCGTAGAAGCGTTGATTGGCGGCCTCGTATTCCGCCGCGTCCACCAGACCCTGTTCCACCAGGAACCGTCCCCAGAGATAATCGCTGTCCCCTCCAATCAGGGTGTTGTCGAGATCGAAAAGTGCCAGACCGGGGGATGCGCTAGAATTGCAGATCACGTGCGGTTGCCTGAAACTTCGGGTGAGTGTAGGTTATGCTTCTGTGGTGAGCGAATGAACGAACGAATTCTACCATCAAAAAACAATGTGTCATTCAGACAATGATTGACGGCAAGGGGTTTCGTCTGAATGTCGGCATTGTCCTTTGCAACGACGCCGGGTACGTCTTTTGGGCCCGGCGTGCCGGCATGCGCTCCTGGCAGTTTCCCCAGGGCGGCATCAAGCCCCGCGAGAATCCCGAGGCCGCCATGTTTCGGGAACTCTACGAGGAGACGGGATTGGGACGGGACGACGTGGAGGTGATCGGCCGGACCCGGGACTGGCTTCATTATCGTTTGCCGGAACGGTACATTCGGCGTCATTCGCTGCCTTTGTGCATCGGTCAGAAGCAACTGTGGTTTTTGCTGCGATTGCGGGCGGCGGAGGACCGGATCCGGCTGGACCGGAGCGCCAGGCCGGAGTTCGACGCCTGGCGTTGGGTCGAATACTGGCATCCGGTCAGAGAGGTGGTTTATTTCAAGCGGGAAGTTTATCGCCGAGCCCTGACCGAATTGGGTCAGCTGCTGGTCTCCGAGGCGGTGCCCATCGACCCCCGGGGCTTTCTGACCACCATGGATCGCTGATTTCAGGGGAATGCATTTTTCGCAAACGGTTCTTCACGGGAGGGGTTTTGCCCGCACGGCGGAAATTCTGGTGTTTCGTTAGCGCACTTTTGATCGGTCTGGCCGGTGTGACCGGTCATGCAGTCGAGCCGCAAGCCGTTGTCGTGGCGGTCAACCCCAAAGTGGTGATAGAGACACTCTCCCGCAACGAGCTGCGGGCCATCTTCGCGATGCGCCGCCGTGTCTGGCCCGACGGCACCCCCATCCGGGTGTTCGTGCTTCCCGACGATCACCCGCTCCATTTGATCTTCTGTAAGAAGATTCTCCGGGTCTATCCGTATCAGCTCCGCCGGCTGTGGGATCGAAACGTATTTTCCGGCACCGGCCCGGCCCCGGTCGAGGTGGCCACGCTGCACGAGATGCACGACCGGATCAGCGAGGTCGTCGGTGCCATCGGCTATCTGTCCCCCGCATGGATCGACGACCGGATCAAAACCGTCGGGATCCGCTGAATCGGCCGCCGGCTGTCGTCGTTAGAAACGGGGTAAAAGTCTTACAGGTCGAGGGAAGTGGTCGGTCAATAGCCCGACGAGGAGAAATCCAGTCCGGGAGGGCAGGCGTCCAGCCGTTCGACCCGGGTGGCGATCCGTCCCCCGGGATGTAGCGTCAACCAGCGCCAGCCGGGGGGGCGCTCGTCCAGGGCGAAATCGGTCGAATGCGGCTTGAACTGGAAACAGGTGGAGGGGGCGCTCCAGAGGGGGATGCCGTGGTGGGTGGTGTGGAAGACCTGATGGATGTGGCCGAAGACGATTCCCTTGACGTGGGGGTGATGCGCCAGGACGGCGAACAGGGCTTCGCTGTTGTCCAGCTGCATGGTGTCCATCCAGGCGCTGCCCACCGGCACCGGGGGGTGGTGCAGGGCGACCAGAGTAGGCCGGTGGGTTTGCCGCAGGGCCTGATCCAGAAACGCCAGTTCCTGCGGCGGCAGGTGACCGGCATGGGAACCGGGCAGTCTGCTGTCGAGGCAGAGAATCTGCCACCGGCCGGCCAGGATGCGTTTGCTGCAATGCGCTTCGGTGCGGCACAGAATTTCCCGCATCAGGGTAGGGTCGTCGTGGTTGCCGGGCAGGCACACCCAGGGTATGTCGATGGTTTTCAGATAGGAAAACAGCCGTTCATAGGCGGCAGTCGAGGGATTTTGCACCAGATCGCCGGTGAGGAGAAGCAGGTCCGCCGGCCAGTCGGGATACCGGTGCAGCGAAGAGAGGACCCGGCGAAAACTGCGCTCGGTATCCACGCCCATCAGGGTGTCACCGGGCCGTTCCAGAAAATGGCAATCGGACAGTTGCAGCAGCGTTACCGGAGTATCGGGCGGACAAGCCAGTTCCAGAGTCACAGCCATTTGAACAGCACCTTGGAATTGCGCCGGACATCGTAACGGCGTTGCCGTTCCTGGGGAAGCTCCGTGAAGTCTCCCGGCTTGAAGCCCTGTTCCAGGAACCAGTGGCTCGTTCGGGTCGTGAGGACGAACAAACGCTGCAAGCCGAGGGCTCGGGCCCGGTGTTCGACGTGTTCCAGCAGCCGTCGTCCCCGGTTTTCCCCCCGGTAGTCCGGATGCAGCACCAGGCAGGCGAGTTCGCCCGTTTTCGCTTCGGGAAAGGGATGCAAGGCGGCGCAGCCGATGACGAGACCGTCGCGTTCGATGACGCAGTAGTCTTCCAGTTCCATCTCCAGTCTTTCCCGGGAACGTTCGACCAGGATTCCCTCCCGCTCCAGCGGTTCGATCAGTTCCAGGATACCGGGAATGTCCTCCAGGGTCGCGGGGCGCAGGGTTTCGAAAGGCTGCCGGGAGATCAGGGTGCCCGATCCGTCGCGGGTGAACAGCTCCAGCAGCAGGGTACCGTCCTGATGGCGGTCGAGCAGATGGGCCCGGGCGATCCCACCTTCCACGGCACGCACGGCCGCCTCCACGTGGGGGGCGATTTCTTCGGAAAACGCCCCCCGGTTCAGGTGTTGCCGGGCTTCGGCGGAGGTGAGCTGGGCCACCCGCTCCTTCCCCAGGTTGCACGGACCTTCCAGCAGCAGCAACAGCTTGTCCGCCTTCAGGGCGGTGGCCACGGCCGTGGCCACCGCCTCGGCACGCAGGTTGAAGACCTCTCCCGTGGGGGAATATCCCAGGGGGGAGACCAGGACCACCAGCTCCCGCTCCAGGAGATGGGCGATGGCCTCGGCATCGACGCGGCGCACTTCCCCGGTGTACTCGAAGTCGACGCCGTCGATGACCCCCAGGGGTTTGGCGGTGATGAAATTGCCGGAGGCTACTCTCAGCCGCACCCCCGCCATGGGGGAATCGGCCACGCCCATGGACAGGCGCGCTTCGATTTCCAGACGGGCCTCGCCGGCGGCCTCCTTGACGCATTCCAGCGCCGCCGCGTCGGTGATCCGCAGCCCCCGGTGATAACGGCAGGCGAGGTTACGCCGCCGCAGGCGGGCTTCGATCTGGGGGCGGATGCCGTAGACCAGCACCAGGCGGATGCCCATGCCGTGAAGTAAGGCCAGATCGTGGATCAGGCCGGAAAAGGCCGGATCGGCGATCGCCTCCCCGCCGAAATGGACCACGAAGGTGCGCCCCCGGTGGGAGTGGATATAAGGGAGGGCGCTGCGGAACCAGCGGACGAAGGTGGCCGGTTCGATCACTGGCTACAGTTTGTCTTCCAGATTGCGGTCAGTCACCGCGCCTTCGGAGGCCGAATTGACCAGGGCGGCGTATTTGGCCAGAACGCCGCGGGTGTAGCGGGGAGCGGGTTTGTGCCAGCGCGCCAGACGGGCCTCGATCTCGTCCGGTTCCAGATGAAGCCGGAGTTCCCGGGTTTCCGCATCGATGGTGATGGTGTCCCCGTCCTCGACGATGGCCAGGGGACCGCCCACGTAGGCCTCCGGCGTGATGTGGCCGACGACGAAGCCGTGGGTGCCGCCGGAAAAACGGCCGTCGGTGATCAGGGCCACGTCCTTCCCCAGACCCTTGCCCATGACGGCGGAGGTGGGGGAAAGCATTTCCCGCATCCCCGGCCCTCCCTTGGGGCCTTCGTAGCGGATCACGATCACGTCGCCCTTTTGCACCGTTCCGTCCAGGATCCGCCGCAGCGCCTCCTCCTCGCAGTCGAAGACCCGGGCGGTGCCGGTGAAGCGCAGCCCCTCCTTGCCGCTGATCTTGGCCACCGCTCCCTGGGGGGCCAGGTTGCCCTTGAGGACGACCAGATGGCTGTCTTTCTTGATGGGATTGGACAGCGGGCGGACGATGTCCTGGTCGTCGGGGTAGGGCGGTACGTCGGCGAGGTTTTCCGCCAGGGTTCTGCCGGTGACGGTGAGGCAGTCCCCGTGCAGCAGGCCGGCATCGAGCAGCGTTTTCATCAGGGGCTGGATGCCGCCGATGGCGATCAGATCGGCCATGTGGTAGCGGCCGCTGGGCTTCAGATCGGCCAGTACGGGCACCCGGCGGCCGATCCGGTTGAAGTCCTCCAGCTTCAGTTCCACACCGCAGGCGTCCGCCATCGCCAGCAGATGAAGCACGGCGTTGGTGGAGCCGCCCAGGGCGATGACGACGGTGATGGCGTTTTCGAAAGCCTCGCGGGTCATGATGTCCCGGGGGCGGATGCCGGCCTCCAGCAGCCGCAGCACAGCGGCGCCGGCGCGCTCGCAGTCGCGCTGTTTTTCCTCGGAGACCGCCGCCTGGGCCGAGGAGCCCGGCAGGCTCATTCCCAGGGCCTCGATCGCCGAGGCCATGGTGTTGGCGGTGTACATGCCGCCGCAGGAGCCGGGGCCGGGAATGGCCGTGGATTCGATCTGGTGCAGGGTCCGATCGTCGATCTGCCCGTTGGCCCGGGCGCCGACCGCTTCGAACACGGAAACGATGTCGAGCTTTTTCTCGCCCAGGCACCCCGGCAGGATGGTGCCGCCGTAGACGAACACCGCCGGACGGTTGAGACGGGCGATGGCCATCATGCAGCCGGGCATGTTCTTGTCGCAGCCGCCGATGGCCACCAGGCCGTCGTATCCCTGGCATCCCATGACCGTCTCGATGGAATCGGCGATGACTTCCCGGGACACCAGGGAATACTTCATTCCCTCCGTGCCCATGGAAATGCCGTCGGAGATGGTGATGGTGTGGAACAGGATACCCTTGCCGCCGTTGGCTTCCACCCCGCGAATGGCGTGGTTGGCGAGCTGGTTGATGTGCATGTTGCACGGTGTCACCATGTTCCAGGTGGAGGCGATGCCGATCTGCGGCTTTTGGAAGTCCCCGTCCCGGAATCCCAGGGGATAGAGCATGGCGCGGCTGGGCGCCCGCTCGACGCCATCGACGATCTGGGAAGAATGAGGCCTTTTCTTGTCAGACATGGATGTCGGTCTCCGTGTTCTCCGGTGATTACAGGGAATTGAGCGAATCCCAGCCGCGGCGGCGGCGCCAGGTCAGGCGGGGCAGCAGCAGGCCCGCCAGAATGCCGCCGGCCAGCACGCCGGCGCCGATCAGGAACCAGCGCTGCGACTGATCGCGGTTGAGGGCCTGGTTCTCCAGTTCCAGTTGGTGCAACCGGCGTTCGAGTTCGGCGACCCGCCCCCGCAGGCGATTGCGTTCTTCCTGGATCTCCAGTGCGTGGGCCGCCGCGTGGCGGATCTGCTGCAGTTCGGCTTCCAGCCGGGCGCTGCGCTGCGTCAGGTTCTCTTTCTCGGTCGTCAAGCTGCCCTGCTGGTTCTTCAAGGTTTCCAGTTCCTGTTTCAGCCGGGCGTTTTCCCGGCTCAGGCGATCCAGTTTCTCCCGGGCCTGTTTCAGCTGCCAGCGGGCGCTGGGTTCGGGGCTCAGATAGCGGGTCAGTATCCAGCCTTCGGTCCCGTCCCGCAGCCGCACCCGGCTATAGCCGCTTTTGGGATCCTTGGCCAGGACGGTCAACGGGGTTCCGCTGCGCACCTGACGCAGAATCTTGTATTTGATCCCTTTGCCGGTGCGAAGATAGACCTCGAGCCGGTCGGTGACGTAGGCGGACTCTTCGGCCTCGGCCCAGGGAATGACGAAGCTGACGAGCAGCAACAGAAAAATTCTCATGACGGTTCCGCAGGCTGGAAAATCGATGTCGCGAATGCCTATCTTACCACTTGTCCGGTTGCTTTTTCGGGGACCGGGAAGGCGTGGCAGAACAGTTACTATCGGGCCGGTAGGTGAACGCACCGGCGTCGGTTCAACCGGAAAGCAGGAATTCCAACAGCGCCTTCTGGGCGTGCAGGCGGTTTTCCGCTTCCTCCCAGACCACGCTCCAGGGGCCTTCCAGAACCTCGGCGCTGACTTCCTCGCCCCGGTGCGCCGGCAGGCAGTGCATGAACAGGGCCCCGTCGTGGGCCAGCGCCATCAGCTCCGGGGTCACCTGGAAACGGCGGAAGGCCGCGAGGCGCTGTTGCCGTTCCTGCTCCTGTCCCATGCTGGCCCAGACGTCGGTGACCACCAGATCGGCGCCGGTCGCCGCCGCCTCCGGGTCGTGATCCAGGGTGACGCGGTCACCGGCCCAGGCGAGCAGCTCGGCTTCCGGTTCGTACCCTTGCGGGCAGGCGATGTGCAGATGGAAGTCCAGCAGACGGGCCGCCTTGATGTAGGACTGACACATGTTGTTGCCGTCACCGATCCAGGCGACCTTGTGCCCCCGGATGTCGCCGCGATGTTCGAACCAGGTCTGCAGGTCGGCGAGCAGTTGGCAGGGATGAAAGCGGTCCGTCAATCCGTTGATGACCGGAACGCGGGAAAATTCGGCGAACCGCTGTACGGTCCGGTGGCAGTGGGTGCGCAGCACGATGGCATCCACCATGCGCGAGAGTACCCGGGCGGTGTCTTCGATGGGTTCGCCGCGCCCCAGCTGGGAGTCCCTGGGGGAGAGGAAGAGTGCCGCCCCGCCCAGTTGCACGATGCCGGCCTCGAAGGAGACCCGGGTGCGGGTGGAGGCCTTTTCGAAGATCATGCCTAGCAACCGGTTCTTCAGCGGCTCGTAGGGCCCCTTGAGGCGCTTCAGTTCGCCGGCGCGTTGGATCAGGGCGCGCAGTTCGTCGGGGGACAGATCGGTGAGGGTGAGAAAATGGCGTGCATTCACGGGGAGAATTCCTGTATCAGTTCGACGAGGGTTTCCACAAGCTGTTGCGCCTGGCGGTGGTCTAGGATCAGCGGTGGCAGCAACCGGATCACCGAGCCCGCGGTGACGTTGATCAGCAGCCCCTGCTTCAGGGCTTTACCGACCAGATCGCCGCAGGGTTCGGTCAGCTCGATGCCGAGCATCAGGCCGAGGCCGCGCACTTCCCGGACCAGGGGGTGAGCGTCGAGGCGTTCACGCAACGCGGTGCGGATTTCTTGCCCCAGGCGATCGCAGTGGGTCAGGAGATCCTCGCTTTCGATCGTCTGCAACACTTCCAGGGCGACCCGGCAGGCCAGAGGGTTGCCGCCGAAGGTCGAGCCGTGGGTTCCGGCCGTGAGGACCTGTGAGGCCGGGCCCCGGGCCAGACAGGCCCCGATGGGGAAGCCGTTGCCCAGCGCCTTGGCCAGGGTCATGACGTCGGGAACGATGTCCCAGTGCTGGTGGGCGAACCAGCGGCCGCAGCGGCCGATGCCCGTTTGCACTTCGTCCAGCATCAGCAGCCACCCCCGACGGTCGCAGAGGGCACGCAATCCGGGCAGATAGTTGGCCGCCGGGACGCGGATGCCGCCTTCCCCCTGCACCGGTTCCACCAGGACGGCGACGATGTCGTCGCGCTCGGAAAGCTTCTCCACGGCGGCGAGGTCGTCGTAAGGAACCTGGATGAAGCCGGGGACCAGAGGTTCGAAGCCCTGCTTGATCCGGGGATTGCCCGTCGCCGTGAGGGTGGCCAGGGTGCGGCCGTGGAAGCTGCCTTCCATGACGACGATGTGCGGCTGTCCGATTCCTCGGGAGTGGCCGTAGGCCCGTGCCAGTTTGATGGCGGCTTCGTTGGCCTCGGCACCGGAATTGCAGAAGAACACGTTGTCCATGGCGCTCAAGGCGGCCAGCCGGGTTGCCAGGCGTTCCTGCAATTCGATGCGGTACAGGTTGGAGGTGTGCCACAATTGGCCGGCCTGGTGGCACAGGGCCTTGGTCAGGGCGGGATGGGCGTGTCCCAGGTTGCAGACGGCGATTCCCGCAAGGGCGTCGAGATAGCGCCGGCCTTCGCCGTCCCACAGCCAGGCCCCTTCGCCCTTCTGAAAGGCGACCGGCAGACGGGCGTACGTAGGCATGAGAGCCGAAGTCATGGATGGATCCCCTGAACCGAAAACAAAAAGGCAGCCGCAAGCTGCCCACAAAGGGAAACATTTTAATTGGATCGCGCTTTAAAACAAGTGTTCGCCTTGAAAACCGGATGCCTACCATTTCGGAGAGCTCCGGGGAGGGTAATCGATGATAGACGGTGACGCTTTGGAGCGGACCGGCGGGGGATGGTGTTGTGGTTTATCGGCCACATATTTTGGTGAAGTTCGCGATTCCGTGCCGGCGTTGGCATATAATTAGGGTAGGGAGGGGCTTGCTCGGAGGTGGTTATGGTGCGCAGATGGGTCCTGGCGGTGATCGCCTGGCTGGCCGTCATCCAGTTTTGTTACGGTGTCGAAATACGCGGCATCCGGCACTGGAACGCCCCGGACCACGTTCGTCTGGTCCTGGACGTTTCCGCCGACGTCAAGCCCAAGGTCTTCGGTCTGGACAATCCCGATCGCCTGGTGCTGGATCTGGCCGGTGGGAAACTCAGGGCGTCGTTGCCCCGTTTCGCCGCCGGCACACCGTTCGTGCGGCGGATTCGCAGCGGCAGCCCCCGTCCCGGGGTGTTGCGCCTGGTACTGGATCTGAAATCCCCGGTACGGCCCAAGGTGTTCACCCTGCCGCCCAACGCCCGCTACGGTCACCGCCTGGTGGTCGATCTTTATCCTGCCAAGGGTGCTTCCGCACTCCGCCGGCCCCCGCCGGTGAAACGCCCCAGATTGCGCAAAGTGACGGTGGCCATTGATCCCGGTCATGGCGGAGAGGACCCCGGTGCCATCGGCCGTCACGGGACCCGGGAGAAGGACGTGGTGTTGGCCATCGCCAGGAAACTGGCTAGGTTGATCGACGACACTCCGGGCATGCGGGCGGTGTTGATTCGCAAGGGGGATTATTACATCCCGTTGCGCAAGCGTATCGAGCTGGCCCGCCGGGCCAGGGCCGACCTGTTCATTTCCATTCATGCCGACTCCTTCCGGGATCCGAAGGCCAGCGGTGCCGGGGTCTACATCCTGTCCGAGCGCGGCGCCTCCAGCGAGGCGGCACGCTGGCTCGCGGCCCGGGAGAACGCCTCCGATCTGGTCGGGGGCGTCAGTCTCGATGACAAGGACGAGGTGCTGGCCAAAGTGCTGCTCGATCTCTCCCTGACCGGGACCCGGGAATACAGCCGGCGTCTGGGCAAGGAGGTGTTGGAGGAGCTGAAGCGCATCGGCCGCATTCACCATCACGGGGTGCAGCAGGCCGGCTTCGTGGTGCTGAAATCCCCGGACATTCCCTCGATTCTCGTAGAGACGGCCTTCATTTCCAATCCGGCGGAGGAAAGGCGGCTGCGGAGCGCCAAATATCAGTGGTATTGGGCCAGGGCCATTCACCGGGGGGTGCGGGATTATTTCAAGCGCCACGCCCCGCCGGGAACTTTGTTGGCGGCCGAACGTCGTCACGTCATCGCCAAGGGGGAAACCCTCACGGAAATCGCCCAGACTTACGGAATCAGCCTTGAACGGTTGATGAGCTACAACGACCTGAGCCATACCCGCGTCCGGGTCGGGCAGGTGCTCCGGATCCCGGTCGGCGGATGAAGCGGATCCACCCCCTACCGCCCCCGTTGGTGGGGCAGATCGCCGCCGGGGAGGTGGTGGAAAGGCCCGCCTCGGTGGTCAAGGAACTGGTCGAAAACAGCCTGGACGCCGGCGCCGGTCGCATTGAGGTGACCGTCGAGTCCGGCGGTATCGCCCTGATCCGGGTGCGCGACGACGGCCACGGCATCGCCCGTGACGATCTTCCGTTGGCGTTGAGCCGCCATGCCACCAGCAAGATCGCCACCCTCGATGATCTGCTCCGGGTCTGTACCTTCGGATTCCGCGGCGAAGCGCTGGCGAGCATCGCGGCGGTGGCGCGAGTGGAGCTGGTTTCCCGCACGGCGGCGGAGCCCTGTGGCTGGCGCTTGGTGGTTCCGGGAGATGGCCGTTCGGGCGATCCGATTCCCATCGCCCATCCGGTGGGGACCACCGTGTCCGTGTCCGATTTGTTCCACAACGTGCCTGCCCGGCGCAAATTTCTGCGCAGCGAGCGGACCGAGTTCGGGCACATCCAGACCTTTCTCGAACGCCTGTGCCTGAGCCGGTTCGAAGTCGCCTTCCGGTTGCGCCACAATCAGCGGGACGTGTTGCAGCTGCCCGCCGCCCGGGAAGAGCGGGCCTGGACGCGGCGGGTGGAGGCGTTGCTCGGTGACGAGTTCGTGCGACAGTCGCTGTTGATCGAATTCGAACAGGACGGGATGCGCCTGTGGGGTTGGATGGGTCTGCCGGCGGTGGCCAGGCGCCAGGCGGACCGGCAATGGTGGTACGTCAACGGCCGGCCGGTGCGGGACAAGCTGCTCGCCCACGCCCTGCGCCAGGGTTACCGCGACGTGCTGCCCCACGACCGCCAGCCCGCCGCCGTTCTCTATCTGGAGCTGGATCCTGCTCGGGTCGACGTCAACGCCCACCCCGCCAAGCTGGAGGTGCGCTTCCGCGATCCGCGCACCGTCCGGGATTTCGTCGCCCGTTCCCTGCACCGGGCCCTCGGAAAGGCGCGCCCCGGGCCGAGGATCCCGCCGCCCGCCTATCCTCCCCCGGCCGGACCGCCGGCGGCCGCCCAGGTCAACGAGGCCATCGCCTTCTACGAGACCCTGCGTCCGGCGCGGGAACCGGAAGCGGAGCGAGAGCCGGAACCGGAGATTCCGGCTTCGTCCCGGGAAGTTCCCCCTTTGGGTTATGCGGTGGCCCATCTTCATGGTATCTACATTCTCGCCGAGGCCGAGGACGGTCTGGTGATCGTCGATGCCCACGCCGCCCATGAACGCATCCTTTACGAAAAACTCAAACGCCAGGTGCAAGGTGGCGTTCCCCAGTGCCAGCCCCTGCTGCTGCCGGAAAGGGTCCGCCTGAGTCCCGGGGAGGTCGAGCTGGTGCGCTGCCATCGCCGTTTCCTGGCCCGGTTGGGCGTCGACCTGGATGTCCTGGGTCCGGAAACCGTGGTGGTCCGCGCCTTGCCCGCCCTGTTGGCGCAGGCCGATCCGGCGGCCCTGGTGAAGGACCTGGTCTCGGAGCTGCGGGAGCTCGACGGCAGCGCCGAGGTGGAAAGCCGGATCCACGAGCGTCTGGCCACCCGGGCCTGTCACAGCGCCGTGCGGGCCGGACAGCGGCTCGGCAGGGAGGAGATGAACGCCCTGCTGCGGGAACTGGAGCGCACCGAGCGGGGCAGCCAGTGCAATCACGGTCGTCCCACCTGGGTCAAACTGGATTTTCCCGCCCTGGACCGATTCTTCCGTCGCGGCCGCTGATGGGAAAACCGCTGGCGCTTTTGATCATGGGGCCGACTGCGGCCGGAAAGACCGATCTGGCCATTGCCCTGGCGCGGCGCCTGAACGGCGAGATCGTCAGCGTCGATTCCGGACAGGTGTACCGGGGCATGGACATCGGCACCGCCAAGCCCTCCCGGGAGATCCGGGCCCGGATTCCCCATCATCTGATCGACATCCTCGATCCCTCCCAGTCCTACTCGGCGGGGCGGTTCCGCAGCGAAGCCCTGGAACTGATCGAAGCCATCGCTTGCCGGGGCCGGTTGCCGATCCTGGTGGGTGGTACGATGTTGTACTTCCATGCCCTGCTGCGGGGAATCGCCCCCCTGCCGGAAGCCGATCCCGAAGTGCGCAGGCGTATCAACGCCGAGGCTTCCCGGCATGGCTGGGCGGCGCTGCACCGCCGCCTGGCCGCCGTCGATCCCCGGGCGGCGGCCCGGATCCATCCCAACGATCCCCAGCGGATTCAGCGGGCCCTGGAGGTCTATTACCTGACGGGAAAGCCGTTGAGTGCCTGGTG
>JALSSF010000118.1 GCA_026984375.1 Methylothermaceae bacterium | reverse complement strand
CGCTTGCTGGAACGGATCGAGTCCTGTCTGCCACCGGCCCCGGCAACCGAGGAGGGCGGGGAGGAAAATCCGGCCATCCGGGTGGCGGTCCTCGGGCGACCCAACGTGGGCAAATCCACCTTGATCAACCGTCTCCTGGGAGAGGAGCGGGTGGTGGTGGCCGATCATCCCGGAACCACCCGCGACGCCATCGAAGTTCCCTTCGAGCGGGACGGCCGGCGCTACGTGCTGGTGGATACCGCCGGCATCCGGCGGCGGGCCCGGGTGGAGGAGGCGGTGGAGAAATTCAGCATCGTCAAAGCCCTGCAGGCTATGGAGTCGGCCCATGTGGTCATTTTTCTGATCGATGCTTCGGAAGGGGTGACCGACCAGGACGCCCGCCTGCTGGGCATGGTGCTGGAAGCGGGCAGGGCGCTGGTCATCGGTCTCAACAAGTGGGACGGCCTGACCGAGGATCAGAAGCGCAAAGTGAAGGCGCAGATGGAAACCCAGTTGTATTTCGTCGATTTCGCCGACAAACTGCCGATTTCCGCCCGCCACGGGACGGGGGTGGGGAATCTGTTCGACCGCATCGAGCCCCTGTACCGCCAAACTCAGGCGGAGTTCACCACCTCACGGTTGACTCGTATCCTGCAGGAAGCGGTGACGGCCAATCCGCCGCCCCTGGTGCGGGGAAGGCGGATCCGGCTGAAGTTCGCCCACCAGGGCGGCAAGAATCCACCGATGATCGTCATCCACGGCAACCAGACCGAACAGGTTCCGGAAAGCTACCGGCGTTACCTCAGCCGGTGGTTCCGCGACCGCCTCGGGATTCGTGGCACGCCGATCCGCCTGGAATTCCGCTCCGGTGACAATCCCTTTGCCGGTCGGGTCAACCGTCTGACGAAGCGCCAGATCCGCAAACGCCAGCGCCTTCTTCGTCACGTCAAGAAGCGCCGCTGAATTTATACCGTTATCTTTTTTCTGAAACAACCAAACGACCCAACAATCCATCAACGGCAGAATCAACCGGCGGTTCCACGGTTTCCAGAAGTTGTTTTCCCCGCTGATGAAGCCGACGCCAATCCGATTGCCATCCATCCAATATCTGCTCGACATCCGACTCGACCTGCTCGAAGGCTCGCTCGATACCCTGCCGGATACCGTACCGGGCTGCTTTTTCCAGGGAAGGCTGCAACAGGCGATGCAACAGATGGGGAACGAGCCACGCCAACCCGATCAGCAGGAGACTGTGGACCGCGAAGTCGATACCCAGCCAATCATTACCGCCCAGCATTCCCTCGTAGTAGCGGGAAACCACCTGCCAACCGACCCAAACGCTGGCGCTCAGGGGGAGCAGATAGCGGAGCACCCCTGTCAACCACAGGAGGAATCGTCGCACACCGCGTCCGGGTTTGGCCAGCGCCGCGGCCACGCTACGCCGAATCTGTTCCCGGAAAACCGTCTCGATCCGGTCACGATACCCACCGAGGTGGCGCCGCAAAGGCTCGACGGCCAGACCCGCCTCCGCCGCTTCCATGATCAGACGGTCGAGGGTGTCCTCCAGATGCTTTCGTATCCACAGGTCCCGAAGCAGGGGATGTTCCCGGTCACTATCATCTCCTAAACGCCGCAGTCCTTTGCCGGCCACTTCCACAGCCAGGGTCTTGACGGGCAAATCCAGGGCCGGTTCCAGCTCATCGCGGGTACGGCGCCACGATCGGCGCCAGAGCTGCTTGAGCTTTTCCCCCTGTTCCGGGTGGCCCAGGCGTTGCAACAACTGCTCCAGAGCACGGCGTCGTCCGGCCAGACGCTGTTGCAAGCCGTGGCGCTCCAGCCGTTCGATTCCTCCTTGACGCACCAGGTGGGTCAGGATCTCTTCCAACTTGCCGAAATCGTCGGGCAACCGTTCGGTCAGATCCTCCCGGCTGTCGCAGCGGAGGATGACGGGATTTGGGAATCCTGCTTCCCGAAGCTGGATACGAAAGTCCTCGATCTGAGCCTCGTCACCCTGATCCCAATGGTTCATCACGAACAGCCAGGCGTGCCGTTGGCCATGCCGCCTCAGCAACTGCCAACCGCTGTCGTCCCGATAGCGCTCAGGGCTGACCACGTAGATCAGAACGTCGACGAAAGGTAAACAACGCAGCACCAGCTCGCGATTGCTTTCCTCGATGCTGTCGATATCCGGCATATCGATCCATACCACCCGGCGACGGTTGTCGTTATTGTGGCGGGCGATGCGCAGGCGATCGAGAGGCAGGTGGCGTTCCAGCCGGTCGGTGGGGAGATCGCGGTGGAGGAAGACGGTGACTTCCCTGGAGGTAGGGCGTTCGACCCCGGTCTTCGCCACCTTTTCCCCGGCCAGTCGGTTGAGGAGGGTGCTTTTGCCGACGCCGGTGCCGCCGAAGAAGGCGACGATCAGCGGGCGCTCTTCACCGGAAAACCAGTCTTCCGGACCGGCGTCATCCCCGGATCGCAGCGGTCGAACCTGCTCCGGGTCGATCCAGCCGCCGTTGACCAGCTGCTCGAGCCATTCCGTCAACGATTCAGAAAAGCTGGAGTCCATAACGACGTTCCTTCAATTGAGATTCCACCGCCTGGATGATCTCGGCGTCGAAGCCGAACTGCAGTTCCGCATCCAGGCGCTGCGGTAGCGACTGCAGCATGGTTTGCAAACGCCGTTCCAGCAATTCCTTCACTTGTTCCAACTGACGGCGTTTCAGCCTGGCGGCAACGCGTTCCATGTATTTCCCCAGAGCGGTTTCGGAGAGCCAGGAAGTCAGGGACAGAACGGCCGGCGCCAGCACGAAATCATGAGGGCCGATACCGCCGGTCTGCAGCAATAGGGCCAGGCCCGCAGCGTCGGCGCTGGCCCGGGCGGCCCGCAGGCTGTTGAGGGTCACCGGCATTTCCTTGAGGTGGCGGTACAATTCCTCGGCGGCTTGTTCCACCTGCGGTTGAAAAGCCTGATAGTAATGTCTGGCGTCGTCCTGGAATCGCTGCAACAGATCCGGTTCGAGATCACGGTATTGCTGCGCCAGGGCTTGCCACCAGTGCTGCAGGGACGAATCCCGCCGCTGTTCCATGAGCGCCTGACGCAGTTGCAGCAGGGCGTGTTCCACCGCTCGGTTCAGGATCACCAGCTCGCCCGGTTCCTCCTCGTTGCTGCGGCGTTTGCCGAACAGTTTGCGCAAGGGCCAGGTGACCGCGCGGCGGAACATGGTCATGGGCCGGGCCAATCCTGGAATTTCCAACAGGATCAGCAGCTCCGCCAAGGCCCGCTGAAAGGTTTCGTAGGCGATAGGATGTTCGAGAAAATCGTGACGGTAGATGGCGAGCGCCTGTTCCAGAGAGTTTTCCACCAAGGACTGCCAGCGGGCCTTGGCCGCCAGTTCGGCTTCCACCGGCTTGCGCCAGCGGTCCCAGTGATGCCGCACCAACGTCAGGAGTTGGTGGGGGATTCGCTTGCGATAGGGCAGCCCTTGCTTCAGCATCGGGATCAAGGCTTCCTGCAGCGCCGCAGCGGCCCGTTCCCTTTCCGTCGCGTCCTGCCAGTAGGGCAACGGCACGACCGCCGGCACCGGATCCCGACGGTGATCGCGCCACTTTTCCTTCCAGGAACGGAGCAGCGTCTCCCGGCCGGCCGCCGTCACTTTGTTGAGGCAGACCAGGATCGGTTGGGCCAGGGGCTCCAACAGATCCAGCATCTCCCAGACGGCCCGGTCGGCGTATTTGTCCTTGCTGACCACGACGATCAGGACATCGGCCAGGGCGGCGGTACGCAGTACGCCGGGAAGATAGTGGCGAGCCTTCAGGGAATCGAAATCGGGGGTATCCCAGAGTACCATTTCCGGCAGACGGGGCTGGGGGATGGCCGAGGCCACGGCGAAGCAGCGGTAGTCTTCCCGGGGAAGCTCCGAAACGCGGCAACGGCGGTAGCCGGCATAATACGCCTCTACCCAGGAAAAAGCCGCTTCTTCCACCTTGTGGAGAAACGCCTGGGGATGGACGGTATAGCCGGCCAAGGGACTGACTCCAGCGATTTCCTGGTGCAACAGCAAATTGACCAGCGTGCTCTTGCCCGCCTGGGTGGGTCCCAGTACCGCTATCTGGAGCGGATGGTCGGGAAGGTCGGCTTTTTCCGCCAGCGCCCGGGCCAGCATCAGGGCGGGCTCGGCCCGTTTCAGATCCCGGGCCAGCGGTGATTCCTCGCCGAGTCGGGAAAGCAACGCCTGAAGGCGCGTTCCGTAGCGGTCAAGAAAATCCTGCAGTTCCGTCGTCATCGGCCGGGCAGGGCGGGGGGTTCTTCCAGAGCGCGGATGAATTGATCCGCCTGGCGGATGGATTGTTCCATGACCTGGATCATGGCGGCGATGTCGACGCTGACGCTGACCAGTTCGTGTTGCAGGGCGGCGATGGCCTGGGCGTTGAGGTTGTGTTTGAGAAACAACACCTGATCCCGGAAGGCGTTGAGCACCGGATCGATGCGGCTTTCCGCCTTGCGCATGGCGGCGATCAGGCGCCGGTAATGGCGCTGGGTCAGCTTCAGCTTCTGGCGGCTTTTGCCGCGCAGGGTGCGGTTGGTGTAAAGCTCCAGTTCCTCTTCCCACTCGGCGAACAGATCCTGGGCCAGAGATTCGATGGTGTCGATGTGGTTGCGTACCTGCTCGGCCTTCTGTTCGCTGCGGTCGAAGTCCCGCTTCAGGGCGCGGTAGAAACCGGCCAGACTGCCGCCGTCGAAATCGATCAGGGCGCTGAAGCGTTCCAGGGTGGTCTGCAGCTGTTCCTTGGTTTCCTCGAGCCCCGTCCTGGCGTCCTCGACCCTGGCGACGAGGAAGTCCCGCTTGTGGGAGCCGGTGGCCGATTCCGCCATGCGGTAATACACCCGGCGGCACCGGCCCAGGACGAAGCGCCCCAGGCGCCTGGACAACGGGAGTCGGGTGGATTTCACCGGAAGTTTCATGAAAAGGGCTTCGGACTACAATGACGATGCTCTCATTCTATCATTCACAGGAGCCGACCGATGGCCATCAGCAACAGCGAAATCGCTGACCTGTTCGACGAACTTGCCGACCTGCTCGACATCGAGGGGGAAAATCCCTATCGGGTGCGCGCTTACCGCAACGCGGCCCGAACCATCCGCAGCCAGCCCCGCAGCCTGGCCGAGATGGTCGAGGCCGGAGAGGACCTCACCCGGTTGCCCGGCATCGGGACGGCCATCGCCCAAAAGATCGCCACCATCGTCAAGAGCGGCCGGTTTCCACAACTGGAGGAAGTCCTGGCGCGGACCCCGCCCACCCTGGTGCAACTGCTCCGGATCGAGGGGCTGGGCCCCAAACGGGTCAAGACGCTGTTCCGCCTGCTCAACATCCGGAACCTGGAAGATCTGGAACGGGCCGCCCGCCAGGGCAAGGTCCGCCAGCTTCCCGGTTTCGGTCCCAAGACCGAAGCCTTGATACTCAAGCACCTGGATCAGGCCGCCGGCCAGGAAAAACGCTTCCTGCGTTTCGAGGCCGAAGGCATCGCCAACGCCCTGCTGGATCACCTGAGAAGCACGCCCGGCGTCGACCGGATGGTGGTGGCCGGCAGTTTCCGGCGCTGGAGGGAAACCGTGGGCGACCTGGACATTCTGGTCACCGTCCGCGGGGAATCGCCGGTGATGGATCGTTTCGTCCGCTATCCCGGCGTGTCGGAGGTGCTTTCCCATGGCACCACCCGCTCCAGCATCCGGCTGGGCAACGGCATGGACGTGGATCTTCGCGTCGTCCCGCAGGAAAGCTTCGGTGCCGCCCTGCAGTATTTCACCGGCTCCAAGGCTCACAACATCGAAATCCGGACGCTGGCGGTGAAACAGGGGCTCAAGATCAACGAATACGGAGTGTTCCGGGGCGAGGAGCGGGTCGCCGGGGAGCGGGAGGAGGAGGTCTACGCCTGCCTGGGACTGCCTTTCATCGTCCCGGAACTGCGCGAGGGCAGGGGAGAGGTGGCGGCGGCCCTGGACCACCGGCTGCCGAAACTGGTCGAATTGAAGGACATCCGCGGCGATCTCCATTGTCACACCCAGGAAACCGACGGCATCGACACCCTGGAGACCATGGCCCAGGCCGCCCGGCGGCTGGGCTACGAATATCTCGCCATCACCGAGCATTCCCGACGGGTGACCGTCGCCAGGGGGCTGGACGAAAAGCGGCTGCGGGCCCAGATGGAAAGGATCGACGCCCTCAACGAAACGCTTTCCGGCATCACCCTGCTCAAGGGCATCGAAGTGGACATTCTCGAGGACGGCCGCCTCGATCTTCCGGATCACATCCTCAAGGAACTCGATCTGACGGTGTGCTCGGTGCACTACCAATTCAACCTCTCCGAGCGTAAACAGACCGAGCGCATTCTTCGGGCTATGGACAACCCGTATTTCAACATCCTGGCCCATCCGAGCGGCCGCCTGATCAACAAACGACCGCCCTATGCCGTGGACATGGAAAAAATCATGCGCGGGGCCCGGGAACGCGGCTGCGTTCTGGAAATCAACGCCCAGCCGGAAAGGCTGGACCTCGACGATGAGCATTGTCTCATGGCGAGAAACATCGGCGTGAAGCTGGTGATATCCACAGACGCCCACAGCGCCCTGGATCTGGGGCTGATGCGCTACGGTGTGGCCCAGGCCCGCCGGGGCTGGCTGGAAAGCGGCCATATCCTCAACACCTTGCCGTTGGGCCAATTGCTGGCGCAATTGAAGCGCCGCTAGAAAAGGGCCACCCTTCCGGGTGGCCCTTCAGGTAGGACGCCTATCTTTCCAGCACCAGGAACAGGGAGAAATTACCGCGCCGGATCCGCAACAGCAGCCGGTTGGGAGAACGGCTGGCGATGCGGACGAATTCTTCGACGTTCCGCACCGGTTTCCGGTTGACGGAGAGGATGATGTCTCCCTTGCGCAGACCAGCCTGCCAGGCGGGGCTTCCCATTTCCACCGCCGCCACCAACACGCCGCTCACTTCCCCGTAAAGGGGATGGTCCGGCGGAATCTCGGAAAAGTAGGCCCCTTCCAGCAAGGGGATTTCCCCCGAAACCGCGCCGCTGATGCTGGGTTTGCCGATGACGGCGGTGACGGTGAGGCGCCTGCCGTCCCGGATCAGCTCGATGACTGCTTTTTCGCCCACCCGCTTCAGACCCACCAGATTGCGCAACTGGGCCGAACTTTTCACCTTCTTGCCATCGAAGCCGACGATCACGTCACCCGGCTGGATGCCCGCCTTTTCCGCGGCACTGCCCTTGGTGACCCCGGAAACCAGGGCACCCTCGTGGGTTTCCAGCCCCATGGCTTTGGCCAGTTCCGGCGTCAGATCCTGGACCTGGACCCCCAGCATGCCTCGTTTGACGCCGCCGTATTCGACGATCTGCTCCATGATCTCCCGGGCCATGTTGATGGGGATGGCGAAACCGATGCCGACGTTACCCCCCGAAGGGGCGACGATGGCGGTGTTGATGCCCACCAGACGGCCGTGCAGATCGACCAGAGCGCCACCGGAATTGCCGGGGTTGATGGAGGCATCGGTCTGAATGAAATTCTCATAGCCCTCGATTCCCAGACCGGTGCGGCCCAGCGCGCTGACGATTCCCGAGGTCACCGTCTGACCGAGACCGAACGGATTGCCGATGGCGACCACGAAGTCACCGACCTGAAGCTCGTCGGAATCACCCAGGGGCAGATCCTGGAGACCGTCGCTTTTCACCTTGAGCACGGCGATGTCCGTGTCGGGATCGGAGCCGACCAGCTTGGCCTTGAGACGGCGCTTGTCCTTGAGGATCACGTAGATGGTTTCGGCGTTCTTGACCACGTGGTGGTTGGTGACGACGTAACCGTCCCTGGCGTTCACGATCACCCCGGAGCCGACGCTCTGGGTCTTGCGCTCCATCTGCGGCGGCATGCCGCGGAAGAAGTAACGGAAGAACGGATCCTGCATCAGCGGGTTTTCCACCACCACCTTGCCGGAGGCGGCGATGTTCACCACTGCCGGCAAGACCTTCTTGAGCATCGGCGCCAGGGTGGGAACTTCACCAGCGTCAGTTTCGCCTCTGAACCAGGGGATGATTCCTCCCTGAACGGGCGAAACCATCAGAACCGACAGCAACAACGCGGATAAGATCGGTGTGAATTTCATGGTGGATATCCTTGTGACGGTTGATCGAGACAGCTCCCTATCCGGGTGACTGAACGCTATTCTGCTACAATAGGCGGTCTTCTGTCACCTTCGTTGCCCGATCGATGACCGCCCTGAGACTGCACCGCCTGCGGAAAATCTACGACAACGGCTTCGAGGCTCTCAAGGGGATCGACCTGGAAGTGGCCGAGGGGGATTTCTTCGCCCTGCTGGGACCCAACGGCGCCGGCAAATCCACCACCATCGGCATCGTGACTTCCCTGGTCAAGAAAACCAGCGGCAAGGTGGAGATCTGCGGCTACGACCTCGACCGCCAGTGGGAGCAGGCCAAGCGCTGCGTCGGACTGGTGCCCCAGGAGATCAATTTCAACCAGTTCGAGAAGGTCGGCCAAATCGTTCTGAACCAGGCCGGCTACTACGGGGTTCCCAGGCGTGTGGCCCGGCGCCGCATGGAACGGGTGTTGAAGCAACTGGAACTGTGGGATCGCCGCGACCAGGTTTCCCGCCGTCTGTCCGGCGGCATGAAACGGCGCCTGATGATCGCCCGGGCCCTGGTGCACTCGCCCAGGCTCCTGATCCTGGACGAACCGACCGCCGGCGTCGACATCGAAATCCGTCACTCCATGTGGGATTTTCTCCGTGAACTCAACCGGCAGGGGACCACCATCATTCTCACCACCCATTATCTGGAAGAGGCCGAACAACTGTGCCGCAACGTGGCCATCATCGACCACGGAGAGATCATCGAAGCGACTAGCATGAGTCGATTACTGGATCAGCTGGAGTTCAACAGCTACTTTCTGGACTTGCGCCGGGAAACTCGAGTCGTGCCGGACGTTCCCGGCTACCGGATCGAGGTGCTGGACCGGACCACCTGGGCGGTGGCGGTTCCCAGGCGGTTGGGTTTGAATCCCCTGTTCCAGGCCCTGGATGAGCGGGGCATCGAAATCGTCGATATCCGTCAGCGCCGCAACCGCCTGGAACAATTGTTCCTACAGCGGGTCGGTCGTCCCATGGGGGAGGCGGCCTGATGGGACGGCGCTGGATCGCCTACCGGACCCTGGCGGGCAAGGAAATTCACCGTTTTCTGCGCATCTGGCCCCAGACCTTGTTGCCGCCGCTGGTCACGACCTCGCTGTACTTTCTGATCTTCGGTGCTCTGATGGGTCCGAGGATCGGTCCCATGGCGGGGTTCAGCTACATCGACTACATCGTCCCCGGCATCGTGTTGATGGCCGTCATCAACCATTCCTACGCCAACGTGGTTTCCTCTTTCTTTTCCGCCAAGTTCCAGCGCCACATCGAGGAAATGCTGGTCGCGCCCATGCCCAATTGGGTGATCCTGGCGGGCTATCTGACCGGTGGCATACTGCGGGGGATGACCATCGGTGCCCTGGTACTGACGGTGGCGACCCTGTTCACCGACCTTCGGCCCACCAATCCGCTGCTGGCTTTGGCCATCGCGCTGATGACTTCCTTGCTGTTCGCCCTGGCGGGGTTCATCAACGCCATCTTCGCCAACAGCTTCGACGACATTTCCATCATTCCCAATTTCGTACTGACCCCGCTGGTGTATCTGGGGGGGGTGTTCTATTCGGTGCAGTTGCTTCCCGAACCCTGGCATCGCCTGTCCCTGGCCAACCCGATCCTCTACATGGTCAACGCCTTCCGTTACGGATTCCTGGGGGTCGCCGACGTGGATATCGAGGTCGCCTTTCTTCTGGTGGGGGGGCTGATCGTGGTGTTGTCGCTTTGGGCCTGGTGGCTACTGCGGCGCGGGGTGGGAATCAAGCATTAATCCTGCAACAGTCGCTCCAGGGCTTCCCGATCCAGAATCCGGATCCGCCGGCCGTGGACTTCGAGCCAACCCCGCTTCTCGAACTGCTTCAGGGTGCGGCTGACCGTGGCCAGGGCCAGGTCCAGGTGATTGCCCAGTTCTTCTCTGGTCAGACCGATGTTGAAGTCATCCCCGCAAAAACCCCGGAACGCGTAGCGCCGGGACAGATCCAGCAGGAAAGCGGCCAGGCGCTGTTCCGCCGGCTTCTTGATGGAGATCGTCTGATCCCTCTGGGTACCGATGGCCTCGCTGGCGTGCTTGAGCATTTCGTTCAGCAGGGTAGGAATGCGAAAGCAGATCCGGCTGATCTGGGTCGCGGGCAATTCGCAGTAGCTCAGCGTGTCAAGGGCCTGGGCGGAACAGCGGTATTTCTCCTCGGAAAGGGCGTCGAATCCCACCAGTTCTCCAGGCAAAAGGACCTGCAGAACGTGTTCCTCGCCCTGGTCATCGTGATAGATCAGTTTGGCCATGCCGGATTTGATGGCGATCAGGCCGTGAAACGGGTCACCGCTGCGAAACAGATACTCCCCCTTATGGAGTACCTTGCGCCGTTGCACCACGTTTTCCAGTTGGCGGATTTCCTGCTGGGTCAGCCCCCGGGGGAAACAGACCGTGCTGAAACCACAGTTGTGACAGGTGACTTCCAGCTTTTTCTGCAGAGGTGTCATAGGCATCGATCCGTCCTAATCAGCCTAATGATACACGATTCGTCTGTAAATTCAGGCAAGGTGGCAATTTCTCCGCACTGGCGCTCTTTTATTTATACCGTTAAAATCGATGGCATTGTAGTCAGTCAAATCCGCCCCATGAACGACGAGCAGCAGCTACAGTACCGTTTCGCCCAGTTCAGGGACCGACTGAACCGATTCCTTATCCAGCTGGCCCGGGAAGACCGACCGGCCTGGATCTTCACGCCGGAAAAAAGGGAATTTCGTGACCGGGCCGCCCGGGAGCAGTTGATAGCGGTGCTGGAGCGGCTGGAATATCCCGACGACCGGGATGGCCGGGAAACCGATCCCTGTCCCGGCATCGTCGGTGCTTCCGCCACCACGCTGGAACTGGCGGCCAGTCTCAATCAGGCCCGGGATGCCTTCAAACGGGCGGTCCTGAACCTCAACCGTCGGGATCCACAAGCGGCGCGCCGTCTCATGGCGCAAATGGGGTATCCCAGGCTGCACTTCAAACAACTGTATCGGCACGTTCCCATCCTGCTGCGCAAACCGGATTCGATCCGCTTCACCTGGGGGGCGACCCGTTCCATCAAGCGGATCAGCCGCCAGGAGGCCTACCAACGGCTGGTCAAACTAGCCGGCGACGATCCGTCACCAGGCTATCAGAAGCAGCTGGAGGCGCTGGCCCGGTTGGACAGGAACGAGCCCATCGCCATCGTTCAGGACCTCAAGCCCCACATCAAGGCCAACGTCTGCTGGATTCTTGGCGGTGACGAGGAAAGGAAGGTCGAGCGGCGGATGATCAGCGCCGCTCTGGCCATCCTGCTGCCGCTGGATCCGGGCGAGGCGCTGCCCAAGCATTCGGCAGCCTATCCGGACGAGCGCAAGCGGCGCAAAACGAGAGCCGACGTCAAGATCGAGCGGGAGCCGTTCCTGCCGTCGATCCGGGGACACCGGTATTTGCGTACCGGGTGAATCCCCGTAACTTTACATAATATACATTATGCGAACCAGCGACGCCGGAGGATGAAAATTTATCCAGCCTCCAAAGTATTATCCACCATGGGCCATGGCCATCTTGATGAGCATCCAGAAGATGGCCATGTTGGCGGCGAGGATGAAGGCAGACATCCATTTGACGATTTTCAGTTCCGACTTGAGTTCTGCAACATCGGATTTCAGCCCATAGAGTTCCGATTCTATTTGGCAAAATCGTTTGTTGTCCTGGATGTTCTCAATGGCCTCAGCCGCCGTCCTTGCCTTCTCATCACTGACACCGGCTTCCTTCAAGGTTTCGTAGAGTTCAATTGCTGCATGGGCCATTACGCTGCCTCTTCACCCAGTCGATAATCCCGGTAGCGCTTGGATAATTCTTTATCCGCAACGAATTCGATGGCGTAGCGCTGGGCGGCTCTAGAAGCCCCCCTTGCCGCACCCTTGGAGTTGCCCCAACGGTCAATCAGGGTGCTTTCGATCCAGTCCCGAACCTTGGAACGGTCTCCTGGGGCCCCGGTCAGGCGGATGGAGAGCAGTTCCACTAGGAACTCATCCATGCTGATGGTGGTGCGGTGTTCACCAAAGCGGACGGCTTTGTTGCATAACTCGGGTATGAATAGGGTTCTCCAGGCGTTTTCAACTTTCATGCAGCCACTGGCACGGATTCAGGCATACCGAGGGTGGTGATGCGGTTAAGGGCGACGATGCGGCAATATGCTTCGGTGCATTGGGCATCGAATCGGCGATTTCTGAGCCGGTTGCCGAACAGGGTCTTGAGACGGAAGAAGG
>JALSSF010000117.1 GCA_026984375.1 Methylothermaceae bacterium | reverse complement strand
CACTCCAGCCGTACACCTGTTCGTACCACCGAACCCAGCCGTAAAACACGGCATAAATACCAATCGCAAACGCCAGCCACTTCTTGTCCAAAAGCGGCCGTTCTTCCGCAGCAGCTACTGCTTGTGTTGTTACAGCCATCGCTTACCTCCTCTGCGAAGAGTTGTCGAAATCGACAACCCTTGAGACTACGGGAGCGAAAAAAAGTTCCCTATGATTTCCAAAATGTGTGATCGAATTCATGGGAATCGTCCTCCTTTTCCGGGGAGACCCGTTCACCGGGGATATAACGGTTACCGGAAGCCCATTCGCCCAGGTCGATCAGCTTGCAGCGCCGGCTGCAGAAGGGACGATAGGGGTTTTCCTCCAGCCAGGCGACCGGTTTGCGGCAGATGGGGCAAAAAAACTGTTTTGCCATTCAGAACAGACAGCGGGTCAGTTGGAAAGGGACGTCACGATCCGTTTGCTTGGACCGTTCGGTGAAGTCAGGTTCCATGAAGCGGATGGTGAAACGATGTCTGCCGCCACTGATTTCGGCGTAGAACGGTTGGCTACGGTCCAAAGCCACCCGGATGAGCTGGAACGGCAACGACCGGTCCAGATTCTGCTGGAAGAAACCGGCCTGGGCCCGTTCCTGGGTGGGAAGTGCGCTGTGACGGATCGTATCAAGAACGAAACGGATGCTCTCCTGAACCGGTGACAGGGGGGCCAGCCAGGCGGTGAGATTTTCCCGCCGTTGCGCGACCGGTTGCTGAAGCCAGTAATGGTAGCCGGGAAGGTCGAAACTGCAGGTTCCGCCGGGGATGGCGCTGCGCTGGCTGATGCTCTTGAACAGTCCGTCGGTGGACAACTGCGTTCCCAGTTTGCCGTCGATGTCGCGCAGCCGCTGGCTCAGATCATCGATTCGGTCCACCATCGATCGAAGCTTGTCCCGGTCGATGCGCTGGTTGCGCGCGACCCGCGCCAATACCTTGTGGTGGCGCTCCAGCTCTTTGAGGAGTTCGGAGCGTATGTCGCTGCGGCTGAAGATGATCAGGACATCCAGCAGCCCCTCGATGGCTGCGCGGCTGTCCCACTCGGTTTCCCCCTCGGAAAAGTGGTGTATCTGAAGAAACAGCTGCTCGAGACGGATAAAGGTGCGAATACGCTCGTTGAGTGGAAATTCGTAAATGATCTGATCGTTCAAGATGGCGTGCGCCTGTGGCAGTTGAAACCGGTGCGGATATCACGACGATTCGGCGATTTATTGTAGATAGTTTCACCGCTTGCTGCAGCAAAACTTAGAGATTGAAGTGTTCACCGAGATAGACCTCCCGGACCCGGGGATGGGCCAGGATGGCTTCCGGGGTTCCGGAGGTCAGCAGACGCCCCTGATTGATGATGTAGGCCCGCTGGCAGATCCCGAGCGTTTCGCGCACGTTGTGATCGGTGATCAAAACCCCGATGCCGCGATCGCTCAGATGACGGATGATTTTTTGAATGTCGAGAATGGAAATGGGATCGACCCCGGCGAAAGGCTCGTCCAGCAGGATGAACCGGGGTTCGAGCGCCAAGGCGCGGGCGATTTCCAGGCGGCGCCGTTCCCCACCCGACAGGCTGGCCGCAAGTTGGTCCGCCAGTGGGGTCAGTCCGAACTCCTGGAGCAGTTCGACCGAGATCAGGTCCCGTTGCCCGGGGGTGAGATCCGGCCGCAGTTCCAGCACGCCTAGTAAATTTTGACGCACTGTGAGGCGGCGGAAGACCGAAGCTTCCTGAGGGAGATAGCCGATTCCGAGGCGGGCCCGGACGTGGATGGGAAAGTCGGTGACCTCCCGGTCGTCGATCTGGATCGCGCCCTTGTCGGGTTTGATCAGGCCGACGATCATGTAAAAGCAGGTGGTTTTCCCGGCCCCGTTGGGGCCGAGCAGGCCGACGATTTCCCCCGCTTTCACGGAAAGGGAGACCGAATCGACCACGGTGCGCCGGCGATAGCGTTTATGCAGCTGGTTCGCGCTGAGAGTAGCGGTCACGGGTTGCGCTTGCCGTCCTTTTTCGGTTTGAGGATGATTTTGACCCGCTTGGTATCGGAAGTCGGTTCGCCGGCTTTGATGGTGCCTTTTATCTGGTCGTATTCGATGCGGTCGCTGGCGTATTTGTTGCCGTTCTGCCAGACCACGGCGTTGCCGATGAGGACGATGACCTCGCGGTCCAGGTAGTATTCGGCCTTCTTGGCCGTTCCGTGGATTTCCTCGTCCGGTTCCGGTTTTTGCCAGAAACGGACCGGATTGCCCATGGCGACGACCTTTTTCACCTCGCCTCCGGGACTATAGGCGATCAATTTGTCGGACTCGACCCGCAGGCTGCCCTGGATCAGGACGACCTTGCCGGTATAGGTGCTTTGATCGGTCTTTTCGTCGTAAAAGGCGCTGTTGGCCTCGATGTAGACCGGCTTTTCCGAGTCGCTTTCCAGCGCCCGCGCCGCACCGGACATGGCCAGTAGCAATAGAAAGGATAGAAGGCCGGTTTTCATGACAGATATTGTTGCAGTATTCGGTCGAAGGTTCCCTGGGCCTGCATGATCAGATCGCAGACCTCCCGCGCCGCCCCCAGCCCCCCCGGCGTTTCCGTGATCCAGTGAACCCGTTGTTTCACGGCGAAATGGGCATCCGGTACGGCGATGGCGAGATGGACCCGGGTCAACAGGGGCAGGTCGAGGATATCGTCTCCGACGCAGGCCATCTGGGCAGGGGGGATGCCGGTGGCTTGCTGCAGCGCGCTCAGCGCGGTGCGTTTGTCTTCGTAGCCCTGATAGACATGCTCGATGCCCAGGCTCTCGCACCGCAGCGCCACGGCGTGGGAACGGCGTCCCGAGATCACCGCGGTGGTCACACCGCTCTGGCGCAGCAGTTTGAGACCATGGCCGTCGCGGGCGTGGAACCCCTTGTATTCCCGGCCTTCGTGGTCGAAGTACAGGCGGCCGTCGGTCAGAACTCCATCGACGTCGAAGACGACCAGACGGACGGCGGCCGCCCGTTCCAGCACCTGGTCGAAGTTCAGCCGCATCAGAATACCCCGGCCCGCAGCAGATCGTGCATGTTGAGGGCTCCGACCAGGCGGCCGTCCTCGTCGGTGACCAGCAGGGCGTTGATTTTTTTATCTTCCATCAGCTTCACCGCTTCCGCGGCCAGAATCCCGGTGGACACCGTGGTGCAATCGGCGGTCATAACTTCCCGTACCGGCGTGGTGTGGACGTCGCAGTTGCCGCGTTCGAACAGGCGGCGCAAGTCTCCGTCGGTGAAAATACCACAAACCCGGCGCTCGTGGTTCACCACCGCCGTCATTCCCAACTTCTTGGCGGTCATTTCCAGTAACGCCTCGCTCAAGGTGGCGTTCTCCGGTACTGCGGGCACGTCCGGGCCGGTGTGCATCACGTCGTCGATCTTGAGCAGCAGGCGGCGTCCCAGACTGCCGGCCGGGTGAGAGCGGGCGAAATCGTCCTTGGTGAAACCCCTGGCTTCCAGCAGTGCCACCGCCAGGGCGTCGCCCATCGCCAACGCCGCCGTCGTGCTCGCCGTGGGTGCCAGTCCCAGGGGACAGGCTTCCTGGGACACGCTGACATCGATGTGAACGGTGGCCTGCCGGGCCAGAGTGGAATCGGGACGGCCGGTCATGGCGATAAGCGGTACCCCGAGGCGTTTGATGAGGGGGATGATGAACACCAGTTCGCTGGTTTCCCCTGAATTGGACAGGGCCAGCACCACGTCCTGCGGCGTGATCATGCCCAGATCGCCGTGGCTGGCCTCGCCGGGATGGACGAAGAAGGCCGGTGTTCCGGTGCTGGCCAGGGTGGCGGCGATCTTGCCGCAGATGTGGCCCGATTTGCCCATGCCGGTGACCACGACTCGCCCCCGGCACTGGAGCATCAGGTGACAGGCCCGGGCGAAATTGTCGTCGATACGTTCGGCCAGCCTGGCCACTGCCCGGGCTTCCAGGCGGATGACTTCCAACCCCAGTTGGCACAGCCGCTGGCGTTCTTCTTCTGTCATGCGGTCAGACTCAAATAGAGACGGTATTGATAGAGGCAAAATCCGATCACGAGCAGCGCGCCCCCTATCCGGCCGATGCGGCGGGAACGGCGCCAGCCGTTGCCCAGTACCAGCAGGGCGACGGTAAATCCCAGCATCCAGGGAAAATCGCGCCAGACGGCGGCCGCCTGCAACGGGCCGGGTTGAATGACGCCGGGCATGGGGAATACCGCCAGCATGTTGAACATGTTGGAACCGACGATGTTGCCGATGACCAGATCGTCTTCCCCCTTGATCACGCTGGCGAGGGAGGCGGCCAGTTCCGGCAGGCTGGTCCCCAGGGCCACGATAGTCAGGCCGATGATGAGGTCGCTGACCTGAAAGTGGTGGGCGATGGCCACCGCCGACCAGACCAGAAGCCGGGAACTTAGCACCAGGCCGATCAGGCCGAACAGGAACCAGAACCAGGCCTCCTTGAAAGAGACGGCGGGAGGAACCTCTCGTTCGATTTCCAGGGCCAGGGGGTCGGTGGCGGGCACTTTCCTGGCGATCCGGGCCAACCACAAAAGAAATCCCGCCAGCCCGGCCATCAGAACCACGCCTTCGACGCGAGTCAGTACGCCGTCGAAACTGAGCGCGAATGCCGCCAGACAGGCCAGCAGGAGCAGGGGTATCTCCCGGCGCAGGGTCCGCGAATGGACCGTCACCGGTGTCAGCAGGGCGGTGACGCCCAGAATCAAGCCGATGTTGGCGATGTTGGAACCCAGGGCGTTGCCGACGGCCAGACCGGTGTTGCCATGCCAGGCGGCGATCGAAGATACCAGGATTTCCGGCGCCGAGGTGCCGAATCCGACGACGGTCAGCCCGATGATCAGCGGGGACACGCCCAGATGACGGGCGATTCCGGCGGCCCCGATGACGAAACGGTCGGCGCAGTACACCAGGGCGATGAGGCCGACGGCCAAGGCATCGGCATGGATCCACATCTCAGTCATAAGCTGGTCATTATACCCCGTCGGGTTGTATTTTCAGGAGGGCGGATTAAGATGAAGCGATCGACCACCGACTCAGGATCACCATGACCAATCCTCTGTTGGAAAGCTACGAATTCCCGCCTTTTTCCCGCATCCGTCCTGAACACGTCGAGCCGGCCGTCGACCGCATCCTCGAGGACAACCGCCGCCAGGTGGCCGACCTGCTGACCCGCGGTGGTCCTTACACCTGGGACAACCTGATTCGCCCCCTGGAGGACATGGACGACCGCCTCGACAAGGCCTGGTCGCCGGTGCGTCATCTCAACGCCGTGGTCAACACCGAGGCGCTGCGCCAGGCCTACAACGCCTGCCTTCCCAAACTGAGCGATTACGCTACCGACCTGGGACAGAACGAGCGTCTTTACCAGGCCCATCGAAGCCTGGCCGAAAGCGACCAGTTTTCCCGGATGGACCGGGCCCAGCAGAAGATCATCCGCGACGCCCTGCGCGATTTCCGCCTGGCCGGCGTGGCCCTGCCGCCGGAACAGAAGGATCGCTTCAAGGCCATCGAGCAGCGCTTGTCGCAACTGGCCAGTCGTTTCGAAGAGAATGTGCTCGATGCCACCAACGCCTGGACCAAGCACGTCACCGAAGAATCCCTGCTGCAGGGACTACCGGAAACCGCCAAGGCCGTCGCCCGCCAGGCCGCCGAAGCCCGCGGGCTGGACGGCTGGCTGCTGACCTTGGAGTTTCCCTCTTATGCCGCGGTGATGACCTTCGCCGACGACCGCACCCTGCGCCGGGAGCTCTACGAGGCCTACGTCACCCGGGCCTCCGATCAGGGCCCCCATGCCGGCCGCTGGGACAACGGCGAGGTGATGGAGGAAATCCTGAAACTCCGTCACGAGAAGGCGAGGCTCCTGGGCTATGCCAATTTCGCCGAATTGTCCCTGGCCACCAAGATGGCGGAAAGCCCCCAGGCGGTGCTGGAATTCCTCGAGGAACTGGCCCGCCGTTCCAAGCCGGTGGCCGAGCGGGATCTGGCCGAGCTGGAACGGTTCGCCCGCGATCACCACGGCATCGGACCGTTGCAGGCCTGGGATCTGATGTACTACTCGGAGAAGCTGCGCCAGCACAAGTTCCGGCTGTCCCAGGAGGAGGTCAAGCAGTACTTCCCCGCCGATCGGGTGGTTCCCGGGCTGTTCCGCGTGGTCGAACGCCTCTACGGCTTGAAGATCCGGCAACTGGAAGGGGTGGACGTTTGGCATCCGGATGTGCGCTGTTACGAAATCCGCGACGCCGAGGGTCGGCTCCGGGGCCGGTTTTATCTGGACCTCTACGCCCGTCCCAGAAAGCGCGGCGGTGCCTGGATGGACGAATGCGTCGCCCGTCGCCGCCTCCAGGGCCAGGTGCAGGTGCCCATCGCCTTCCTCACCTGCAATTTCACCCCCCCGGCCGGTGACGATCCGGCCCTGCTGACCCACGACGAAGTCCTGACCCTGTTCCACGAATTCGGCCACGGCCTCCATCACCTGCTCACCCAGGTGGATTACGCCGGAGTGGCCGGCATCCGCGGGGTGGAATGGGATGCGGTGGAACTGCCGAGCCAGTTCATGGAGAACTTCTGCTGGCACCGCGAAACCCTGGACCTCATCGCCGGCCATTACCGCACCGGGGAGCCGTTGCCCGACGCCCTGTTCCAAAAGATGCTCGCGGCCAAGAACTTCCAGGCCGGCATGATGATGGTGCGCCAATTGGAGTTCGCCCTGTTCGACTTCCGCATCCACTTGGAATACGATCCGGAGAAAGGCGGGCGTGTCTATGACATTCTGGAGGAGGTCCGCGATCGGGTGGCGGTGTTCAAGCCCCCGGCGTTCAACCGCTTCGCCCACAGTTTCTCCCACATTTTCGGCGGCGGTTACGCCGCCGGCTACTACAGTTACAAGTGGGCCGAAGTCCTGTCGGCGGACGCCTTCTCCCGCTTCGAGGAGGAGGGCATCTTCGATCCGGCGGTGGGCCGGGCCTTCCTGCGGCACATTCTGGAAGTGGGCGGTAGTCGTCCGGCGCTGGAATCCTTCAAGGCATTCCGGGGGCGGGAGCCGAAGATCGACGCCCTGCTGCGGCACAGCGGCATTGCCAGCGAGGGTGAAACGCCCGCATGAGCGGTGCGGAGATCACGCGGAAGGCAGCCTGAATGCGTACCCGGTCACACCAGCAACACCGGGCAGCGGGCACGCAGCGGCAGTCGTGCCGCCTGGGGATGGTTGCGGGGGCAGAACACCGCGGTGCATTCCTGGCCGGCGAGAAAATCGGCCAGTTGCGCTTCCGGGATCGTGGTGACCGGCTCGGGCAGCTCGGGCGTCACGCCCGGCGGGGCCGCGATACGTAGCGGATACCCCTGTTCCTCGGCCAGTTGCCGCCCCAGGTTCAGGGCCCGCTGCGCCGCCTCGCTGGCGTCGTACCAGACCCACACCGGCGGGCAGCGGCGGCTCGGTCCGGATGCCGGGGTGCTGAGTATCAGCAGGTCGTTGTCCCGGCTCCATTCCAGCACGGTTTCCGGGTAACGCCCGGTTTCGATCTGCAGCCGGCCGGGGAAGGAAAAGCGCTCCTGCAGTTCCGCCAGCCACCGCCTTACCTCTGCCAGGCGTCGGCGCCCCAGCCGTTCCAGCCGTTCGGGGCCGAAGGGTTGCAACGTGGCCGACAGGCGGTCGATTTCCCGGACGAAGGGCAGTTCCGCAGCCCGCTGCAGTTCGACGCTTTCAATGAACAGAACGGTCAGCTCGGCCTCGCGGTACCGGGCCAGGCGGGCGCCGATTTCCAGGGCACGGTGCTGGATGCGCAGCAGATCGAAGGCGACGATGATGCGGCTCATGATTTTTCACCGTTTTTTTTGTTGCCGCCGGATTCCGGTTTGCCGTATCGACGGCGCAGCTCGGCGAAACGCTGTAGCTGCCTTTCCACCCGGCCGTTGACCGTTTCGGGCGGAAAATGGCCGTCGGTGCCCCGTTCACCGGCGGGCACCCCCAACAGCAGTTCCAGGGCCTGATCCACCCGTTCGACCGCATAGACCCGGAATTTTCCTTCCCGGGCCGCATCCACCACGTCCTGGCGCAGCATTAGATTCTGGACGTTCGCCCGGGGAATGATCACCCCCTGGGTGCCGGTGAGTCCCTTGCGGCGACAGATGTCGAAGAAACCTTCGATCTTCTCGTTGACCCCGCCGATGGGCTGGACCCGGCCATGCTGGCTTACCGAGCCGGTCACCGCCAGATCCTGACGCAGGGGCAGGTCGGCCAGGGCCGACAACAGGGCGCACAGTTCCGCCAGCGAGGCGCTGTCGCCTTCCACCGGGCCGTAGGACTGCTCGAACACCAGGCTGGCGGCCAGCGCCAGCGGTTGCACCCGGGCGTAGCGGGCGGCGAGGAAATTGGACAGGATCATCACTCCCTTGGAATGAATCGCCCCGCCCAGTTCCGTCTCCCGCTCGATGTCGATGACCTTGCCGTCACCCAGTCTGGCCGTGGCGGTGATCCGGGCCGGACGGCCGAAGCGGAAATCGCCCAGGGAAATGACCGACAGGCCGTTGATCTGGCCCACCTGGGCGCCCTCGGTGTCGATGAGGAGCACGTCGCGCTCGATCATTTCCTGGATCCGTTCGCGCAGACGGCTGCTGCGGTGGATTTTGGCGTCGATGGCGGCCTGGACGTCGTCCCGGGCGATCATCTCCCGGCCGGACCGGCGGGCCTGGTGGTCGGCTTCCTTGAGGAGATCGGCGACGCTGCGCAGATGGGCCGTCATCTTGAGGGCGTCCTCCGCTTCCCTGGCCCCGTGTTCCACCACGCGGATGACGGCATCCCGGTGCAGCGGCAGCAGTTTTTCCTTGCGCGCCAACGTGGCGAGAAGGCGGGCGTAGAGCCGATGGCTTTCCGGATTTCTGGGAATCGCCTCCTCGAAGTCGGCGGCGATCTTGAACAGGTCGCGGAATTCCGGATCCAGGGCGTCCAGGAGGTAATACAGCAGCCGGTCGCCGAGCAGGATGACGCGGACGTTGAGGGGAATGGGTTCCGGTTCCAGCGGCAGGGTGCTGATCAGACTCAGGGCCTTTTCCAGGGATTCGATCCGGATTTCCCGGGCCTGCAGGGTGCGTTTCAGGGTCTCCCAGGCCCGAGGCTGCAGCAGCACCTTGCGGGCGTCGAGAATCAGATAACCGCCGTTGGCCTTGTGCAGGGCACCGGGTTTGATCATGCTGAAATCGGTCACCAGGGTGCCCATGAAGGCGTGGTAGTCGATGCGGCCGATCAGATTGGTGTGGTTGGGCAGGGTCTCGTGAACGACCGGCGCGCCCTGGTCGTCGCCGTGATCGACCAGCAGATTGATCCGGTAGCGCTTGAGCCGTTCCTCGGCTCGGGAGACCACGAAGGGCAGTGGAATCGGCGGCGTCGGCTGGGGCAGGAAATCCTCCACGTGATCGACGATGTCCTGCTGGACCGCTTCCAGATGGGCCAGCACCTCTTCCAGGTCGTGGTATTGTTCCCGTAGATCTTCGATCAAGTGTCCCACCGCGTGATGGATGATCTCGCGGTTGAGCTGGCGCAGCTTCTCCCGGGTTTCCTTGCGCCAGGCGGGAAACTGGCGCACCAGCTTCTGCAGTTCCTGCTGCAGCTCCGAGATGGTGGCCTCGATCTGTTTCTGGATTTCCGGGGGTAGCTGATGGAAGACCTCCGGACTCATCACCTGACCTTCGCGGGTCAGAGGAGCGAAGGCGAAGCCGGTCGGGGTTTCCAGCAGCGCGATCCCCCGTTGCCGGGCCCGCTCGCGGAGCTCGTTGACGGCTTTGCTTTCCCGTTCGCGGGCGGCCTGCTCCAGCTCCTCCACCCGGGCGCGGTATTCTTCCCCTTCGAAGGCGGCGGGAATGGCGGTGCGCAGTTCGTCGATGAGTTCGGCGATGTCCCGGCGCAGTCGCCGCCCCCGCCCGGCGGGCACTTCGATAGCCTTCGGTTTGAAGGGGTCCTTGAAATTGTGAACGTAGCACCAGTCCGCCGGCACCGGGCGGTGCCGGGCGTGTTCGCCCACCACGTCCGTCACCGCCGTCAGCTTCCCCACACCGGCGGGGCCGAGCACGTAAACGTTGAAATCCGGGTCGGCGATGTCCACGCCGAGATGGAGGGCGTCCATGGCGCGGCGCTGGTCGAAGACCAACGGAACGTCCGGCAGCTCCCCGGTGTGGGTGAAGGGGAAATGGCCGGGATCGCAACGGGCGTAGAGCTGGTCGGGGGTCAGTGGTTCCAGTTCGTCCATTTTTTTCCGCCTCGAGTCTGTCTGGATGCATTGTAGGTTTGCGCACCGGTGGGGGCAACGCTATTCTCGAAGGACGACAACGATCGCCGGATTCATGGAAGACCTTTTCACCGACGCCTATCTGGACCTGTTCCGCCGCCTCCTCATCGCGCTGGCGCTGGGGTTTCTGATCGGCCTGGAGCGGGGGTGGTCCAAGCGGGAGCTGGAACCGGGACGCCGGATCGCCGGCATTCGCACCTTCGGGCTCATCGGTTTGCTCGGCGCCCTGACCATGGTGCTGGCGCGGGAGTCCAATCTGTGGGTGATCGCCTTGAGTTTCGGAGGGCTGGGAGTGCTGGTCGCCGCCGTCACCCACGTGGAAGCCCAGAGAACCGGAGAATACGGCATCACCACCGAAGTGGCGGTGTTCATCGCCTTCGTCCTGGGAGCACTGGTGATGACGCCCCACGTCAAACTGGCCGCCGCCGCGGCGGTGATCACGGCCGTCATCCTGGGGACCAAGCCGGTGCTCCATGCCTGGATCCGAAGGCTGGCTCCGGAGGAAATCCACGCGGTGTTCAAGCTGCTGCTGATTTCCGTGGTGCTGTTGCCCGTTCTTCCCGACCGCACCTTCGATCCCTGGGACGCCCTCAATCCCTACGAAATCTGGTGGATGGTGGTGCTGATCTCGGCGATATCCTTTCTGGGGTATTTCGCCATCAAGATCGCCGGTCCCGGGCGCGGCGTTCTGCTGACCGGGCTGTTGGGAGGGCTGGTTTCCTCCACCGCCGTCACCCTGAATCTGTCACGGCTGTCCCACCTGCAGTCCGAAGCGCCACGCCTGTTGGCGGCCGGCATCGTCATCGCCTCGACCACCATGTTTCTGCGCGTCGTGTTGGTCGCCGCCGTGTTGCGGCCGCCGCTGGCGGGCGTTCTGTTCCTGCCCTTGCTGGCGATGACGTTGCTCGGTTACGTGAGCGCCTGGTGGTTGATGCGCCGGGAGACGGCGCGGACGGGACCGCGCATCCAGTTGCGCAATCCCTTCGAATTGAACACCGCCCTGGGGTTCGGCCTCTTTCTGGCGTTCATCCTCTGGCTGACCCAGGTCCTGCGCCGGGAGATCGGCGAGATGGGAATCTATTTGACGGCGGCGCTTTCCGGCCTGACCGACGTGGACGCCATCACCCTGTCACTGGCGCGGCTGGCGCAGGACCCGGCGTTGCTGGACACGGCCGCCCTCGGCATTCTGCTGGCGGCGCTGGTGAACACGGCGGTCAAGGGAGCGATCGCGGCCGTGCTGGGCGGCCGGCGGCTCGGCATCCTGGTCGGCGGGATCTTCGCACTCCAGGCGGTGCTGGGGGTTGTGGTTTTCCTGGTGCGGGGGTGATCTATAATCCGAACGTTAGCCGTGGAGTTGTCACATGAGCCTGCCTAGACGCGACGATGCCCGCCATACCTACGGGGAATACCGCCGATGGCGTGAGGATATCCGCTACGAGCTGATCGACGGGGTGGCGTATGCCATGGCCCCCGCCCCCAGCCGCCTCCATCAGGAAGTGTTATTGGAGTTGGCCCGCCAGGTGGCCAACGCCTTGGCGGAACGCCCCTGCCGAGCCTTTATCGCTCCCTTCGACGTGCGTTTGCCGAAGGCGGACGAGGTGGACGAGGAGGTGGACACCGTGGTGCAGCCGGATCTGTCGGTGGTCTGCGATCCCGGCAAGCTGGACGAGCGGGGCTGCCGTGGCGCGCCGGACTGGATCGTCGAGGTGCTGTCACCGGCCACCGCCGGTCACGATCACATCCTCAAGCGTGCCGTGTACGAGCGTGCCGGGGTGCGGGAATACTGGTTGGTGCACCCGGTGGACCGGATCGTGACCGTCTATCGTCTGGAAGATGGCCGCTACGGTGTGCCCGAAGTGCGGGAATGGCAGGGCCGCCAGACGGTGGCGGCGGTGCCCGGGGTGGAAATCGACTGGGAGCGCCTGGCGGCAATCCCGGAGTAAGGTTACCAGCAGGCCTTCACGTCGTCGGCATCGGCATCGCCGGCGATGCCGTCGCCGTCCACATCCTTCTCCACGCCCTTTTTACCGACATGGTCGTAGGTCAAGTAGCCGCATTTGTCTTTGACCTGGTCGCCGGTGGGATTAGCCTGAAGGGTGAAGGCATTGTCAGTGAGGGTGGCGCTGATGTTATAGAACCCCTCCGCCGTGGAGGTATAGGCGGAAGCGAGACTGCTACCGCCGGCCGCCACCGC
>JALSSF010000116.1 GCA_026984375.1 Methylothermaceae bacterium | reverse complement strand
TCCCGCCGGTATACCCCAAGGCCTTGATCTCGGCGAAAATCACCGTGGCGTTCCAGACATCTTCCGCAAGCAACTGATCCACCTGCGCTTTGTAGGGATCCAGCTTGCTCGGCCGCACCCCCGGCCGCCGACGGGGCGGCGGTCCACCCCGCTGCAACGCCCGGCGCACCGTCCGCTCCGAGCAGCCTACGCGCTCGGCAATCTCACGCAAATAACACCCTTTTTCTCGCATCTCTCGTATCATGAGCCAGTCCTCTCGATTGAGCATCGGTGCCCCCTTGATTCTTCGCACAACCCAAGGATGCACCATCTTGATCGGGAGGACATCTCAAACCGGTCTCTTGCGGTCATTTACCATCGGTGCTGACACAGGGCCTGATGATAGACTTCGAGCACGGCCGGCTCTGCCAGAAATGCACGCCACGGAAACGAAGTGAAAGGATGGGTGGGGTAAGCCGCGACGATTCGCCGCCCTTGGCTGGTCGCCGCCGGATCGGCAGGTCCGGGAGGCAACCGGATGGACAGTACTCTGGCGAGCGGTTGCGCCAGGCCGAACCAAAGAAATCCCAGGATGACGATCAGGGGCAGGGTAAGCAAGGCAGAGAGAAAGCGCAGCATCGCGTGGGCCTCCCAATAGATCGAGCATTCAATCGAAATCTGACGAGCCGGCTGTAAAGTCATAAAATAATGACTTTTCATTTCATAACTTATAACAACAACATGGTAGCCACATCGATCGATCCAGTGGGAAAGAAAGACCCAAAAGAAGAGATTATGAAAGCGGCCCTGAAGCTTTTTACCGAAAAGGGCTATTTCAACACTTCCATCGCCGATATTCGCCAGCTGGCGGACGTCAGTACCGGGACGATCTATCACTATTTCAAGAACAAGGAGGCGATCGCTGATGCCTTGTTCGAAGAGGTGGTGCACAGTCTGGAGGATTCGATTCGGGAAATACGCAAGCTCAGCAATACTTTCGAGCGCCTTCGAGCCATCGTCGAGTTGTTCTTCGAGCTTGCCGAAAATGAACCGGAGATCATGCGTTTCATCGTCGCGGTACGCCATCAGGAATTTCTCGGAAACCGTCCTGCCCTGAGTCTGTCGTCGCCTTTCCAAAAACTGACCCAAATCATGGAGGAGGGTATCCGGACGGGGGAACTGCGCCGGATGGATCCGCTCGTGGCGAGCGGTGTCTTTTACGGGACCGTAGCCAGAATGGTGCTGCTCCGTTTGGAGGGGGTGTTGGAAAAACGGCTGGAGTGGTATCTGCTGGATACTTGGACGGCGATCTGGCGGGCCCTGTCGCCCTGACATCGGGCATACCGCGGGTCGGGAAAGGGTTTGCCGGCGTGCCGACAGACCCTTCCCGGATCCCGGAAAAGCCCGGATCGGTGTTGAGCCTAGTACTAGTAGGGCAATTCCGAATAGCCCATCAGGTATTCGTCGACGGCCCGGGCGGCCTGGCGACCTTCCCGAATCGCCCAGACCACCAGGGACTGGCCGCGGCGCATGTCCCCGGCGGCGAATACCTTGTCGATGGAGGTACGATAGTTTTGGGTATCGGCCTTGACGTTGCCTCGCGGGTCCAGTTCCGGTCCGAGTTCCTGGATCAGGCCCTCGTGGACCGGGTGGACGAACCCCATGGCCAGCAGCACCAGATCGGCGTCCAGGGTGAATTCGCTGCCGGGTACTTCCTTCATCTGCCAGCGGCCGTCTTCGTCCTGGTTCCATTCCACCCGCACCAGGTGGATCTTGTTGACCTTGCCGTCCTTGCCCTCGAACGCCTTGGTGCTGACGCTGAACAGGCGCTCGCAGCCTTCCTCATGGGAGGAGGAGGTGCGCAGCTTGGTGGGCCAGTAGGGCCAGGTCAGCAGTTTGTTTTCCTTCTCCGGGGGCTTGGGAAGGATTTCCAGCTGCACCACGGACACGGCCCCCTGGCGGATCGACGTGCCGATGCAGTCGGAGCCGGTATCGCCGCCGCCGATGACCACCACCCGTTTGCCGGTGGCGAGGATTTCCTCCTCCGGCGGGATGGCGTCGCCGGCCACGCGCTTGTTCTGCTGGCGGAGGAAATCCATGGCGAAGTGAATGCCGTCCAGTTCGCGGCCCGGAACGGGCAGGTCTCGGGGCTTTTCCGCGCCCCCGGCCAGGACGACGGCGTCGTACCGATCCAGCAGTTCACGCGCGGGAACGTCGACCCCGATCCAGGTGTTGGGGCGGAAGATCACCCCTTCGGCGCGCATTTGCGCCATGCGACGGTCGATGTGGTGCTTTTCCATCTTGAAATCGGGAATGCCGTAGCGCAGCAGGCCACCGATCCGGTCGTTCTTCTCGAACACCACCACCCGGTGTCCGGCCCGGGCCAGCTGCTGGGCACAGGCGAGTCCCGCCGGTCCGGAACCGACGATGGCCACCCGTTTGCCGGTGCGAGCCTTGGGAATTTCCGGTTTGATCCACCCTTCTTCCCAGGCCCGGTCGACGATGGCGCATTCGATCGTCTTGATGGTGACCGGTTCGTCTTCCAGATTCAGGGTGCAGGCTGCCTCGCAGGGTGCCGGACACACCCGGCCGGTGAATTCGGGAAAGTTGTTGGTGCGATGCAGTTCGCGGATGGCTTCCTGCCAGCGTTCCCGATAGACCAGATCGTTCCAGTCGGGGATCAAATTGTTGACCGGGCAGCCGTTGTGGCAATAGGGAATGCCGCAGTCCATGCAGCGGGCCCCCTGCGCCGCCAGTTCGTTTTCGGGCAGGGGAATGACGAACTCGCGAAAATGCCGGATCCGGTCGGCGACGGGTGCGTAACCGCGGTCGCGGCGTTGGATTTCCAGGAAACCGGTCGGTTTGCCCATGAAATTACCTCTTCAATCCTATCCGAATGGGTTGGCAACGGGCCCGGGATGGCCCGGGCCGCCGATGGGGATCAAGCGGTTAGCCGCATCTCGGCCTGTTCCTTCTCCGCCTGTAGTTGCTGCAGGGCGCGGCGGTAATCGATCGGCATCACCTTGACGAACTTGTGGCGGTAGTCGCTCCAGTTCTCCAGGATCTGGCGCGCCCGCTGGCTGTCGGTGTAATGGAGATGGGTGCGGATGAGGGCGTGGAGACGCTGTTCGTCGTAACGGGTCAGGTCGTGACCCACTTTGACCCAGCCGTGGGTCTCCAGGTCACCGCCCTGGTGTTCCAGTTCCTCCAAGGCCAGATCCTCCTCCAGGACCGGTTCCAGTTCCACCATGGCCAGATTGCAGCGCCGCTCGAAGTCGCCGCGTTCGTCGAGGACGTAGGCGATTCCCCCCGACATGCCGGCGGCGAAATTGCGTCCGGTTTCGCCCAAGACCACCACGATGCCGCCGGTCATGTATTCGCAGCCGTGGTCGCCCACCCCTTCGACGACGGCGATGGCTCCCGAGTTGCGGACCGCGAACCGCTCGCCGGCGATGCCGCGGAAATAGCATTCCCCGGTGATGGCACCGTAAAGCACGGTGTTGCCGACGATGATGTTTTCCTCGGCGAGGATGGGGGTCTCCCTGGGGGGATAGATGATGATGCGGCCGCCGGACAGTCCCTTGCCCACGTAGTCGTTGGCCTCCCCGTCCAGTTCCAGGGTCACGCCCCTGGCCAGCCAGGCCCCGAAACTCTGCCCCGCCGTGCCCTTGAGCTTGATGTGGATGGTGTCGTCGGGGAGTCCCTCGTGGCCGTAGCGCTTGGCCACCTCGCCGGACAGCATCGCGCCCACCGCGCGGTCGGTGTTGCGGACCGGGGTTTCGATTTTGACCGGGCGCCCGGTTCTCAGGGCGGGCTCGGCTTCGGCGATGAGGCGGTTGTCCAGCGCCTTGTCGATCTCGTGGGGTTGGGTTTCGCAGTTGTAGATGGCCACGCCCGGCGCCGCTTCCGGCTTGGTGAGGATGCGGGTGAAGTCCAAGCCCTTGGCCTTCCAGTGATCGATGGCATCGACCATGTCGAGACGGTCGAACTGGCCGATCATCTCGTCGAAGGTGCGATAGCCCAACTGGGCCATGAGTTGGCGCACCTCCTCGGCGACGAAGAAGAAGTAGTTGACCACGTACTCCGGTTTCCCCTTGAAGCGCTTGCGCAATACCGGGTCCTGGGTCGCCACTCCGACCGGGCAGGTGTTGAGGTGGCATTTGCGCATCATGATGCAGCCCTCGACGATCAGCGGGGCGGTGGCGAAACCGAATTCATCGGCTCCCAGCAGGGCCCCGATAACCACGTCGCGGCCGGTGCGCAGACCGCCGTCCACCTGGACGCAGATACGCCCACGCAGGCGATTGAGCACCAGGGTCTGGTGGGTTTCGGCCAGGCCGATCTCCCAGGGCAGGCCGGCGTGCTTGATCGAGGTCAGGGGCGAGGCCCCGGTGCCGCCGTCGTAACCGGCGATGGTGACGTGATCGGCATGGGCCTTGGCCACCCCCGCGGCCACGGTGCCGACCCCCACTTCTGACACCAGTTTGACGCTGATGCGCGCTTCGGGGTTGACGCATTTCAGGTCGTAGATCAGCTGCTTGAGATCCTCGATGGAATAGATGTCGTGGTGGGGCGGCGGCGAGATCAGGCCGACACCCGGGGTGGAGTGGCGCACCTTGGCGATGATCCGGTCCACCTTGTGACCCGGCAGCTGTCCCCCTTCGCCGGGCTTGGCGCCCTGGGCGATCTTGATCTGGATGTCGTCGGCGTTGACCAGGTATTCGGTGGTGACGCCGAAACGCCCGGAAGCCACCTGTTTGATCGCCGAACGCATGGAATCGCCGTTGGCCAGCGGTTTGAAGCGCTCGGGCAGTTCCCCGCCTTCCCCGGTGTTGGACTTGCCACCGATCCGATTCATGGCGATGGCCAGGGTAGTATGGGCTTCCCAGGAAATGGAGCCGAACGACATGGCGCCGGTGGCGAAACGTTTGACGATCTCGCTGGCCGGCTCCACCTCTTCGAGGGGGACCGGAGGACGGTCGAATTTGAAGCGCATCAAACCGCGGAGGGTGAAAGTGCGCTCGTTCTGCTCGTTGACCAGGCGGGCGTATTCCTGATAGGTCTTCCAGTTGCCCGAACGGGTGGCGTGCTGAAGCTTGGCGATGGTGTCCGCCGTCCAGGCATGGGTCTCGCCCCGGAGCCGCAGGGCCAACTCCCCTCCCACGTCGAGGGAATCGCGCAGCTCCAAAGGATCTCCAAAGGCGCGCCGGTGGCGCTGCAGGGTTTCGGTGGCGATTTCCGCCAGCCCCGCCCCTTCCGTAGTGCTGACCGTACCGGCGAAATAGCGGTCCAGAAACGCCTGATTCAAGCCTAAGCTGTTGAAAATCTGGGCGCCGCAGTAGGACTGATAGGTGGAGATGCCCATCTTGGACATCACCTTGAGGATGCCCTTGTCCACGGCCTTGATGTACCGCTTCTGCGCTTCTTCCGCACTGATGGGCTCCGGAAACCGCTGGCTCAGATAGGCGATGGCGTCAAGGGCCAGATAAGGATTGACGGCCTCGGCGCCGTAGCCGGCAAGCACGCAGAAGTGATGCACCTCCCGCGCTTCGGCCGTTTCCACCACCAGACCGGTTTCGGTGCGCAGCCCCTTGTGGATCAGGTGATGATGGACCGCCGAGGTCGCCAGCAGGGCGGGAATGGCGACATGGGCGGCATCGGTGTCGCGGTCGGACAGGATCAGGATGTTGTTGCCGTCCAGGACCGCCTGTTCTGCCGCTTGGCACAAGCGCTCCAGGGCCCTTTCCATGCCGGCGACCCCTTCTTTCACCGGATAACAGATGCTGAGCGTCGCGGTGCGGAAGGCGCCGTGGGTGCGTGGCTCGATGTGGCGGATCTTCTCCAGATCCGCATTGGTGAGGATCGGTTGCAGTGCCTCGAGGCGCATGTGCTTGCCGCCTTCGTCCAGGCCTAGCAGATTTGGGCGCGGGCCGATCATGGTGACCAGCGACATCACCAGCTCTTCGCGGATGGGGTCGATGGCCGGATTGGTGACCTGGGCGAAGGCCTGCTTGAAGTAGTCGTACAGGAGGCGGGAACGTTGGGACAACACCGCCAGTGCAGCGTCGTTCCCCATGGAGCCCACCGGGTCCTGACCGCTGGCGGCCATGGGCTGAAGGAAGAAGCGCAGATCCTCCTGGGTGTAGCCGAAGGCCTGGAGGCGGTCGAGCAGGGTCTGCTCCGCCGGGGGCATCGGTGCCACTTCGGGCGCCAGTTTCTCCAAATGGATCTGGGTCTTGTCGAGCCATTCCTGGTACGGATGACGCTCGGCCAGGTCGGCCTTGAGTTCGGCGTCGTCGATGATGCGCCCCTGTTCCAGGTCGATGAGCAGCATCTTGCCCGGCTGGAGACGCCATTTTTTGATGATCTTTTCCTCTGGGACACTGAGTACGCCCATTTCCGAGGCCATCACCACCAGACCGTCCTCGGTGATCAGGTAGCGGGCGGGACGCAGACCGTTGCGGTCCAGGGTGGCGCCGATCTGCCGGCCGTCGGTGAAGGCGATGGCGGCCGGGCCGTCCCAGGGCTCCATGAGGGCGGCGTGGTATTCGTAGAAGGCGCGCCGCTTCTCGTCCATCAGGGGATTGCCGGCCCAAGCTTCGGGAATGAGCAGCATCATGGCGTGGGCCAGGGAGTAGCCGCCGGCCACCAGCAGTTCCAGCGCGTTGTCGAAACAGGCCGAGTCGGACTGGCCCTCGGCGATCAGGGGCCAGAGCTTGTCGAGATCCTCGCCCAGAATGTCGGATTTCATGGCGTGGCGCCGGGCCGCCATCCAGTTGATGTTGCCCCGCAGGGTGTTGATTTCCCCGTTATGGGCGATCATCCGGAAGGGCTGGGCCAGGTCCCAGGAAGGGAAGGTGTTGGTGGAGAAGCGCTGGTGCACCAGGGCCAGGGCCGAGACCATGCGCTCGTCGCGGAGTTCGGGATAGAACTCCCCCACCTGGGTGGACATCAGCATGCCCTTGTAGACGATGGTGCGCGAAGACAGGGAGGGGATGCAGAAGGCAGCCGGATCGTCCATCGGAATGTCGCGGATGTGATTTTCCGCCTGCTTGCGGATCACGAACAGCTTGCGCTCGAAGGCGTCCTGATCCGGGCAGTTCGGGCCCCGCCCGATGAAAATCTGCCGCACCACGGGTTCGACCGCTTTGACCGAGTCGCCGATGGTGCTATTGTCGGTGGGCACGTCGCGCCAGCCGAGAATGATCTGCTTTTCCGCGGTAACGTAGTCTTCCAGGATGCGTTCGCAGCGTTGCCGGTTTTCCGGCTTCTGAGGCAGAAATACCACGCCGACGCCGTATTCCCCGGCTGGCGGCAATTGGATCCCCAGCGCCGCACATTCCTCCCGCAGGAAGCGATCGGGAATCTGCAGCAGGATCCCGGCGCCGTCCCCCCCTTTGGGGTCGGCGCCGACCGCGCCCCGGTGGGTCAGGTTGGTGACGATCTCCAGACCTTGTTCGATAATGGTGTGGCTCTTGCGTCCCTTGATGTCGACCACGAAACCGACGCCGCAGGCGTCGTGCTCGTTTCCGGGATCGTACAAGCCCTGTTTGCGTGGTAATCCGCTATGATTCATTTTCAACCTCGTCTGGACAAGCTGCCAAGGACTTACATGAGCACCGCGTGCTGGCGCAGGCCCGTTTCTCAGCCCTATCCACAGAAAAGCACTAAAGAATAGGGAAGTTGGCCTGGATTTGCAAGATGCCGGATGGCTGGGAGAAGCGGTGGGCGTCATGGGTCGGCCGGTGGCTGATCGGCCTTCTGATTCTGAGTCTGGCGGCTTGTAGCGGCTCCAATCCACCGCGGAAACGGTATTTTCCCCCGATTCACGGTCAATTTTACCGGGTCCGCCCCGGTGACACCCTCTATTCCATCGCCCGCCGCAGCGGTCATCATTACCGGGACCTGGCGCGCTGGAATCGCATCCGTCCGCCCTACATCATTCATGTAGGACAACTGTTGCGCCTCAAACCCCGTTCTCGGGTCAAGGCCGCGGCCAAAGCCAAGACCGGGAAGGCCCCATCCCGCCACCCGAAAAAAATCGCGAAAAAAAATTTAAAGATTTCTTTCCGCTGGCCGTTAAGGGGGGTGATCGTCAGAAATTTCATCCAAACGGGCAGGAAGGGAATCGACATCGCCGCGGCGCCGGGTACGCCGGTACGGGCAGCCGCCTCCGGAAAGGTGGTCTACAGCGGCGATGGTCTGGTTGGTTATGGAAATCTGGTGATCATCAAGCACGGCGAAACCTACTTGTCCGCCTACGGCAACAATCGCCGGCTCAGGGTCCGGGAAGGGCAGCGGGTGAAAAGCGGTCAGACGATCGCGGAGGTCGGAAGAGGGAACGACGGCCGCGCCGTGCTTCATTTTGAGATCCGCAGAAACGGGGATCCGGTGGATCCACTGCGGTATCTGCCGAAACGCTGACCGAATTTACCGGGAGGATAGGGGATGGTAAGCACGATGGGCATCGACATGACGAATTCCACCAATCTCGAGGCGTTTCCGGAATGGCTGGACGGTGGTCCGACCGACGATTCCGGCGCCGGTGACACCGGAGGGCAGTTCGACGCGACCCAGATCTACCTGAACGAGCTGAGCAAATCCAAGTTGCTGTCCGCCGAGGAGGAGAAGTACTACGGCGCCCTGGCGCGGCAGGGGGACGAGGCGGCCCGCAGGCGCATGATCGAGAGCAATCTCCGCCTGGTGGTCAAGATCGCCCGGCGTTATCTGAACCGCGGCCTGCCGCTGCTGGATCTGATCGAGGAAGGCAATCTGGGTCTGATCCGGGCGGTGGAAAAATTCGAGCCGGAGCGGGGCTTTCGGTTTTCCACCTATGCCACCTGGTGGATTCGCCAGACCATCGAGCGGGCCCTGATGAACCAGACCCGCACTATCCGCCTGCCGATCCACATCGTCAAGGAGATGAACGTATATCTCAAGGCGATGCGGCATCTGGCCCAACAGCTGGATCGCGATCCGACTCCCGAAGACATCGCCGAATATCTCGACAAACCGGTCAAGGACGTCGAGCGGATGCTCAAACTCAACGAACGTACCAGTTCGGTGGACGTGCCCTACGGCAAGGAATCGGACAAGCCGCTGCTGGACGTGATCACCGATGAAACCATCGATGGGCCGGAGACCCAAGTTCAGGAGGACAGCATTCGTAACCACATGAACCGTTGGTTGCGGCAATTGCCGGAGAAACACCGCGAAGTGCTGATGCGGCGCTACGGCTTGGGCGGCTATGAGGTTTCCACGCTGGAACAGGTGGCCAGGGAGCTCCAGGTGACCCGGGAGCGGGTGCGGCAGATTCAGATGGAGGCGGTGAGAAAGATGCGTGAGATGCTGGAAAGCGAAGGTTTTTCCGTCGAGGCGGTCTTCCATCATTGAGGTCGGTCCGTGAGAGCGAGGAGGCCGTGATGGCGCCCGCCTGAACGTTCAGGCGGGATTTTTTTCTGTCTTTGTCGGCCCCACTCTGCTAAAATATCAGATTCCCTGCCGTTCTTTGTGAACGGCTGGATTTTTCTTCGACTGTAGTTCCAGATGCCTTGGCGCCTTTCGGATCCTGTGCGGCGCGGCGCATCGGGCTGCCGTGTTCCATCAAGACCCAAGGTATCCAGATGTCCAATGTTTCCTTCCAAGAATTCAATCTGCCCGAAGCCCTTCTCGGCGCCATCCGTCAGGCCGGCTACGAATCGCCCACGCCGGTCCAGGCCGGCACGATTCCCCATGTGCTGGCGGGGCGTGATGTCATCGCCCAGGCGCAGACCGGCACCGGGAAGACGGCCGCCTTCGCGCTGCCGCTGCTGGCGCGTATCGACGTCACCCGTTCCAGTCCGCAGGTGCTGGTGCTGACACCGACGCGGGAATTGGCGCTTCAGGTGGCCGAAGCGTTTCAGACCTATGCCGGCGGTTTGCCCCGCTTGCGCATCGTCCCCCTCTACGGTGGCCAGGAATACGGCCGCCAGCTGCGGGCGCTGCGGCGCGGCGTCCACGTCGTGGTCGGTACCCCGGGGCGGGTCATGGATCACATGCGCCGCGGCACTCTGGACCTTTCCGGTTTGACGACGGTGGTGCTGGACGAAGCGGACGAAATGCTGCGTATGGGATTCGTCGACGACGTGGACTGGATTCTGGAACGGACGCCCGCCGGACGCCAGGTGGCCCTGTTTTCCGCCACCATGCCGGCACCGATCCGCCGCATCGCCAGGCGGCACTTGCGCGATCCCGAAGAGATCAAGATCCAGGTGAAGACCGCCACCGCCGATACTATCCGCCAGCGTTACTGTCTGGTCGGCGCCCATGCCAAGCTGGATGCCCTGACCCGGATTCTCGAGGCGGAAGATTTCGAGGCGGTGATTCTGTTCGTACGCACCAAGACGGCCACGGTGGAGCTGGCGGAAAAACTGGCGGCCCGGGGATACGCGGTGGCGCCCCTGAACGGGGACATCCCCCAAAGCCAGCGCCAGCGGACCGTCGAACAGCTCAAGAACGGCCGGCTCGACATCATCGTCGCCACCGACGTGGCCGCCCGCGGTCTCGATGTCCAGCGCATCAGCCACGTGATCAACTACGACGTGCCGCTGGATACCGAGTCCTACGTCCATCGGATCGGCCGGACCGGCCGTGCCGGGCGCAGCGGTGAGGCCATTTTGTTCGTAACGCCACGGGAAAAACGCTTGCTGTGGGCCATCGAGCGTGCCACCGGACAGAAAATCGCTCCCATGGAATTGCCGACGGCCGAGATCATCAACAGCCAGCGGGTGGCGAAATTCCGGCAGCGCATCCGCGACACGCTGGCCAACAAGGATGTCCGCTTCTTCCGCGATCTGCTGCAGCAGTTCGAGCGCGACCATGATTTGCCGGCCATCGACATCGCCGCCGCTTTGGCGGTTCTGCTTCAGGGTGACGAACCCCTGTTGCTGGAGGAGGCGCCGCGGCAGGAGCACCTGACGCTGAAGCGCAAACCCCGCCGCGATGCGGTGGCGATGGCCAGTTACCGGATCGAGGTGGGGCGCAATCACGGCGTCAAACCGGGCAACATCCTCGGCGCCATCGCCAACGAGGCCGGTCTCGACAGCCGCTTCATCGGCCGTATCCACATCCATGAGGATTTCAGCACGGTCGATCTGCCCGAAGGCATGCCACGGGAAGTATTGCGCACCCTGAAGCGGGTATGGGTGGCCGGGCGGCCGCTCAACATTTCCAGGGCTTAGCTGCACCGGTCCGAGGAGCGGGCGCCGGCACCGATCCGTTCGCTTTTTCGACGTGATCGGCCCTTGGCAAGGGGCGAGGGGGAGGCCATCATAATGGCCATGAAGCGAGCGAGCGCCGCCCCCGGGGCCAAAACTTTGTCCGCCGGTGTGGTCGTGGTCCGGTTTCACAATCACCGGCCCCGCTATCTCTTGCTGAGGGCTTATCGCTATTGGGATTTTCCCAAGGGGATCGTGGAACCCGGAGAGCAGCCGCTCCAGGCGGCGATCCGGGAGGTGGCGGAGGAAACCGGGATCCGCGATCTGATATTCCGTTGGGGCGACATCCATCGTGACACCCCGCCCTACGGCAAAGGGAAGGTGGCCCGTTACTACGTGGCCGAATCCCCCCGGGATGTCGTGCGTCTGCCCGTCAATCCGGAACTGGGCCGTCCGGAGCATCAGGAATTCCGCTGGTTGTCCTACGAGCAGGCACGTTCCCTGCTGGTGCCGCGCTTGCGGGAAATCCTCGACTGGGCCCATGCGATCGTCACCCGGACGGAGCCGTACTGATGGGCAGCGAGGTGCCGCTGGCGGCCAAGGTGGCCTTTCTGCGCGACCCTTCCCACTATCCGGATCGCCCGGCACGGGTGGAAGCGATCGAGACCCACATGGCCTGGGTGTTCCTGACCGAGCGTTTCGCCTACAAGCTCAAGAAGCCGGTGCGGTATCCGTATCTCGACTTCGGCACGCTGGCGGCGCGGGAGTTTTACTGCCGCGAGGAGGTCCGGCTCAATCAGCGGCTGGCGCCCGGCGTCTATCTGGGCGTGGCGGCGCTGAACCGGCACGACGGCCGGCTGGTGCTGAACGGCGACGGGGAGGTGGTCGATTGGCTGGTGTCCATGCGGCGGTTGCCCCGGGCGCGGATGGTGGATCGGATGATCCGGCACCGGGCTCTGGAGGGGCGGCAGTTGGCGTCTTTGGCCCAGCGGCTGGTGGAATTCTACCGCAACTGCGTACCGGAACCCCTCAGCGGGGAAGCCTATCGTCGCCGCTGCCGTGAGGCGGTGCTCGTGAATCTCCAGGAACTGCAAAGACTGCGGGCGTTTTGCCGAGATTTGGATGTCCAGCGCCTCGCCGAGCTACAGCTGACCTTTCTCGAGCGCCGCGCGTGTTGGTTCGATGCCCGGGCGGGGGAGGCGCGGATCGTGGAGGGTCACGGCGACCTGCGCCCGGATCACATTTGTTTCGAGCGCCCCTGGCCTTTCATCATCGATTGTCTCGAGTTCAACCGGGCGTTCCGCGTTCTCGACAGCGCGGATGAAACCGCCTATCTGGCGATGGAATGTGCCTTTCTCGGTTACCCGGAGGTGGGGGGCGAGTTTCTGTCACTT
>JALSSF010000115.1 GCA_026984375.1 Methylothermaceae bacterium | reverse complement strand
GCGGTGACAATGCCTGCGTGCTTCACTATACCGACAACGACGCCCGGCTCGAGGATGGCGATCTGATTTTGATCGATGCAGGTGCGGAATACGATTATTACGCCGCCGACATCACCCGGACCTTTCCCGTCAATGGGCGTTTCTCGCCGCCCCAGCGGGCGCTCTATGAGCTGGTGCTGGAGGCTCAGTTGGCCGCCATCGACAAGGTCAGGCCGGGAAATCACTGGAACGAGCCCCACGAGGCGGCGGTGCGGGTTCTGACCAAAGGGCTGATCCGCCTGGGGCTGCTGGACGGTCGTCTGTCGCGTCTCATCAAGAAGGAAGCCTACAAGGACTTCTTCATGCACCGGACCGGCCATTGGCTGGGAATGGACGTCCACGATGTCGGGGATTACAAGGTGGACGGCCAATGGCGGGAATTGCAGCCCGGCATGGTGCTGACCGTGGAACCGGGACTCTACATCGGCAGGAGCAACAAACACGTCAGCAAACGCTGGCGCGGCATCGGTATCCGGATCGAGGACGACGTGCTGGTGACCGAATCCGGTTGTGAGGTACTGACCGCCGCCGTACCCAAGACGATCGCCGAGATCGAAGCGCTGATGGAGGCCGGTCGTGAAAACCTATGATGTGTTGATCGTCGGTGGTGGGTTGGTAGGCGCCAGTCTGGCACTGGCCCTGAAGCCGCTCGGGTTGTCGGTGGCGGTGGTGGAGACCTTGAGTCCCGAAGCCCGGCGGAGTTCCCCGGCCGGTGATCGGGCCCTGGCCCTGGCCTTGGGGTCGGTCGAAATCTTCCGGAAACTGTCCGTCTGGGACAGGGCGGCTTCCAAAGCGGTCCCTATTCGCCACATTCACGTGTCCGATCGAGGGCATTTCGGAAAAACCCGTCTCCATGCCGACGAACTCGGGGTGGAAGCGCTGGGCTACGTCATCCCGGCCAGAGAACTGGAACAGGCGGTGGCGGAGACTTGTGAGCATCGGTCCGTGCCCTTCATCTGCCCCGCGGAAGTGACCGGGTTGACAGTTCTGGGAAACCAGGTGGAAGTCCGGCTGAAAAACGACCGTGAAACCTGGCACTGCCAGGCACGTTTGGTGGTGGCGGCGGATGGCGGTAATTCAAGGGTCCGACAATGGATGGGTATCGGTCAGCAAGTGCGGGATTACGGCCAGGTCGCCCTGGTAAGCACGGTGGAATGCGAAAAACCACATCAATTCACGGCTTACGAGCGCTTTACCCGTTCCGGCCCCTTGGCCTTGCTGCCGTTAGGCAAACGGCGCTGCGCCCTGATCTGGTCTCAGGAAACGCGGCAGGCGCGAAGGTTGCAATCCCTCTCTCCCACTGAAGTGGAGGCACAACTGCAGCAGGCGTTCGGCTGGAAACTGGGCGCTCTTCGCTTGACGGCTCCGCTTCGCGCCTTTCCTCTGCGATTGATTCGGGCCGAGCGCCTCTTTGGCGAGCGGGTCGTTATCGTCGGCAATGCAGCCCATCAGCTCCACCCGGTAGCCGGACAGGGGTTCAATCTGGGACTCCGGGACGTGATGAGGTTGGCCGAACTTCTGGAAGAACAACGACACCGGGGCGGGGATCCAGGGGCTTTTACCCTGCTGGAGAGATACGCCGAAGCACGTGCCCGGGATCACGATCGTGTGATCGGTTTCAGTGACGGATTGATCCGGTGGTTTTCCCTGGCCACTCCCGTTTCGGCGCTGGGGCGCAACCTCGGCCTGTTGGCGTTGGATCATCTGCCCGGTTTCAAACGCCGGTTTTCCTACCGTGCCATGGGAGTGGACCACGAACCCGGTTTTCCCTGAGTCGATTTCATGGCTGTTGAAGATTGGAAGCGCAATTTCGGCGTCGCCGGAGTCTCCCCCTATGAAACGACGCGTGCCAAACGTCTAGGACGTTGGTTCGAGTGGCCGATCCTCTTTCTGGCCCTGCTGATTCCCTTTCGCTGGTATTTCGAATTCAAAGGTGGATTGGCCCCTGAGGTTCTCCTGCTTTTCGATTGGATCATCTGGGGATTGTTCGTTCTTGAAGCCGTGCTAGTGGGCGCGTGCGTTCGGGACCCCCTGCGGTATTTTCGGGAGAACTGGCTTAATTTGCTTATCATCGTGACCATTTTCCCACCCCTCTGGACCCATGCGCCCCTGCCGGCCGGCTTGCGCCTCGTTCGCCTGTTGGTGCTTGTGGACGTCTTCGTCCGCATGGTCCGGATCATCAACCGGTTCCTGCGTCGAAACAACCTGGGAACCACCCTGCTGGCGTCCAGTATCGTTATCATCGTCTCAGGGGTGTTGATCTCGGCCATCGATCCCGCCTTTGACACCCCGTTCGAGGGAATCTGGTGGGCCTGGGTGACCATCAGTACGGTGGGATACGGGGATTACGTCCCTGTCTCTACCCCGGGACGCATTTTCGCCATCGTATTGATCCTTTTGGGAATGGGGCTGTTCGCCCTACTGACGGCGCAGATTTCCGCGGCATTGATAGGTCGGGTTGGGGAAGATATCGTGGAAGTGGAGCGGGAGGTCAAAGAACTGGAAATGGATGAGGCCGCCATTCATCTGCATTTGGAGCAACTGGAACGCCGTCTCGAGCGGATCGAACGCTTGCTGGAGGCGCATCTGGAGAAAAAAGATCAGGCACCCCTTGACAAAGGAAGTGGTGATAAATAAAATTCTCAATTCCTCGCCGCGGGTTGGTGGTGGGGAACGGGAGGAACCC
>JALSSF010000114.1 GCA_026984375.1 Methylothermaceae bacterium | reverse complement strand
TCGCGGGGAAAGTAACGGTCGATGCGCCCGTCTTCGCCGAAACGCACGTAGGCGAGGGTTTCCCCGCGCCAGCCCTCGACGATCCCCAGGCCCTCGGCGCCGGCCGGCGGGACGGGCAGCTCGGTGCGGATTTCCCCGGCCGGCAGCCGCCCGAGCAGGATCCGCAGCAGCCGCATCGCCAGGCGGATTTCCTTGTAACGCACCCAGAAGCGCGAGGCCACGTCGCCGGCTTCCTCCACCACCGGCTTGAAGTGCAACTGGTCGTAGGGGGGATAGGGAGCGTGATGGCGGGTGTCGAAGCCCTGGCCGGCGCAGCGGCCCACGTACCCCAGGCAGCCGAAGGCGGCGGCGGTCTTCACCGTCAGGCGCCCGGTGGTATAGAGCCGGTCGCCCAGGGTGGTGTTACGGTCGCAGATGGTGACCAGTTCGTCCAGTTCGCGTCCCAGCCGGGTCAGTTCCCGGTCCAGCCGCTCGATGGCGGCCTTGTCCAGGTCCACGGCCACGCCGCCGGGAACCACCGTGTCCATGGTCAGGCGGTGGCCGAACAGTTCCCGGTTGGTGCGCAGCCAGTCCTCGCGCAGGCGGCCGAACTGATAGTGGGCGAAGGTGAAGGCGACGTCGTTGCAGATCGCCCCCATGTCGCCCAGATGGTTGGCGATGCGTTCCCGTTCGGCCAGGATCGCCCGCAGGAAGGCGGCCCGCTCCGGCACCTCGACGCCGCAGGCCCGTTCCAGGGCCAGGCATGCCGCCCAGGCGTGGCCGACGGTGGTGTCGCCGGAAACCCGGCCGGCCAGCCGCGCCAGTCCCGCCATGTCGCGTCCCGAGGCGATCTTTTCGATGCCCTTGTGGACGTAGCCCAGGCGTTCCTCCAGGTTGAGGATGGTCTCGCCCACCGCTTGGAAGCGGAAGTGTCCCGGTTCGATGATGCCGGCGTGCACCGGGCCCACCGGGATTTCGTAGACGCTGGCGCCCTGGGCGGCGACGAAGGGATAGTCGTGGTCCGGTGGGGTCTGCGCTGGGGGATGACCGGCGACGGGAAAGTCCCTGCGCAGGGGATGATCGTCCTCGCCCCAGGCCTGGTGGCGGGTCCAGCGGCGCTCATCGCCACCCTCGAAGACGATGCCGAGCAGGTCGCGGGTATGGCGCTCGCTGCGGTCGGCGGCCGGATACCAGAACGCCTGCGACGGCAGCCGGGGATCGGCGGCCGCCACCTGGGCGCGCAGCAGCAGATAACGGCCTTCCTTTTCCAGCAGGGCGTTGACCTGCAGCCGTTCTCCCAGATCCTCGCCCCAGCCGGCGCTCCAGCGCCAGTGCCGTTTCCGGGCCAGCTCGGCGGCCCTTCCCCAGGCATCTGCCGGAATATGCCACACCTGGGCCGGCGGCAGGGCCTCGGCCCCGGTGACGGCGATGCCGGCCTGGGTCAGCCCGTTGCGGTAATCGGTCAAGACGGTCATTGCGGCATCCCTCCACTGATCAATTGGGCGGCCTCGTCGAACCAGTCCGCCAACACGCCGGGAATCGTCAGCCCCAGGAGCAGCACCAGGGCCAGATGGACGAACACCGGCATCATGTTGGCCCGTACCGGGGTCTGCCCTTCCGGTCGCTGGCCGAAGACGATGGGCTGGATGTGGCGGAACAGGCCGCCGAAGGCGATGGCCAGCCCCAGGAGCAACGCCAGGGTCAGCCACGGATAACTTTCCATGGTGGCCACCAGCACCAGGAACTCGCTCACGAACACCCCGAAAGGCGGAAAACCGGCGATGGCCAGGGTGCCCACCAGCAGCCCCCAGCCCACCTGGGGCTGGGTGGCGATCAGGCCGCGGATCTTGTCCATGCGCTGGGTGCCGGCGATCTGGGCGGCGTGGCCGACGGTGACGAAGATCGCCGACTTGGTCAGGGAATGGGTGGTCATGTGCATGAGTGCGGCGAACGTGGCCGCCGGGGTGCCGATGCCGAAGGCGAAGGTCATGGTGCCCATGTGTTCGATGGAGGAGTAACTGAACAGGCGCTTGATGTCGTGTTGCCGGTGCAGGAACAGCACCGCCACCAGGAACGACAGCAAGCCGAAGCCCATCATCAGGAAACCGGGCAGGTGTCCCGGCACCGCCTGGGTGACGATCATCTTGCTGCGGACGATGGCGTACAGGGCGTCGTTGAGCAGGAGGCCGGAGAGGATCGCCGACATCGGCGTCGGGCCCTCCGAGTGGGCGTCGGGCAACCAGCTGTGCATCGGCACCAGTCCCACCTTGGTGCCGTAGCCCACCAGCAGGAACACGAAGGCGATCTTCAGCACCGTGGGATCGAACTCGGCGGCGTGAGTGTACAGGGTGGTCCATTCCAGGGCCGCCTCGCCGGCACCGAGCACCTGGGCGGCGGCGAAATAGAGCAAGATGGTGCCGAACAGGGCCTGGGCGATGCCGACACCGCAGAGGATGAAATACTTCCAGGCTGCCTCGACGCTTTCCGGAGTGCGGTACAGGCTCACCAGCAACACCGTGGCCAGGGTGGCGCCTTCCATCGCCACCCATAGGATACCCATGTTGTTGGTCACCAGGATCAGGTACATGGCGAGCATGAAACCCTGGTACATGGAATAGTAAAGCCGCAGGCGGCGCGGGTTGAGGCGGCCGATCGCCTCTTCGTGGGCCATGTAGGGACCGGAGAAGATACCGGTGGTCAACCCCACCAGGGCGGTGAGGACGATGAGATAGACGTTGAAGGCGTCCA
>JALSSF010000113.1 GCA_026984375.1 Methylothermaceae bacterium | reverse complement strand
CGGCGACATCCTCCAAGTTCGCCCCGGAGAGAAGATCCCCGTGGACGGCGTGGTGATCGAGGGGCACAGCAGCGTGGACGAATCCATGCTCACTGGCGAACCCATGCCGGTGGAAAAACGCCCCGGGGACAAGGTGGTGGGCGGCACCGTCAACGGCACCGGCCGGCTGCTGATCCGGGCCGAGAAGGTCGGCGCCGACACCCTGCTGTCGCGCATCGTCCGCCAGGTCCAGGAAGCCCAGCGCAGCCGGGCACCGATCCAGCGCCTGGCCGATCGGGTATCCGCCTGGTTCGTCCCCATCGTCATCGGGGTGGCGGTGCTGACTTTCATCGCCTGGAACCTGTGGGGTCCGGAACCGCGCCTGGCCCACGCGGTCGTCAACGCGGTGGCGGTGCTGATCATCGCCTGCCCCTGCGCCCTGGGACTGGCCACCCCCATGTCGATCATGGTGGGGGTCGGCCGCGGCGCTTTGGAAGGCATTCTGGTCAAGGACGCCCAGGCCCTGGAAACCATGGAAAAGGTGGACACCGTAGTGGTGGACAAGACCGGCACCCTGACCGAGGGCCGCCCCCGCCTGGTTGCGGTTCGGGCCCTGGACGGCGACGACGACCGTCTGCTGCGATTGACCGCCAGCCTGGAGCAGGTCAGCGAGCACCCCCTGGCCCGCGCGGTGGTCCAGGCAGCCCGGGAGAAAAACCTGCCCCTGGAGACGGCGACCGACTTCCAGTCCCTCACCGGCCGCGGGGTCACGGGCACGGTCGCCGGACACCGCGTGCTGGTGGGCAACCGCCGCCTGCTCGAGGAAGAGGGGATCGAAGCGGGACGGCTGCTGGCAGAGGCGGCAAAATGGCGGGCTGAAGGTCAAACCGTGCTCCTGGTAGCCATCGACAGCCGGCCCGCCGGCCTGCTGGGCGTGACCGATCCGGTGAAGGCGACCACTCCCGAGGCGCTGGCGATCCTGCGCCGGGAAGGAATCGAGGTGGTCATGGCCACCGGCGACAGCCGCGCCACCGCCGAAATCGTCGCCCGCCGCCTCGGCATCGAACGCTTCTACGCCGAGGTCCTGCCCGAGGACAAGACCGGCATCGTCGAACGGCTGCAGCAGGAGGGCCACATCGTCGCCATGGCCGGCGACGGCATCAACGACGCCCCGGCCCTGGCCCGGGCCGACGTGGGCATCGCCATGGGCACCGGCACCGACATCGCCATGGAAAGCGCCGACATCACCCTGGTCAAGGGGGACCTGCGCGGTGTCGCCAAGGCGCGGCGGCTGTCTCGGGCGACGATGGCCAACATTCGCCAGAACCTGTTCTTCGCCTTCGTCTACAACGCCCTGGGCGTACCGGTGGCCGCCGGCGTTCTGTATCCGTTCTTCGGCCTGCTGCTGTCGCCCGTCATCGCCGCCGCCGCCATGAGCTTCAGCTCGGTGTCGGTGGTACTGAACGCGTTGCGCCTGCGCTGGGTCAGACTGTAAGGTAGGTGGCAAGGATTTAAGGAGGGCACCGTGCTGCAAACGGCGAAATCCCTGCTGGTAGTGCTGGGTGTGGCCCTGGTCTGTTCCTTCGTGGTCACCTCGGCCGCCGTGCTGTTGGAGGAACGGCAGCAGCACAACCTGCGTCTGGAGCGGATCCGCAACATCCTCAAGGTGGCCGGACTGATGCCGGACGATCCGTTCGCCGCTTATCAGAAGTACATCGAGGCCCGGCTGGTGGATCTCCACCGCGCGCGTACCGTCGATCCGGCCGGGCTGCCGCTCCATCTACAACCGGACACGTTCGATTTCGACAAGGCCGCCCGGGACCCCCGCTACGGAGAACCCATCCCCCCCGACCGCCTCGGCCTGAAACGGCGCCCCCGATTCATGCCGGTCTATTTCGTCCGAGGTGACGCGGATTTCGACAAGCTCATCCTGCTGATCGTCGGCAAGGGACTCTGGTCCACCCTCTATGGCTACCTGGCCCTGGAGCGGGACCTGGTCACCATCGCCGGCATCGTCTTCTATCAGCAAGGCGAAACCCCCGGCCTGGGGGGCGAGATCGCCAACCCGCGCTGGCAGGCGCAGTGGCGCGGTAAACGCGCCTACGACGACCGGGGCAGGGTCGCGATCCGCCTGGTCAAGGGCGGAGCGGCATCCCCCTATGGGGTCGACGCCCTCAGCGGTGCCACCCTGACCACCCGGGGGGTGGAACGGGCGGTGCGTTACTGGCTCGGTCCCGAAGGATACGGCCCCTACCTGGCCCGACTGCGAAGCGGAGGTGTGCCAAGATGAACTGGGAAACCTGGCTGGAACCACTGCTGAACGGGGGTTTGCAGCTCGTCGCCCTGTTCGCGGCCAAAAGCGACCGCATCCTGCTGGGGGTCGGCGTCTTCGTCGGCCTGGTCCTGATCCTGAGCCTGATGGTCCAGATGGCGAAAACCTGGCTCGCTCCCGGCGGCAGCATCCCCGTCGTGATCAACGACGAACTGACCCTGGAAATACCGGCTGGCACCAAACTGATGTGGGGCTTGCTGGAGCACGGCATCCACGTGCCTTCGGCATGCGGCGGCCAGGGCACCTGCGGCCAGTGCCGGCTGGTGGTGGAGGGAGCGGGCCCCATCCTGCCCACCGAGCGATCCAAACTACCCGCCCGTCTGCTGAAGGAAGGCTGGCGCCTGAGTTGCCAGATTCCGGTCAAACGCCCCCTGAAGGTGCTCGTGCCGCCGGAAATCCTCGGTTCCCAAACCTGGATCGGCACGGTGGTGTC
>JALSSF010000112.1 GCA_026984375.1 Methylothermaceae bacterium | reverse complement strand
GGGCGTCGAGGTGGTCCTGGTGGGCGATTCCCTGGGAACGGTGATCCAGGGACACGCCACTACCGTGCCGGTGACGTTGGCGCACATGGCCTATCATACCGCCTGCGTGCGCCGGGGGCTTCAGCGGGCGTTGCTGCTGGCGGACCTGCCCTTCGCCAGTTACCCGACCCCGCGGCAGGCGGTCGCCGGCGCCGCGAGACTGATGCGTGCCGGTGCCCAGATGGTGAAGCTGGAGGGCGGCCGGCCGCGCCTGGAGACGGTGCGGGCCCTGGTGGCCGAGGGCATTCCCGTTTGCGGGCATCTGGGCTTGCTGCCCCAGTCGATCCATCGTCTGGGGCGCTACCGGGTCCAGGGCGCCGATCCCCCGGCGGCCCAGCGTTTGCTCGAGGACGCCTGCCTGCTGGAAGAGGCCGGGATCGATCTGCTGGTGCTGGAATGCATCCCGGCGACCCTGGCCGAGGCCGTCACCGCCGAGGTTTCGGTCCCCACCATCGGCATCGGCGCCGGTCCCCACTGCGACGGCCAGGTGCTGGTGCTGCACGATCTCCTGGGACTGTGGCCCGACGGGACGCCACCCCGTTTCGTCAAGGATTTCCTCGCCGGTGCCGGCGGGATCGAGGCGGCGGTGCGGGCCTACGTCGAGGCGGTGAAGGCGGGCGACTTTCCCGCCGAGGCCCATTGCTACTGAGGAGGTGATCATGCCGGCAAGCGCCGAGTCCCTGTCTTTGACGCCGGAAGCCTATCTGGAAGGAGAGAAGACCGCCCAGATCAAGCACGAGTATGTTCAGGGACGGGTCTACGCCATGGTGGGGGCGGCGGACGGTCACGTGCGCCTGACCATGAACTTCGGCTTTCGACTCCACACGCATCTGCGCGGTACCCCCTGCAGCGTCTACATCGCCGACATGAAGGTACGCATTGACGGCGGTGAGGCTTTCTTTTACCCCGACGTTCTGGTGACATGCGACGCCGGGGACCGCAAGCGTAACTATTACAAGGATCATCCCATTCTGGTGGTCGAGGTGTTGTCGCCTTCTACCGAAGGATACGATCGGGGTGAGAAATTTGCCTGGTACCGGCGTCTGCCGTCGTTGCGGGAATACGTGCTGGCCGATCCGCGTCGCTATGCCGTGGACGTCTTTCGTCGTAACGAACAGGGACGGTGGGAGTTGTTCGGTTTCGCCGGTGAGGATGCCTGGGTGGCACTGACCAGCATCGATTTTGGTGTGCCGATGGCCGACCTCTACGAGGGGTTGGACTTCAGCCTGGACGAAGCGACCGATGCGGCAGGTTGACACCATCGCCGAGCTGCGCCGTCAGTTGGGCGTCTGGCGCCTGGACGGTGCCCGCATCGCCCTGGTGCCCACCATGGGCAATCTCCACGACGGCCATCTGCGGTTGGTGGACGTGGGACGGACGCGGGCCGACCGGGTGGTGGTGAGCGTGTTCGTCAATCCGCTCCAGTTCGGTCCCGGCGAGGACTACGACCGTTACCCCCGCACCCTGGACCGGGACCGCGCCCGGCTGACGGAGCGGGGCGCCGATCTGTTGTTCGCCCCGGCGGTGGCCGAAATCTATCCGCGGACGTTGGCGGAGTCCACCTACGTGGAGGTACCCGGCATCACCGAGACGCTCTGCGGTGCCAGTCGGCCGGGACATTTCCGCGGCGTCGCCACCGTGGTGACCAAGCTGTTCAACCTGGTTCAGCCGGATGTGGCGGTGTTCGGCGAGAAGGACTACCAGCAGCTTCAGGTGATCCGGCGCCTGACCGCCGACTTGAACTTCCCGATCGAAATCGTCGGTGTCCCCATCGTCCGCGAACCCGACGGCCTGGCCATGAGTTCGCGCAACGGCTATCTGACCCCGGCGGAACGGGCGCGGGCGCCGGCGCTCTACCGCGCCCTGTGCGAAGCGCGCGACGCCATCGCCGCCGGGGAGTCGGATTTCGCCGCCCTGTGCCGGCGCCAGCGGGAGCGGTTGCGCCAGGCCGGTTTCCGCCCGGACTATTTCGAGATCCGCCGCGCCGATCTCGCGGAGGCCGCGCCCGGTGACCGGCCCCTGGTGATTCTCGCCGCCGCCTGGCTGGGGCGGACCCGGCTGATCGACAACCTCCAGGTGCCATGAGCGGGTTCGAGCGGGCGGCCGCGGAACTGATCGAGGCCGGGCGGGAGCTGTACCGGCGCGGCTGGGTGCCGGCCACCAGCGGCAACCTGTCCGCCCGTCTCGACGACGGCACCTTCGTCGTCACCGTGTCCGGACGTCACAAGGGCCGCCTGACCCCCGACGACATCCTCCGGGTGGACGCCGAGGGGCGCTCTCTGGACGACCGGCGGCCGTCGGCGGAAACCGCCCTTCATCTGGGCGTCTACCGCCGTTTTCCCGAGGTCCGCGCGGTGCTCCATCCCCATTCCCCGGCGGCGGTGCTGGCCTCACGCCTGTTCAAGGGGGAACTGGTGCTCGAGGACCACGAACTGCTCAAGGCCCTCGACGGCATCGACACCCACGCCCACCGCCTGGTGGTGCCCATCTTCCCCAACGACCAGAACATTCCCCGCCTGGCGGCCAAGGTGGACGCCTGGATCGACCGCCACCGCCGCCTGCACGCCTACATCATCGCCGGCCACGGCTTCTACGCCTGGGGACGCAGCGTCGCGGCGGCGCTCACGGCGGTGGAGGCGCTGGAATTCATGTTCGACTGTGAAGTGAGACTGTACGGAGTGAGATCATGAGCCTGTTGACCGTTTCCCCGGAAACCGGCTTCGAGCCGTTCGAGACGATCGCCGATCCCGAAGCCATCGCCGAGCGCCTGGACCGTATCGGCGTCCTGTTCGAGCGCTGGCAGGCGGACCGGCCCCTGGCGGACGACGCCGATCAGGACGCCATCCTCGCCGCCTACGAGGCCCAAGTCCGGCGCCTCAAGGAAACCTACGGCTTCCGTTCCGCCGACGTCATCGCCGTCACCCCCGAGCATCCCCAGCGCGAGGCGCTGCGGGCCAAGTTCCTGTCCGAGCACACCCACCGCGATTTCGAGGTGCGTTTCTTCGTCGGCGGTCGCGGCCTGTTCTATCTCCACCCCGACGACCGGGTCCACATCGTTCTGTGCGAAGCCGGCGATCTCATCAGCGTGCCCGCCGGCACCCGTCACTGGTTCGACATGGGCGCGCGCCCGCATCTCAAATGCATCCGCCTGTTCACCACCCCGGAAGGCTGGGAGGCGGACTACACTGGCAGCGACATCGCCGACCGCTTCCCCCGCCTGGAGGACTGGCTGGCGAAGGTCGGGGCATGATCCGCGCGATCCTCACCGATATCGAAGGCACCACCTCGTCCCTGAGTTTCGTCAAGGAGGTGCTGTTTCCCTACGCCCGGGCCCGGCTGGGGGATTTCGTCCGCCGCCGGGCCGACGATCCGCAAGTGAAGCCGCTGCTGGCGGAGGTGCGACGCATCGCCGGCCGGTCCCTGGATCTGGACGGTATCGTCGCCCAGTTGGAGGCCTGGAGCGACCGGGACGAGAAATTCCCGCCCCTCAAGGCTCTGCAGGGGATGATCTGGCAGGCGGGCTACGAAAACGGCGACTTCCAGGGACACGTCTACGAAGATGCGGTGGAAAAATTGCGGGAATGGAAAGCGCAGGGATTGGGCCTGTACGTTTTTTCCTCCGGTTCGGTGCCGGCGCAGCGGTTGTTGTTCGGCCATACCCCCTATGGCGACCTGACGCCGCTGTTCTCCGGCTTCTTCGATACCCGCACCGGGCCCAAGCGCGATCCGCAAAGTTATCGCAAGATCGCCGAGGCCGTCGGGCTGCCGCCGGCGGAGATCCTGTTCCTGTCGGACGTGGTCGAGGAGCTGGACGCCGCCCGGGAGGCGGGGATGGCGACGGTGTGGCTGGTGCGCGACCGGGAAGTACAGGCGGACGCCCGCCACCGCCAGGTGCGGGATTTCCGGCAGATCGTCCTCTAATCGGCCCAGAGGCCGCCCAGTTCGAAGGGGACGGCGGCGAAGGGTTCGGCCGCCACCGTTTCCCGGTCGGAGAAGGTGGCCAGCAGCAACCAGCGGCCTTCCTGGAGGCGGTAGGCTTCCAGGGTGCGGGCCTCCGGATCCACCAGCCACAGGTGGGCGACGCCGTGGCGGGCGTAGAGCGGCATCTTGCGGTGGCGGTTGGTCTTGTAGGTGGCCGGGGACAGTACCTCGCAAACCCAGTCCGGCACCGTTTCGAACCAGGCGGTGTCGGGCAGGCGCGGCAGTTTCTCCCGGCGCCAGCCGGCCAGGTCGGGCACCACCACGTCGTCGCCCAGGTGGCATTCCGGCTCGTCGAGGATCCACCAGCCGCCGGGACCGCCGCGGCCCTTGTCGAAAGGGTGGATGATTTCACCCCCGAGCATGGAAGTGGCCCGGGCGTGCTTCGGTGCGGGGCGGGGATGGACGATCAGTTCGCCGTCGATGATCTCCGCCACCAAAGGTTCGGGAACCCGGCACAGATCTTCGTAGGTGGCGCGGCGTCTGGCGGGAGCGGCCATGGCCTGTCCTCCGGCGCTGGGAATGATAGAATCGTTCTTCAATTATATCCCCCTCCGTTCATCTTCAGAAGGAGCCGTTCATGAGTGTCAAACTGTATCGTTCGTTGATCGTGCTGGCCGCCCTGTCGGCCGGTTGCGCCACCCAGTCCGACGGCCGCGGACCGGAAGCGGCGGCGGCGTCGAAACCGGCCCCCGGCAACGACTGGCCCACCCAGGCCCGGGTGGAATACGTGTTCCAGTGCATGCGCGAACACGGCGGCCAGACCTACGACAACCTCTACCACTGCAGCTGCAAGGCGGATCAGGTGGCCCGGCGCCTGAACTATCAAACCTATTCCGAAGCCCTGGTCTTCAAGAACCTCAAGTCCATGCCCGGCGAACGGGGCGGCGTATTTCGCGATCCGCCCCAGTCTAAGATTTTGCGTGGCAAATTGAAGGATGCGGAACGGGAAGCCGAGCAGCATTGTTTCGTCAAATGAAATTAAGCAGTCAACAATAAGGTTTGAATTCTTGATCCGGCTTGGTTAGATTTGGCGGGATGTAACCTAACTGTAAAGGTAAGGCATTATGGCAGCGGAACAGGCACGCAAGAGAAAGGTCCGGGTGGCGCGCGGACGGCCCGTGGATCTCACCGCGCTGGAGGAAATCCGCGCGCTGCTCGGCGAAGCGCCGCGGCGCCGTGACCTGCTCATCGAGCATCTGCACAAGATTCAGGATGCCTACAAATGCATCTCCGCCAAGCACATCGTTGCCTTGGCCCACGAAATGAAGCTGTCGCCGGCGGAAGTGTACGAGGTGGCGACCTTCTACCACCATTTCGACGTGGTCAAGGAAGGTGAGACGCCGCCACCGCCGCTGACGGTGCGGGTCTGCGAATCGCTGACCTGCCAGATGTTCGGCGCCCACGAACTGATCGATGCGCTCAAACGGGGGTTGGGCGAAAGGGTGCGGGTGCTGCCGGCGCCCTGCGTGGGCCGCTGCCAGCATGCACCGGTGGCCGTGGTGGGACAGAATCCGATCGACGGGGCGACGCCGGAGAAGGTCCAGGCGGCGGTGGAAACCGGGGCGGTGAAGGCGCCGGTTCCCGAATATACCGATTACGACGCCTACCGCGCCAAGGGCGGTTACGAATTGCTGCTCGGCCTGGTGGAAGGACACCGCGATCCGGAGACCGTGATCGCCGCCCTCAAGGACGCCGGCCTTCGGGGGCTCGGTGGAGCCGGGTTTCCCGCCGGCGTCAAATGGGACATCGTCCGCAAACAGCCGGCGCCGCGCTACCTGGCGGTCAACATCGACGAAGGGGAGCCGGGCACCTTCAAGGACCGTCATTATCTGGAGTCCGATCCCCATCGTTTTCTCGAAGGGGCGCTGGTGGCCGCCCACGTGGTCGGTTGCGAGGCCATCTACATCTATTTGCGCGACGAATATCCCGCCGCCCGCAAGATTCTCCAGACCGAACTGGCCAGGCTGCAGGCCGATCCGCCGGTCAAGGGCGGCCTGCCGCCGATCCACCTGCGCCGTGGGGCCGGCGCCTACATCTGCGGCGAAGAGTCGGCGATGATCGAATCCATCGAAGGCAAGCGCGGTATGCCCCGGTTGCGGCCGCCCTATCTGGCCGAAGTCGGCCTGTTCGGCCGCCCGACCCTGGAGCACAACATGGAAACCCTGCACTGGGTGCGCGACATCGTCGAGAAGGGGCCGGACTGGTTCACCTCCTTCGGCCGTCACGGGCGCAAGGGGCTGCGTTCGTTCTCGGTGTCCGGCCGGGTCAAGAAGCCGGGGGTGCATCTGGCGCCGGCGGGGATCACGGTACGGGAACTGATCGACGAATACTGCGGCGGCATGCTCGACGGCCACGAATTCTACGGGTATTTCCCCGGAGGCGCCTCCGGCGGCATTCTGCCCGCGTCCCTGGGCGACATTCCGCTGGATTTCGACACCCTCAATCCATACGGCTGCTTCATCGGCTCGGCGGCGGTGGTGGTCTTCTCCCAGCACGACAAGGCCCGTGATCTGGCCCTCAACGCCATCAAGTTCTTCGAGGACGAATCCTGTGGCCAGTGTACTCCCTGCCGGGTGGGGACCGCCAAGGCGGCTGCGCTGATGGAAAGTGGCGAGTGGGACCGCGAGCGTCTCGAAGACCTGTGCCAGGTGATGGCCGACGCCTCGATCTGCGGCCTGGGGCAGGCGGCGCCCAATCCGATCCGCTGCGTGTTCAAGTATTTCCCCCATGAGTTGGAGGGCTGAAAGATGGTTGCCAATCCCGAATACGTCGAAGAGCTCAAGACCGTCACGTTCACCCTGGACGGGCGGGAGATCACCGCCTACGAGGGGGAAACCATCCTCCAGGCGGCCAAACGCCACGGCATCGAGATCCCCTACCTCTGTTACAAGGAGGGCTACCGCCCGGACGGCAACTGCCGGGCCTGCGTGGTGGAGATCGAGGGGGAACGGGTGCTGGCGCCGTCGTGCTGCCGGACGCCCAAGGAAGGGATGAAGGTCCAGGCGAAGAGCGAGCGGGCCGTCAAGTCCCAGAAGATGGTGCTGGAACTGCTGCTCTCGGACATGCCGCAGCAGGGAAAATCCCCCTACCGGGACGATTCCGAGCTGGATCGCTGGGTCGCCAAGCTGGGCGTCGGCCGGCCCCGCTTCCCCCAGCGGACGCAACCGGCCCCGGACCTGTCCCATCCGGCCATGGCGGTCAATCTCGACGCCTGCATCCAGTGCACCCGCTGCGTGCGCGCCTGCCGCGAGGAGCAGGCCAACGACGTCATCGGCTACGCCTTCCGCGGGGCGGCTTCCAAGATCGTCTTCGACCTGGACGATCCCATGGGCGACAGCACCTGCGTGGCCTGTGGCGAATGCGTCCAGGCCTGCCCCACCGGAGCCCTGATGCCGGCCGGCGACGTTGGCCATCTGCCGGTGGACAAGAAGGTCGATTCCACCTGCCCCTACTGCGGTGTCGGTTGCCTGTTGACCTTCAACGTGCGCGGCAACCGCATCCTCTACGTGGAGGGGCGTGACGGCGAGACCAATCACAGCCGGCTGTGCGTCAAGGGACGCTTCGGCTTCGACTACGTCCACAACCCCCGTCGGCTTACCAAACCGCTGATCCGGCGCGAGGGGGTGCCCAAGACCTCCGAGCTGATCGATCCCGATCGGATGCACGAGGTGTTCCGGGAGGCCACCTGGGAGGAGGCGTTGGACTTGGCCGCCGCCGGCCTCAAGCGCATCCGCGATGAGTACGGTCCCAAGGCGCTGGCCGGCTTCGGTTCGGCCAAGGGCAGCAACGAGGAGGCCTACCTGTTCCAGAAGCTGGTGCGCACCGGTTTCGGCAGCAACAACGTCGACCACTGCACCCGTCTGTGCCACGCTTCTTCGGTGGCGGCGCTGCTCGAGTGCATCGGTTCCGGTGCGGTCTCCAACCCGGTGGCCGACGTGATGCAGGCCGAGGTGATCTTCCTCATCGGTTCCAATCCCACCGTCAACCATCCGGTGGCGGCCACCTGGTTCAAGAACGCGGCCCGCAACGGCGCCAAGCTCATCGTCGCCGATCCGGTGCGCACGGAGATCTGCCGTTTCGCCACCCATTCGCTCCAGTTCCGCCCCGACACCGACGTGGCTCTGCTCAACGGCATCATGCACGTCATCATCGAAGAGGGCCTGTACAACAGGGAATTCATCGCCAAGCACACTGAGGGCTTCGACAACCTGTGCCATCATCTGAAGAACTATGCGCCCGAACGGGTGGCGCCGGTGTGCGGGATTCCCGCCGACACCATCCGTGAGGTGGCGCGTCTGTACGCCACTTCCAAGGCCTCGATGATCTTCTGGGGCATGGGCATCTCCCAGCATGTCCACGGTACCGACAACGCCCGCTGCCTGATCGCCATGGCCCTGATGACCGGCCAGATCGGCCGCCCCGGCACCGGTCTGCATCCCCTGCGCGGCCAGAACAACGTCCAGGGTGCCTCCGACGCCGGTCTGATACCGATGGTGTTTCCCGATTACCAGCCGGTCAGCGATCCCCACGCCCGTGCCCGTTTCGAGGAGCTGTGGGGTACTCGGCTCGATCCCGAACCGGGTCTGACGGTGGTGGAGGTGATCCACGGTATCGAAAAGGGCCAGGTGCGCGGCATGTACATCGAAGGGGAAAACCCGGCCATGTCCGATCCCAACGTGGCCCATGCCCGTGCCGCCCTGGCCAAGTTGGAGCATCTGGTGGTGCAGGACATCTTTCTCACCGAGACCGCCGGTTTCGCCGACGTGGTGCTGCCGGCCTCGGCCTTCCCGGAGAAGACCGGCACCTTCACCAACACTGACCGCCGGGTGCAGTTGGGCCGTCAGGCCATCGACCCGCCCGGCGAGGCGCGCCAGGATCTCTGGATCATCCAGGAGATTGCCCGCCGCATGGGGCTGGACTGGAACTACGCCGGTCCTCGGGACGTGTTCGAAGAGATGCGCCAGGCCATGCCCAGTATCGCCGGCATCACCTGGGAGCGTCTGGAACGGGAGGATTCGGTCATCTACCCGTGCGAGAAGGAGGGTGATCCGGGGCAGGCGGTGATCTTCACCGATGGTTTCCCGACCCCGACTGGAAAGGGTCTGTTCGTGCCGGCCGAGTTCACCCACGCCGCCGAGCTGCCGGATGACGAGTATCCCTACGTCTTCATCACCGGCCGGCAGCTGGAACACTGGCACACCGGCGCCATGACCCGGCATGCCAGCGTGCTCGACGCCATAGAACCCTGTCCGGTGGTGCAGCTCCATCCCCTGGACCTGGCCGACCTCGGGGTGGAGCCCGGCGAGGTGGTCACCCTGGAATCGCGCCGGGGCCGGGTGGCGGCTTATGCCCGCCCCGATCTGGGACTGCAGCGCGGCACCGTGTTCATGGCCTTCTGCTACAACGAAGCGGCCGCCAACCTGCTCACCAACGAGGCCCTGGATCCGGACGCCAAGATTCCGGAATTCAAATTCTGTGCCGTCCGCGTGCATCCCGGCGGGCGACCGGATCCCAGAATCCTTTGACCGGTGTCGCTCTATTGACTTTTGCGGGCAAATCCTTCAATTTAGCGTTTCAAGGTTCGGCCGGGAAAAATTCCCGGCCGACCGCAAAGTTTCCGACTGGATACCTTCCTATCTAAAAACAACGAGGAGGATCTCCCAATGAAGAAACCCTTGAAGAACGGCCTGATCGCGTCTGCAGTCGCCGCAGCGTTGGTGGCCGGTGGGGCCCAGGCGAACGACGAAGTGATCAAGCTGTCCAAGAATCCGGCCAACTGGGCCGTTTGGGGCGGTAATTACTGGGGCACCCGCTACAGCGAGCTGGATCAGATCAACAACAAGAACGCCTCCAAGCTGATGCCGGCCTGGACCTTCTCCACCGGGGTGCTGAAGGGCCATGAAGGTGGGCCGCTGTTCATCAACGGCGTGCTCTACGTCCACACCCCCTTCCCCAACAAGGTCATCGCCATCGATCCCAAGACCCAGACCATCATCTGGCAGTACGAGCCGACCCAGGATGCCGACGAGACCATTCCGGTGATGTGCTGCGACGTGGTCAACCGCGGTCTGGCCTACGGCGACGGCAAGATCATCCTGCAGCAGGCCGACACCACCCTGACCGCGCTCGACGCCAAGACCGGTAAGGTGGTCTGGCAGGTGAAGAACGGCGATCCCAAGCTGGGCATGACCAACACCAACTCGCCGCTGGTGGTCAAGGACAAGGTGATCACCGGTATTTCCGGCGGTGAGTTCGGGGTGCGCGGTTTCGTCGCCGCCTACAGCCTCAAGGACGGCAAGCTGGTGTGGAAGAAGTACAGCACCGGTCCCGACGACGAAGTCGGTCTCGACCCGAAGAAGACCATGACCTGGATGGGCAAGGACAAGGGTCTGCAGCCGGTGGGCAAGAATTCCTCCCTCAAGACCTGGGAGGGTGACCAGTGGAAGATCGGCGGCGGCACCACCTGGGGTTGGTACAGCTACGATCCCCAGCTCAACCTGATCTACTACGGCTCCGGCAACCCCGGCACCTGGAATCCGGTGCAGCGTCCCGGTGACAACAAGTGGTCCATGACCATCTGGGCCCGTGACGCCGACACCGGTGTGGCCAAGTGGGTCTACCAGATGACGCCCCACGACGAGTGGGACTACGACGGCATCAACGAAATGGTGCTGGTGGACCAGAAGATCAACGGCAAGATGCGCAAGACCCTGGTCCACTTCGACCGCAACGGCTTCGCCTACACCCTCGATCGGGTGACCGGCGAGGTACTGGTGGCCGAGAAGTACGACAAGTCGGTCAACTGGGCCAAGTACGTGGACATGAAGACCGGCCGTCCGGTGGTCGATCCCAAGTACAGCACCGAGGAGAACGGCGAAGACGTGACCACCGAGGACGTCTGTCCGGCGGCGCTGGGTTCCAAGAACCAGGGTCCGGTGGCCTACTCGCCGCGTACCGGTCTGTTCTACGTGCCGGGCAACCACCTGTGCATGAACTACGAGCCCTTCGAGGTGGAATATACGCCGGGTCAGCCCTACGTGGGCGCCACCCTGACCATGTTCCCGGCCGGCCGCGACGTCTTCACCGGCAAGAAGGACGGTTCCAACAACTTGGGTCAGTTCACCGCCTGGGATGCCAAGACCGGCAAGATCGTCTGGTCCTATAAGGAACCGTTCTCGGTGTGGAGCGGCGTGCTCGCCACCAAGGGTGACATCGTGGTCCACGGCACCCTGGAAGGTTACCTGAAGGTGCGCGACGCCAAGACCGGTAAGGAGCTGTACAAGTTCAAGACCCCGTCCGGTATCATCGGCAATCCCAACACCTGGATGTTCGAAGGCAAGCAGTACATCGGCGTCCTGTCCGGCCTCGGCGGCTGGGCCGGTATCGGTATGGCCGCCGGCCTCGAAGGCGAGACCGAGGGTCTGGGTGCCGTGGGTGCCTACCGCTCGCTGGAGAAGGTCACCCAGCTGGGTGGTGTGCTGAGCGTCTTCACCCTGTCGAAGTAAGGCTCAGCCACGGCGAGTTGTTCGACGAAACCCCGGCCGGACTGAGTCCGGCCGGGGTTTTGTTTTATACTGTGACATCCCGCTGGATAGCCGAGGTCGTCTCATGCAGGAATTCGCCGCCTTCATCATGGCCGGTCGCTGGCGGGCTGTCGTGCTGGCCGCCCTGTTCGCCCTGGTGGGTGTCTATTTCCTCCCCATGGTGATCGTCAGCGCCGCCGTCGTCGGTCTCGTGCTCTTGCGCCGAGGGTTGGGGGAAGGGCTGCTGATCGCAGCCGGGGCTGCTTTGCTCACTTGGGGCCTCTTCCGTCTTCTGCCCCCGAGACCCGGCTTCCCTTTTCCGTTGGCGTTCGCGCTCTGGCTGCCCCTGTTTCCCGTGGCGCTGACGTTGCGCCGCACCCGGTCCCAGGGAAGCGCTCTGATGGTGTTGTGGCTGCTCATGAGCGGTTACGTGGTCGCGATGCATCTGATCACCGGCGACGTGGTGGCCTTCTGGCGCGACTGGCTGGCCCGGGCGGTGACCAACGTCAAGGGGGCCACCGTGTACGGATTCGAGGCGGAGGGCACTCTGCGTCTCATGAACGGCCTGGTCGCCATGTTCTATACCCTCTGCGTGACGGCGTCCCTGTTGCTGGCGCGCTGGTGGCAGTCGATCCTGTATCATCCCGGCGGGTTCGGGGAGGAATTCCTCCGCCTGCGCCTGCCCCGCTGGTTCGTCGCCTTGGTGGTGGCTGTCGTCTGGGGGGCGGGTTACGTCGACCGGATCCTGATGGCGGATCTGCTGCTGGTGGGAGCGGCGGTCTATCTGTTTCAGGGGTTGGCGGTGCTGCACGCTTTGGTCGCCTGGCACGGGGCCAGCGGCCTGTGGATGCTTCCGGTCTATGGCCTGCTGCTGTTCCTGCCCCAATACAGCTTTCTGGGCGTGGCTCTGTTGGGAATGTTGGACAGTCTGGCCGACTTTCGCGCCAAGGCACCGCCGGCGGGGGGCGAATGATTCCGATCCGGGACACGGCGCCAAGACGCTCCACACCGTGGGTGACCTGGTGCCTGATCACCCTCGACGCCACCATCTTCCTCTACCTCTGGTGGTTGCCGGACGCGGTGCGGCTGAAGATTTTCTACCTCTACGGCCTGGTGCCGG
>JALSSF010000111.1 GCA_026984375.1 Methylothermaceae bacterium | reverse complement strand
GGGTGGCCTGCCGCAGCCAGGCGTTGAGGTTCGCCAGCCGCAAACCCCGGCGCACCAGGAAACGGATCAGCAGCGCCAGGAACCAGCCGACGATCAACAGCACCACCGCGCCGACGACCTTGGTGACCTTCTCCCCCAACACCGCGGTCAGCGGCGCCAGCCATTGGGCCAGGGTATCGCTCAACAGGGCGATTTTCTCTTGCATGGTTCTCTCCTCTTGGCCAAGTTGCACACTCGATTCTGGAATTGAGCCTCGTTCACCGACAAACGCCACTCAACACCGTACCGAAGAGGCTCAGCCCCATACCGCGCTTTTTTCAGCGCATAACTGATTTCTTGGGGGTGGGGCGCATCTTTTTCAAGGGCTTTGGGTATACTGTTCCCATCACGACTGGAGGAAGATACACCATGCGACCGAGCGGCCGACGCCCCGACCAATTGCGACCGATCCGTTTCACCTGTCATTACACCAAGCACGCCGAGGGTTCGGTGCTGGTGGAGTTCGGCGACACCCGGGTGCTGTGCACCGCCAGCGTGGAGGACAAGGTGCCGCCGTTCCTGCGCGGACAGAATCAGGGCTGGGTGACCGCCGAATACGGCATGCTGCCCCGGGCCACCCACGAGCGCACCAACCGCGAGGCCAGCCGTGGCCGCCAGCAGGGCCGCACCCTGGAAATCCAGCGCCTCATCGGCCGGGCGCTGCGGGCGGCGGTGGATCTGGAGGCCCTGGGGGAGCGCACCGTCATCATCGACTGCGACGTGCTCCAGGCCGACGGTGGCACCCGCACCGCCTCGATCACCGGCGGCTTCGTCGCCCTGGCCCTGGCGGTGGAGAAACTCCTCCAGGAAGGCAAGATCCGCAAGAACCCGCTCCATGGCCAGATCGCCTCGGTCTCCGTCGGCATCTACCGCGGGGTGCCGGTGCTGGATCTGGACTACGAAGAGGACTGCGAGGCGGAAACCGACATGAACGTGGTCAAGAACGACGGCGACGCCTACGTGGAGATCCAGGGCACCGCCGAGGGACATCCCTTCCGCCGCGACGAACTGGAAGCGATGCTGGGTCTGGCCGACCGGGGCATCGCCGAACTGCTGGAACACCAGCGTCAGGCGTTGGTGCTGGCCGGAGTGGAGCGCTGACGATGCGCCTGGTGCTGGCCAGCGGCAACCGCGGCAAGATCCGCGAGATCCAGACCCTGCTCGCACCCCATGGGGTGCGGGTCCTGCCCCAGAGCGCGTTCGCGGTGGCGGCGGTCGAGGAAACCGCGCCGACCTTCGTCGAGAACGCCCTCATCAAGGCACGAAACGCCGCCCGCCATGCCGGCCTGCCGGCGCTGGCGGACGATTCCGGCCTGGAGGTGGACGCCCTGGCCGGGGCGCCGGGGGTCCATTCGGCCCGCTACGCCGGGCCGGAGGCCGACGACCGGCGCAACAACGCCAAGCTGCTCGAGGCTCTGGAAGGCTTCAGCGGCGAGGAACGCCGCGCCCGCTTCCGCTGCGTGCTGGTACTGGTGCGCCATCCCTACGACCCCAGCCCGCTGATCGCCGAAGGCACCTGGGAAGGCGTCATCGCCACCGAACCGCGCGGCGCCGGCGGCTTCGGCTACGATCCGTTGTTTCTGCTCCCGGAACGGGGCGTCACCGCCGCCGAGCTGACGCCGGAAGAAAAGAACCGCCTCAGCCACCGGGGGCAGGCGCTGCGCAAATTGCTGGATCTGTGGCCCCGGGCATGGCCGGACCCTCTCCCCCCCATCGGCTAGTCCCGCAGCAGCCGGCGGCCTGGCGATACAGCAGCCCGCCCACTTCGGTGGAGCCAGTGAAGCTGAGCTTGTGGATAGCGGGATGGGTGGCCAACTCGGCGAACGTGCCCCGACCTCCCTCACCGCCGACCACCAGAATCATGCCCCGCAGCACCCCGGCGGCGCTTACCTCGGTGCGGGCGGTGGCCTGCCGCCAACCGCCGGAAACGATGGGCGGCGTCGCCTGGGCCGAGGAAACGCCCGTCCACAGGAACAGCGCCACGATCGCGACCCGGATCATGACAGCACCTCACGATTCATCGTCCCCCTGCCACCCGGAGATCGGCGTAGGCCAGCATCAGCCACTTGACGCCCGCCTGGTCGAAGTTGACCTGCACCCGGGCGTTGCCGCCCTCCCCTTCGCACCGCAGGACGACGCCTTCGCCGAAGGCGGCATGAACCACCCGCTGCCCCAGGCGCAGTCCGCCGACCTCCCCGCTCCGGGAACCGAACTCGAGCGGCGGGCGGACGACCCGAGACTGCCCCCGGACCTCCGCCAGATGCTCGGGGGGAATCTCCCGCAGAAAGCGGGATTCCCGGGGATAGGTCTCCCGGCCGTAGAGGCGGCGGCACTCCGCATAGGTCATGTATAACCGCTCCATCGCCCGGGTCATGCCCACGTAGCACAGCCGGCGCTCCTCCTCCAGACGCCCGGCATCCTCCAGAGACTGGAGCGACGGAAACAGTCCCTCCTCCATCCCTACCATGAAAACCAGGGGAAACTCGAGCCCCTTGGCGGCATGGAGGGTCATCAACTGCACGCCGTCCTCCTCCTCGCCGGCCTGGGTCTCGCCGGCTTCCAGGGCGGCGTTGGCCAGAAAGGCTTCCAGGGGCGTCAAAGCCTCGTCCTCGCCACCGAGCGCCAGGGAAAACTGACGAGCGGCGGTGACCAGTTCCTTGAGGTTTTCCACCCGAGCCTCCCCCTGGTCGCCCCTCTCCCTGCCGTAATGGTCCAACAGTCCGGTCTCCTCCACCACCCGCCTGACCTGGTCGGCCAGCGACAACGGAGCGACGGCCTCCGCCAGGGTCTCGATCAATTGCAGGAAGCGCACCAGGGCGTTGCGGGCCCGGCCGGGCAGGGTCTGGGAGCGGCACAGGCTTTCGGCCGCCCGCCACAGGGAAACGGAATCGGCACGGGCCCGGTCACGCACCGCGTCCAGGGTGCGGGGGCCGATGCCCCGGGCGGGCAGGTTGACCACCCGTTCGAAGGAAGGATCGTCGTCGCGGTTGACGATCAGACGCAGGTAGGCCAGGGCGCTTTTGATTTCCGCCCGTTCGAAGAAACGCAGGCCACCGTAGACCCGATAAGGAATGCCGGCGGCCAGCAGCTGCTCCTCGAACAGGCGCGACTGGGCGTTGGAACGGTAGAGAATGGCGGCTTCACGGCCGCGGCGTCCCTCCTCCAGCCATCGCTGGATCCGCCCGACCACGAAGCGGGCCTCGTCCACGTCGTTGAAGGCGTCGTAGACGGCGATGGGCTCGCCCGGCCCGCCGGCGGTCCATAGTTTCTTACCCAGGCGTCCCCGGTTGTGGGCGATCAGGGCGTTGGCGGCACTCAGGATGTGGCCGGTGGAACGGTAATTCTGCTCCAGCCGCACCAGCCGGTGGCCGGGAAAGTCGGTCTGAAAGCGGCGCAGGTTTTCCACCCTGGCACCGCGCCAACCGTAGATGGACTGATCGTCGTCCCCCACCACGAACAGGTTGTCCTGCCCCTCGGCCAGCAGGCGGAGCCAGTCGTATTGAATGGTGTTGGTGTCCTGGAACTCGTCCACCAGGATGTGGCCGAAACGGCGGCGGTAATGGGTCAGCAGCCCGGGGTGGTCGCGCAGCACCTCCACCGTGCGCAGCAACAATTCGCCGAAATCCACCAGACCGGCACGGCGGCATTGGTGTTCGTAAGCGCGGTAAATGTCGAGCATCTGGCGCTCGAACAGATCGCCGGCGTTCACCTGTTCGGGGCGCCGGCCTTCGTCCTTGTGGGCGTTGATGTACCACTGGATCTGCCGCGGGGGCCAGCGTCCCTCGTCCAGGCGCATCTCCCTGAGAATCCGGCGGATCAGCCGGTATTGGTCGTCGCTGTCGAGCACCTGGAAACTTTGCGGCAGACCGGCCTCCTCGTGGTGACGCCGCAACAGCCGGTGGGCCAGCCCGTGAAAGGTTCCCAGCCACATTCCCCGGGTGTCGATCCCCAGCAGGGCCTCCACCCGGCCGCGCATTTCCCGGGCGGCCTTGTTGGTGAAGGTCACGGCCATCAGGGCGTGGGGGCGCATACCCGCCACCTGCATCAGCCAGGCCAGACGGTGAACCAGAACCCGGGTCTTGCCGCTGCCGGCACCGGCCAGAATCAGCATCGGCTGCAGCGGCGCGCTGACCGCCTCGCGCTGGGCCTCGTTGAGGGAATCGAGAATCGCCGAGATGTCCATGGCAGGGTCTATTTTAACCAAGTTCGCTCCCCTATTTACGATATAATGAGCGCCAGTTTCACAACGACTTGTGGGGGAAAAGCGATGAATTTCGACTTCAAACGCATGTTTCGATACGAACGCAATGTCGGCGACCAGGATCGGAATATCCGTTACGGTGTCGGTGCCCTCTCGATCCTGATTTCCATCTTTCTGGGCAGCGTTCCGTTGTTGCTGCTGGGCATCGCCCTGCTGGCGTCGGGCTACACCCGTTTCTGTCCGCTCTACGCCGCCATGGGCCGGACCACCCTACCGCCCTGCTGCGCCGGCAAGGAGAAACCGGCCGAACCACATACTTGCTGCGGCGGCGGGGAAAAAGCCGGGCAGCACTGACATCCGTCTCTTTGGCGCACGGACGCGCGCCTTCTTCTCCCCCTCGCCCGTCCCGATCATTGCTATACTTGAACCGGATTGAGCGGGATTGAGGGCGTCGTTCCATGCTGATCGCCGACATCATGACCCGCCGGGTCACGGCCGTCCATATGGACGCCAGCATCCGGCTGGTCAAAGGCATTTTCGAAGATTCCGGCTACCATCACCTTCCCGTGGTGGAAGGCAAGCGGGTGGTGGGCCTCATCCACGACCGGGACGTGATGGGGATGATCAGTCCCTACGTGGGCACCCCATCGGAAACCGAGCGCGATCGCGACACCATGAAGAAGCGGGCTCACCAGATCATGGTCCGCAACCCCCCCTGCGTCCGTCCGGAGACCTACATCGACGCGGCGACGGCGCTGTTGCTGGAATACCACCTTTCCGCCCTGCCGGTGGTGAACCGCCACCGCATTCTGAAGGGGATCGTCACCTGGCGCGACCTGCTCCGCTTCCACCTCGAACATCCCCGTCAATCGCGGCGCTGATACTCGCCCTCGATGATTCGGGGACCGCTCCCCGGCGGACGCTTCTGGATCAGCCAGCGCTTGAGAATGTACCGGGCGATGCGACGCCGGGTGGCGGGAAACAGGCACAGAAACCCCAGGAAATCGGTGAAGAAGCCCGGTGTCAGCAACAGGGCACCCCCCACCAGCAGGATGGGGCCCTCGACGATCTCCAGCGCCGGAATCTTGCCCTCAGCCAGACTCTGCTGCAGACGGAACCAGGTCTGGAACCCTTCGATGCGCAGCAGCCAGGCTCCCACGACGGCGGTGAACACCACCATGGCGATGGTGGGCAGGGGACCGATGACGGCGCCGACCACCAGAAGCAGATAGATCTCGATCAGGGGGACGATGAGGAAAACGAGGAAAAGGAGGCGGAATGGATTCATGGAGTCGATGTATGATGGAATATTCGTCGTCACCATTATGACATTTTCCCCATGAGCACACACTACCGCTTGATTCTCTGCACCTGCCCGGACGGCGACTCCGCCGCCCGGCTGGCCCGGGAGCTGGTGACGCGGCATCTCGCCGCCTGCGTCAACCTCGTTCCCGGCCTGACCTCCGTCTACGCCTGGAAAGGGAACATCGAAACCGATCCGGAGGTGCTGTTGCTCATCAAAAGCCGTAGCGACCGCCTCGAGGCCCTCCAGGCTTTCATCCGGGAACACCACCCCTATGAACTTCCGGAAATCGTGGCGGTCCCCATCGAGGAAGGCAGCCCCGCCTATCTGGCCTGGCTGGGCGACTGGCTCGATGCTTCCGACTGAATCCTGGTTGACCCTGATTTCCTCCGATGTCTAGACACCGATGGTTTCCCGGTATGACCGGCTGGCTGCTCATGGTCGGCCTGATGCTGGCGGCGGCCGCCCAGGCGGCCAACCCCCTGATGAACAAGCTCGGCCTGGCTCCGTTTCAGGACGAACTGCTGCCCGCCGACCGAGCCTTCCAGCTCCAATATCAAGTGGCCGGTCCGGACAGGCTGAAACTGCAATGGCAGATCGCCGAGGGCTACTACCTGTACCGCCGGCAATTCCAGCTGCGTTCCCTGACGCCCGGCGTCGAACCGGGCCCCCTGCAACTGCCGCCCGGAAAACCGAAGAAGGACCCCGAATTCGGCACCACCGAAGTCTATTATCATCAGGTCGAGGCCCGGGTTCCGCTTCGGAAAAGACCACCGCAGGCCACCCCGCTCACCCTCGAAGTCCGCTATCAGGGCTGCGCCGAGCGCGGGGTCTGCTATCCCCCCATCGTGAAAACCATCCAGCTCCGGCTGCCGGCGTCATCGTCCCCAACCGGCGACGCCGAAACCGCACCGGTGGCGGAACAGGACCGCATTGCCCGCGCCATCGGCACCCAGGGCTTCTGGCTCACCCTGGTCTCCTTTCTCGGCTTCGGCATCCTGCTGGCCTTCACCCCCTGCTGTTTTCCCATGCTGCCGATCCTGTCCGGGATCATCGTCGGTCACGGCCACCGGATCACCACCATCCGGGCGTTCTCCCTCTCCCTGGCCTACGTGATCGCCTCCGCCCTGACCTACGCCGCCTTCGGCCTGCTGGCGGGGCTGTTCGGCGCCAACCTGCAAGCGGCGTTTCAACACCCCTGGGTCATCGCCATTTTCAGTGGACTGTTCGTCCTCCTGGCCCTGTCCATGTTCGGCCTCTACGAACTGCAGATGCCCGCCGCCTGGCAGACCCGCCTCTCCCGGCTGCAGGGCCGTCACAGCGGCGGCCTGGTTCATGCCGCGGTCATGGGGACCTTGTCGGCCCTGATCGTGGGGCCCTGCGTCGCCGCCCCCCTGGCCGGCGCCCTGATCTACGTCGGTCAGACCGGAGACGCCCTCCTGGGCGGGGCGGCGCTGTTTTCCCTCGGCCTCGGCATGGGCCTGCCGCTGATCGCGGTCGGCACCTCGGCGGGAAAACTGCTGCCCAAGGCCGGCCTGTGGATGAACACGGTGAAGGCGGTGTTCGGGGTGCTGATGCTAGGCGTGGCCATCTGGATGCTGGAGCGCATCCTGCCGCCCTCGGTCACCCTGCTGCTGTGGGCCCTGTGGTTCATCGTCCCGGCGATTTACCTGGGGGCCGCCACCCCCCTGCCGGAAAGCGCCTCCCACGCCCGCCGTCTCGGCAAGGCCCTGGGGGTGGTGATGCTGACCTACGGGATCCTGTTGCTGATCGGCCTGGCGGCCGGCAGCCGCGACGTGTTCCAGCCGTTGAAGATCTTGACGGTGCGAGCCGCCTCCCCGGGCACGGCCCCGGTCTTTCGTCCGGTGGCCTCGGTCGCGGATCTCCAGCGGGCACTCGCCCGGAACCCGGATCGCTGGGTCATGCTGGATTTCTATGCCGACTGGTGCGTCTCCTGCAAGGAACTGGAACGGGAAACCTTCGCCGATCCCAGCGTGGCACGGAGCCTCACGGGCCTTTTGACCCTGCGGGCCGACGTCACCGCCAACGACCGGGACCAGCGGCAATTGTTGCGCCGTTTCGGCCTGATCGGTCCCCCGGCGGTCCTGTTCTTCAATCCCCAGGGAGAGGAGTGCCGGGCCGCCCGGCTGGTCGGGTACGTTCCTCCGCGGCAGTTCCTGGACCATCTCCAGCGCTTGGAACGTCTCTGCTGAATCCGCTCGACACCGATCAATTTACGCTTACGGGAGTTGGGAAGGGTCTGCCGGACCGAAATTCGTCCCTAAATTTAGGCCCGGCGCGGCCTTCCCTGGCCGCTGACAGACCCTTCCCAACTCCCTTCGGCAGAAGTGACAGGTGGTAAGCTGAATCCGTCCCCTTCTGGACAACTCCCCTCCATTTCTTCACAATAACCGGGTTTTTTCCCGCTTTTCCATGCACGATGGCGCACATTACCGTACTCAACGGCCCCAATCTCAATCTGCTCGGCAGTCGTGAACCCGAGGTCTACGGCACCACCACCCTGGCGGAGATCGAACGACGCCTGAAACAGCTGGCCGACGACCACGGTTGCGGCCTCGATTTCTATCAGAGCAACGCCGAACACGTCCTGGTCGATCACATCCACGAGGCCTGGCGCCGCCAGGTGGATTTCATTCTCATCAATCCGGGTGCCTTCACCCATACCAGTATCGCGCTGCGCGACGCCTTCCTCGCCACCGGTATCCCGTTCATCGAGATTCATCTGTCCAACGTGCATGCCCGCGAACCCTTCCGGCGCCATTCCTATCTCGCCGACATCGCCCAGGGGGTGATCTGCGGCCTGGGTGCGGCGGGATACGAATTCGCCCTGGAGGCTGCCATCCAAAAAATCGAAGAGACTTGAGGTTATGGACATCAGAAAAATAAAGAAACTGCTTGAACTCCTGGAAGAATCGAGCATCGCCGAAATCGAAATCCACGAAGGGGAGGAGTCGGTCCGTATCACCCGGGTCAGCCAGACCCAGCAAACCATCGTCCAGGTCCCCAGCACCGAAATCCCGGCCGCCCCGCCTTCCGCCGCCCCCCGGCCCGAGACGACGCCGTCCACCGAGGCGCCCCAATCCCAGCCCGAGGAGGAACTGAAGGGCCACGTCGTCCGTTCGCCCATGGTCGGCACCTTCTACCGCGCCCCGGCCCCGGGCGCCAAACCCTTCGTCGAGGTGGGCCAGCACGTCAACGTCGGCGACACCCTCTGCATCATCGAGGCCATGAAGATCCTCAATCAGATCGAGGCGGACAAGTCCGGCGTGGTCACCAAGATCCTGGTGGAAGACGGCCAGCCGGTGGAATACGGTCAACCCTTGTTCGTGATCGAATAACCCGGGAGCCGCGTCCATGCTCGACAAGATCGTCATCGCCAACCGGGGCGAGATCGCCCTGCGTATTCTCCGCGCCTGCCGGGAACTGGGGGTTCACGCCGTCGCCGTCCACTCCGAGGCCGACCGCGATCTCAAGCACGTGCTGATGGCCGACGAATCGGTTTGCATCGGCCCGCCGCCCTCCTCCGACAGTTACCTCAACATCCCGGCCATCATCAGCGCCGCGGAAGTCACCGACGCCGTCGCCATCCATCCCGGCTACGGCTTTCTGGCGGAAAACGCCGATTTCGCCGAACGGGTGATCCAGAGCGGCTTCATCTTCATCGGCCCGCGCCCGGAAACCATCCGCCTGATGGGGGACAAGATCTCCGCCAAGGAAGCCATGAAGCGGGCCGGCGTTCCTTGCGTGCCCGGCTCCGACGGCCCCCTGAGCGACGACCTGGAGGAGAACCTGCGCCTGGCGCGGGACATCGGCTTTCCGGTCATCGTCAAGGCCGCCGCCGGCGGCGGCGGACGGGGCATGCGGGTGGTGCACTCGGAAGCGGCCCTGGCCAACGCCATCACCATCACCCGCAGCGAAGCCCGCAGCGCCTTCGGCAGCGACGAGCTGTACATGGAAAAGTTTCTGGAGAAGCCGCGCCATATCGAAATCCAGGTGCTGGCCGACAGCTACGGCAACGTCATCCACCTGGGCGAGCGCGACTGTTCCATGCAACGCCGGCACCAGAAGGTCATCGAAGAGGCACCGGCCCCCGGCATCACCGAACAGCAGCGCCGAGACATCGGCGAGCGCTGCGTCCAGGCGTGCAAGGAGATCGGCTACCTGGGAGCCGGTACCTTCGAGTTCCTCTACGAGAACGGGGAGTTTTACTTCATCGAGATGAACACCCGGATCCAGGTGGAACATCCGGTCACCGAAATGGTCACCGGCGTGGATCTGGTCAAGGAGCAGATCCGCATCGCCGCAGGCGAACCGCTGCCTTACACCCAGGACGACATCGTCCTCCGCGGCCATGCGGTGGAATGCCGCATCAACGCCGAGGATCCGGACACCTTCATGCCCTCCCCCGGTCCCATCGAGCAGCTGCACCTGCCCGGCGGCCCCGGCATCCGCGTGGACACCCACATCTACGCCGGCTACAAGGTGCCGCCCTATTACGATTCCATGATCGGCAAGCTCATCGCCCACGGCGAGAACCGGGAGAGCGCCCTGGCGCGGATGCGCACCGCCCTGAGCGAGACCATCATCACCGGTATCAAGACCAACGTACCGCTGCTGGCGCGGATCATCGGCGACAGCGGTTTCCGCGCCGGCGGCCAGACCATCCATTACCTCGAAGACCTGCTCGGCCTGCGTGACTGATCCGATGTCTTGGCGCCAATTGTCCTTTTCGCTCCCCGCCGAGCGGGTGGAAGCGGTCAACGAACGGCTGGAGCACTTCGGCGCCCAGGCGGTGACCTTCACCGAAGGGGACGACGAGGCGGTGTTCGAGCCCGCCCCCGGGGAAACGCCGCTGTGGCGGCGGACCCGGGTCACCGCCCTCTTCGACGAGACCACCGACACCCGGACCATCGCCGCCATGCTGCAGGCGGAATTCCCGGATCTCCAGGACTGGACCCACGACACCCTGGAAGACCAGCCCTGGGAACGGGCCTGGCTGGAACACTTCCACCCCCTGAACTTCGGCCGCCTGTGGGTGGTTCCCAGCGGACAGGCACCCCCGGATCCCGACGCCGTCCGCCTGATCCTGGAACCGGGGCTGGCCTTCGGCACCGGCACCCATCCTACCACCGCCCTGTGCCTGGAATGGCTCGCCGGCGCCGACCTGCACGGCAAAACCGTGGTGGACTACGGCTGCGGTTCGGGCATCCTCGCCGTCGCCGCCCTGCTGCTGGGTGCCGAACGGGCGGTAGCCTGTGACATCGATCCCCAGGCCCTGAGCGCCACCCGCGCCAACGCCGCCAAGAACCGGGTGGCCGAACGGCTGCTTTGCCGCTATCCTGAAAAGATGCCATCCATCGACGCCGACGTGGTCGTGGCCAACATCCTGGCCGAACCGCTGATCCAGCTGGCGCCGGTCCTGTCCGCCCTGGTCCGGCCGGGAGGGTGGCTGGTTCTGTCCGGTCTGCTGCGTCACCAAGGGGAAGACGTGGCCCGGGCCTATCGCAGCGCTTTCCGCTTCGAGCCCCCGGCGGTTCGGGAAGACTGGATCCGGCTGTGCGGCCGTAAAGAGGAACAGCGACGAGTCGAACACGCATGACGACCGATACCTTCCCGTCTCCGGCACCCTCCCGCTTCCGGGTGCCCCTCGTTTTCTGGCGGGCGGGCAATGTCGTGCTGGGCCTGATGCTGATCGCCCAACTGATCTGGCTCGAAGCCCCCTGCCTGGCACGGGATCCGGAAATACGCCCCCTGCTGGAAACCGGCTGCCGGTGGCTGGGCTGCCGTCTGCCCCCTTTCCGTGACCCCGGCTGGATCAAGGTGGTGGATCGGGGTCTTTACCCCATCGAGACGCCCGGTGGCGGCCTCGAATTCTATCTGGCCATGGTCAACCAGGCCCCCTTCCCTCAGCCATTTCCCCGTCTCAGACTGACCCTGACCGCCCTCGACGGCGCCCCGCTCGGCCGACGCGTCTTCGGGCCGGACACCTATCTGCCACCGTCCCGGCCGGCGCGGATGCCGATTCAGAAGACGGTATTCGTCCACCTGCGCCTGGCGCCGCCGGCCCGACCCGTGGGCGGTTTCCAGTTCGAGCTCCTGCCATGACCCTGCCCCGGCTGCGCCTGAAACCCCGCGAAGACCGGCGCCTGCGCCAGGGACACCTGTGGGTGTTCAGCAACGAGGTGGACACCGGCGCCACGCCGCTGAAACGGTTCCAGCCCGGTGAGGTGGCGGTCGTCGAGGACGCCGGCGGCCGGGCGGTGGGCGTCGGTTACGTCAACCCCAACACCCTGATCTGCGCCCGGCTGCTGAGCCGCGACCCGGATGAGACCATCGACCGCGGTTTCTGGCAGCGGCGTCTGGAGCAGGCCTTGGACTGGCGCCGGCGCCGTTTTCCGACACCCCACTACCGTCTGGTCCACGGCGAAGGGGATTGGCTGCCGGGCCTGGTGGTCGACCGCTTCGGGGACGTGTGCGTGGTTCAGCTCAACACCGCCGGCGTCGAACGCCACCGCAGCGACATCCTCGCCGCCCTCGACCGGCTCCTGGCTCCGCGGACCATCGTGCTGCGCAACGACAGCCCGGCCCGAGCGCTGGAAGGATTGACCGACGAGGTGGAAACCCTCGGCGCGCCGGTGGACACCGTGACCATCGAGGAAAACGGCCTTCGCTTCCTCGTCGATCCCGTCGGCGGCCAGAAGACCGGCTGGTTCTTCGACCACCGCGACAACCGCGCCCGCGCCGCCATTCTGGCCGACGGCGCCCGGGTCCTGGATCTGTTCTGTTACACCGGCGCCTGGGCCGTCCAGGCGGCCGCCGCCGGCGCCCGGGCAGTGGTCGCCATGGACAGCGCCGCCCCCGCCCTGGCACTGGCGCGGGAAAACGCCCGTCTCAACGGGGTCGCCGACCGCATCGCCTGGATCCAGGCGGACGTCTTCGACCACCTCAAGGAGCTGAAGCGAGAACGGCAGCGCTTCGACCTGGTCATCGCCGATCCACCCGCCTTCGTCAAACGGCGCCGCGATCTCGCCAAGGGCATCGAAGGCTACCGCCGTCTCAACAAACTGGCCCTGGCCCGGACCGAGGCCGGCGGCGTCCTGGTGAGCTGCA
>JALSSF010000110.1 GCA_026984375.1 Methylothermaceae bacterium | reverse complement strand
GATGTTGAGCACGTCCGCAGGGTGCGGAAAGCCTGATTCGCCACCGAAGCCCCCACTTGAACCGACCGGTTCAAGAGCAAAGGGGCGTTACGGCGCAGGCGGGGGATACGGTCTTTTCTTCGGACCATGAACCAACTCCGTTACTGGCTCCTCAAGTCTGAGCCCGGCAGCTTCAGCATCGACGACCTGGCCGCTTGCCCTGACCAGACCACCCAGTGGGACGGGGTGCGCAATTACCAGGCCCGCAACTATCTGCGCGACCGGATGCAACCCGGCGACCTGGGTTTTTTCTATCACTCCAATTGCCGGCAGCCAGGTATCGTCGGCATCGTCGAAATCCGCAGCGCCGGCTATCCCGATCCCACCGCCTTCGATCCCGAAAGCCCCTATTTCGATCCCAAAAGCCGGATCGACCGACCCCGCTGGTTCATGGTGGACGTCCGCCTGGTGGAAAAATTCAGCCGACCCGTCACTTTGAAACAGCTGCAACAGCACCGCGAGGTGCTCGAGGGATTGACCCTGCTCCGGCGGGGACATCGACTCTCCATCATGCCCGTCGCCCCCGAGCACTGGCACTTCATCCTTTCCCTGGCGGGGAAGCTGTGACACCACGCATTGCCAAATCCCCGGTGCGCTCGCTATCATCATCGACCGAATCAGAATCACCCAAGGAGAAAATCATGGCGTCTCCCGACGAACTCAAGCGCAAGGCGGCGGAGGCCGCCCTGGATTATGTCCGTGGCATTCCGGTCATCGGCGTCGGCACCGGTTCCACGGTCAATCATTTCATCGATCTTCTGGCCGATATCAAGCACCAGATCGAAGGGGCGGTTTCCAGCTCCGACGCGACGACCCGGCGCCTCAAGGACCTGGGCATTCCCGTGCTCGATCTGAACGCGGTGGGAGATCTGGAAATCTACGTCGACGGCGCCGACGAAATCAATCCCCGGCTGCAGTTGATCAAGGGCGGCGGCGGCGCCTTGACCCGGGAAAAGATCATCGCCGCCGCCAGCCGCAAATTCGTCTGCATCGCCGACGAGGGCAAGTACGTCGATGTGCTCGGGCGTTTTCCCCTTCCCATCGAGGTCATCCCTATGGCGCGCAGTTACGTCTCACGGCAAATGGTCAAACTGGGGGGACAGCCGGAGTGGCGTGAAGGTTTCATCACCGACAACGGCTGCCAGATCATCGATGTGCACAACCTGGAAATCCTGCAGCCCATCGAACTGGAACGACAGATCAACAACATTCCAGGCGTCGTCACCGTCGGCATTTTCGCCCTGAGACCTGCCGATGTCGTGCTTCTGGGAACCCCGGAAGGAGTCAGGACCTTAACTGTCTGATTCGAAGCGGTCTGTAGGGACCGCTTTCCACCTACAGTGCATCTCTGGCGGGAGTGGGGATAGGGGCAACCGGTGCCGGCCTCGGGATGTGTCCCCGTAGTTCCAGTTCCCGCCTGGTCTTTTCCATCAATTCCTTCCGGAGACGGTCGAATGCCTCTTTCAGGGTGCGTTCCATCACCACCACGTTGGCCATGGAGACGATCACCCGGGTCAACTGTGGGATTTTCGTCTCCGCCGATGCGACCAGATAAACCGGCTGCACATAGACCACCGAGTGCCCCACGGGAAGCACGATGATCCGTCCCCGTTTCACCTCGGACCCCATCTGGTTCCAAAGGGTGAAGGCGGCGGAGATCTCCGGATCCTGATCGATCAGGGCGTCGATCTGTGCCGGTCCGTCCACCTGGACTTCCTTCTCGAAACGATAGACCACCAGTTCAGGCACATAGGCCCCTTCCTCCAGGTCCCTCACCCCGGCGATGGCCAAGGCGCGGAGATTGTCCCGCCCGATGGGCGTCAACGGACTGATCTGAACGAAGGGTTGCAGGTGGGGATGTTGCTTTTCCACCAGTTGGACCGTCAGATAATAGGGCAGTTTGGGCACGTCCTTGACCTTGGCGAACTCCCAGGTATCGGCCTGTTGATAGAATAGTTCCGGTTCCCGCTGATGGTACTTGGCGTAAATTTCCATCTGGATGCGGAAGAAGTCCCTCGGGTAGCGCAACTGGGTCTGAAGTTCGTAGGGCATGGCGTCGATCGGCTTGAATACGCCAGGAAACGCTCTGGCATACGCCCGGATGATGGGATCGTCGGGATCGGCGACATAGAAGTCCACATGCCCATCATAAGCATCGACGATGATCTTTACCGAATTGCGCAGATAATTGATCTCGATCCGGGAGCTGCTCTGCCCCCGATTGGGCAACACGGTGGGTTTGGAAACCGGATACCAGTCGCTGTAGGTGTAAGCGTCGATGATCCAGTACAACCGGTCCGAAGTGACCACGACGTAGGGGTCGAAATCCAGCATCAGATAAGGTGTCAGTTTCCGGACCCGACTGACGATGTTGCGATAGAGCCTGAGTCGGCTCTCTTTCTCGATGTTGATGGAGAAGAAGATTTTCGGATCCCCGAAATGAACCGCCGCGATCAATTTGCGGAACAGGGACTTGAGTTCCACTCCACCGCCTCCGTGATACTTTTGCGGTGTCACCTCGGTGCTGGGTACTTCGGCGACTTCCAGCTTGTTGGGAACGATCGCATAGGTGAGATTTTCCTGGCCATAGTAAATATCCGGCGTTTCGATCCTGAATCCCACCGGTGAATACAGGGTAAGATCGCGGATGTACCATTCCATGGGCTGCTCCCCTTCCTGGGCGGCGGGTGTCATCACCACGCCGTAGCCGTGGGTGTACCGC
>JALSSF010000109.1 GCA_026984375.1 Methylothermaceae bacterium | reverse complement strand
GCGGCGAAGTGCACATCTCCAACGCCCTGGGGCGAATTCTCAATCTGATGGACAAGCTCGCCCAGAAACGGGGCGACGCCTACATCGCCAGCGAGCTGTTCGTCCTCGCCGCCCTGGAGGACAAGGGCGAACTGGCCGACCTGTTGCGCAAGGCCGGTGCCACCCGCAGCATCATCGAGAAGGCTATCGAGGAAATCCGCGGAGGCGAAAAAGTGACCGACCAGGCAGCCGAAGAAACCCGCCAGGCATTGGAAAAATACTGCATCGATCTGACCGAGAAGGCCGAACAGGGCAAACTGGATCCGGTCATCGGCCGTGACGAGGAAATCCGCCGCACCGTCCAGATCCTGCAGCGGCGCACCAAGAACAATCCCTGCTTGGTGGGCGAACCCGGCGTCGGCAAGACCGCCATCGTCGAGGGGTTGGCCCAACGGATCGTCAATGGCGAGGTCCCCGAAGGGCTGCGCGACAAGCGTATCCTGTCCCTGGACATGGCCGCCCTGATCGCCGGCGCCAAGTTCCGCGGCGAATTCGAGGAGCGACTCAAGGCCGTCCTCAACGAGATCGCGAGAGAGGAAGGCCGGATCATCCTCTTCATCGACGAGATCCACACCATCGTCGGTGCCGGCAAGGCGGAAGGGGCCGTGGATGCAGGCAACATCCTGAAGCCGGCCCTGGCCCGCGGCGAACTGCATTGCATCGGCGCCACCACCCTGGACGAATACCGCAAGTACATCGAAAAGGACGCCGCCCTCGAGCGCCGCTTCCAGATGGTGCTGGTGGACGAGCCGACGGTGGAGGACACCATCGCCATCCTCCGTGGCCTCAAAGAACGCTACGAACTGCACCACGGGGTGGAGATCACCGACTCGGCCATCATCGCCGCCGCCACCCTGTCGCACCGCTACATCACCGACCGCAAGCTGCCGGACAAGGCCATCGACCTCATCGATGAGGCCGCCGCCAAGATCCGCATGGAGATCGACTCCAAGCCCGAGGCCCTCGATCGTCTCGACCGCCGTCTGATCCAGCTCAAGATCGAACGCGAGGCGCTGAAGAAGGAAACCGATCCGGCTTCCCGCAAGCGGCTGGAGGCGCTGGAAGAGGAAATCGCCAAACTCGAAAAGGAATACTCCGAACTGGAGGAAGTCTGGAAGGCGGAAAAAGCCGCCCTACAGGGTGCCCAGGCCATCAAGGAAAAACTGGAACAGGCCCGTCTGGAGCTGGAGAACGCCAAACGCGCCGGCGACCTGCAGCGCATGGCGGAAATCCAGTACGGCGTCATTCCCCAATTGGAAGAACAGCTCAAGGCAGCCCAGGAAGCGGAGCAGAAGGAATTCAAGCTGCTGCGCAACAAGGTCACCGAAGAGGAGATCGCCGAGATCGTCTCCAAGTGGACCGGCATCCCGGTGTCCAAGATGCTGGAGAGCGAGAAGCAGAAGCTCCTGCGCCTGGAGGAAGAACTCCACCGGCGCGTGGTCGGCCAGGACGAGGCGGTCACCGCCGTGGCCAACGCCATCCGCCGTTCCCGGGCCGGACTGTCGGATCCCAACCGTCCGGTGGGTTCGTTCCTCTTCCTCGGTCCCACCGGGGTGGGCAAGACCGAGCTGTGCAAGGCTCTGGCGGAATTCCTGTTCGACACCGAGCAGGCCATGATCCGGATCGACATGTCCGAGTTCATGGAGAAACACGCCGTCGCTCGTCTCATCGGCGCCCCGCCGGGCTACGTCGGCTACGAGGAGGGCGGTTATCTCACCGAGGCGGTACGGCGCAAGCCCTATTCGGTGATCCTGTTCGACGAGGTGGAAAAAGCCCATCCGGACGTGTTCAACATCCTGCTGCAGATCCTCGACGACGGCCGCCTCACCGACAGCCATGGCCGCACGGTGGACTTCCGCAACACCGTGGTGATCATGACCTCGAACCTGGGTTCCGACCGGATCCAGGAACTGGCCCAGGAAGGCGCCGATTACAAGGTCATCAAGAACGAGGTCATGACCTACGTCAACCGCCACTTCCGGCCGGAGTTCGTCAACCGCATCGACGAGATCGTGGTGTTCCACCCGCTGGGCCGGGCCCACATCCACAACATCGCCCGACTGCAGATCGCCCGGCTGCAGCGGCGGCTGGAAGAGCGGGAGATGAAGCTGGAGGTCACCGAAGGCGCCTTGGACGTCATCGCCGAGGCCGGCTACGACCCGGTGTTCGGTGCCCGGCCGCTGCGCCGCGCCATCCAGCATCTCATCGAGGAACCGCTGGCGATGGAAATCCTGGCCGGCAAGTTCGGCCCCGGCGACACCATCGTCGCCGACGCCGAGGACGGCAAGATCGTCTTCCGCAAGAAATGACGACTTGGCCCCCGGCCGCGTTGCTCAATCGACCTGTCGAGCGCCCTTTACGGGCGCTTTTTTTGTCCGACGGCCGGATATCGAAACCACTTCGGCCGATACTTTCTTTTCCCGGCCTCGAGAATCGAGCCCCGGGAATTCCTTCGCTGGGCGGTGTGTCAGTGTGATTCCGACCCTCGATCCCCGGGAAGCCATCGGATTGAAAGCCAAAAGGTTGAAAGGCCAACTCCATTTTTCCCTCAAGGCGGATTATCATGGGCACCATAGTTATTATGGGTCACAATCATGGAATCCCATCACTATACTGTTCACATCGATCAGCGGGGGCGGCTGGTATTACCTTCCGAGGTCCGTAAGCAATTGGGACTCAAAAAGGGAGATGCTTTGATCCTGGCAGTTGAACCCGATGGGGTCTTGAGGCTACTCAGTCTCCGTGAGGCCGCCCGACGTGGACGGGGAATCCTACGCAAGCTGGTACCCACCGCTGCCCACCGCCGCCTGTCTGAAGAGCTGATCAAAGAACGGCGGGTCGAGGCTGAATATGAGTAGTTCGGTACTCGACGCCTCAGCCCTGCTCGCCTATCTGAATGAAGAACCGGGCGCCGCGATGGTAGAACGTGCACTAGCCAGAGATGCTGTCATCAGTGCCGTGAACTGGGCCGAGGTACTATCCAAAGTGGCCGAAACCGGCCTCGACCCGGATCTCTTGGAAACCGAACTGGAGCAACAGGGTCTTCTAGGACAATCCCTGAAAGTGGAACCGTTGCTTCCAGAGGACGGTACACAAATTGCTCACCTCCGACCCAAGACTCGTTCGCTTGGACTATCCCTCGGAGATCGAGCCTGCCTGGCCTTAGGTCTGCGTCTCAGTATCCCAGTCCTGACCACAGACCGGGCTTGGGAGAAAGTGCAACTGGATGTCGAGATCCGGGTGGTACGCTAACCCGCTATGAGCAAAAACCATGCATCTGCATATCCCTCCGACCTCCCCCTCGAAGCTCTGGTCCGCTATCGGCCCCTGATCGACGACTGGGACGCCTTCGTGGCCGCCCTGAACCGTCCCCTGCCCCGCTGCCTGTGGGCCAATCCGCTGCGCCTGGCGGCCGGAACCCTGGCCGCCGTCCTCCGGAGCGAGGGACTCGATCCCGAGCCGGTCCTCTGGTATCCCGGCGCCTTCCGTCTGCCACCCGACACCCCGGTGGGGGGACAGTGGTGGTACTTCGCCGGCCTGGCCCACTGCCAGGAGGAGGCATCGTTATTGCCCGTGCGCCTGCTCGATCCCCGGCCCGGGGAACGCATCCTCGACCTGTGCGCCGCCCCGGGTGGCAAGACCGCCCAGATCGCCGTGGCCCTCGAGGGACGGGGCACGGTGGTGGCCAACGACGTTCTCGTCGGCCGTATACGCCCCCTGCGCGCCAATCTGGAACGCCTGGGACTGCTCAACGTCAGCCTGACGGTGTGGGACGGCGCCAGCTACCCCAACGCCGCCGGCGCCTTCGACCGCATCCTGGTGGATGCCCCCTGCTCCTGCGAGGGCACCCTGCGGCGCCACGGTCCCCTGGAACACTACGGACCTGAAGTCTCGACCCGCTACGCCCGCCTGCAGCAGGCCCTGCTGCGTCGCGCCGTGGCCCTGTGCCGTCCCGGCGGCCGCATCGTCTATTCCACCTGTACCTTCGCGCCGGAGGAGAACGAAGCGGTGGTGGACGCAGTGCTGCGTCACTTCGGCAGCGCAGTGCGGGTGGTGCCGGCCAGGATCCCCGGCCTGCGTACCGCTCCCGGTATCACCGAATGGCAGGGACAACGCTTCGATCCTCAGGTGGAATTGAGTTTACGCCTGTGGCCCCACCACAACGACACCGGCGGCTTCTTCGCCGCGGTGCTGGAAAAGGCCGAAGACGCCGAAGCCCCCCGGGTCGAGGCGGCCGGCGTGGCGGCGATCGAGGCGCCGGAACTGCGACGCTGGCTGCTGGACCACCACGGACTGCCGCCGGACTGCCTGGCGCAGTGGCTACCCTGGCGCCGCAGCAGCCGTGGCATCCACCTGGTCCGGCACGATCACCGCCCGCCCCGACACCCTCAGCCGGCGGTGATGGGGCTGGAGATCCTCAAAACCGCGACCCGGCCACCCAAGGTCACCACCGCCGGTACCCTGCTGCTGGCCCCTTTGGCCACCCGTCAGGTGATCGACCTGGAAACCGGCCAACTGGAAGCCTATTTGCGGCGCTGCACCTTTCCCCTGAACGGGGAACAGGGGAAAGACTGCCGCAGCGGCTTCGTCATGGTGCGCTACCGTGGCTTCGGCCTGGGCAGCGGCTGGTTCGACGCTGGCACTGGCCAACTGGAAAGCCTGTTTCCCAAGCGCACCGTGGGTCTGACCGCTGCATGAGGAGCCCCACCATCGGCCTCGCCCTGGGCCTCATCGCCCTCTATGCTGCCGGTATCCAACTGGTCAGCACGGCCCTGATGCTGCTGTTGGGACCGAACTGGCTGTGGCGGACTCTGCTGCTCACGGAAACGTTGTTGCTGTGGTGGTTACAACGCCGGCTGTCGTGCTTCGACCCGACCGAATTGGGCCTGAAGCCGATCTCCTGGCGAGAAGCGATACGGATCGTCCTCTGGTTCCAGGCCATCGCCTTCGCTTCGGATGCCACCGTATTGTGGCTGGCTCCCGAATCCCTGGTCGACAGTTATCTGCGACTTTTCCATCCCGCCGGCCCGGGCGAATGGGCCGCCCTGGCTGCCGTGGCCGTTCTGCTGGCCCCTGCCCTCGAGGAACTGTTGTTTCGCGGCCTGCTGCTGGCGGCCGTCAAACGCCGCTTCGGTATCCGCACCGCCGTCGTGAGCACGACGCTGCTGTTCGCTCTCATCCACGCCAAACCGCTGCAGGTCGCCGCCGCCTTGCCTCTGGGCGTGATACTGGCCGCTTACGTGGCCCGCGGCGGGAGTGTGTACGTCACTATGGCGGCCCACATAATCGGCAACGCCTTTTCCTTCCTGGGGCTGGTGTTTCCCGGGATTCCCTGGGTGTCGGCCGACTGGCGTCCGGACACGGTCAGCGGCCTGTTTTCCCTGACGGCCGCCGTGATCCTGCTGGGGCGGTTCCTGCGCCGCTACCCGCTGTAACAAATTGAAATACAAGAAAATTTTCCACCACCCGCGCCGCCACCCACCTTGACAAACCCCCGTTTCAGCAGGTAACGTTATCCGACTCAGCATTCGACGCACGATCTGCAACCTCACAAGGAACCAGGTACGTAATTCTAATGACCGAACACACCTCCACCGCCAACCCATTGTCCGCCACGATTCCGGAAAGTCTCAGCTACGTCGTCAAGCGGGAGCCGGGCGACTGTGACGTGGTTTCCACCTCGATCGAATGCGGGACGGTGGAGGATATCCGTATCGAGGTTCCCGACGCCGTTTTCCGGGAGGCCGAACAGAAGGTCACCACCTGCCGCTCGGCCAGCATCCAGGAAAAGATCGCCCAGGGAATCCCCAAGCTGCCGGCCGCCTCGATCGACATCGTCGAGCAATCGTCCATCGTCACCCTGACGGTGGTCACCGACGATCCCAGACCTCTGACCCTGAACTTCGGTTTTCCGGCGGCGGAGACCGAAATCCACCGCGGCCTCGGCGGTGGCGCCTTCAACACCACCGTGGACAGCGCCATCATCAATCTGGCCCTGTGCCGGGCGTTGGGGCTGCCAGAGGAAAATCTGCCCAAAGCCCATCTGTATCTGACCCTGCCCGAAGAGCAGGCCGAGGCGGTGCAGAAGCAGGCGGAACCCTTTCCCAATCTACATGTGATCTGGGTCGACGGCAACCCCCGCCGCTCGGTGTTCATCAAGAACAAGGACACCGGTGCCGAGATCTACTTCAGCACTCCGTACGGGGAAATCAACCCCAAACGACCGATTCCCTCCATGCGCACGCCCCGCTTCCTGCTGCTCCACAACCAGCCGGACGACCGCATTTTCTGGGACGTGGCGGTGCGGGTGCGCAACGATCTCAAGGACCACTCGGTGGTCTGGAGCGTCGGTTCCAACCAGATCCGCGACGGCATCGACCCCTATGCCTCGCCCATCGGAGTTTGCGAAACCATGACCCTGAACCTGGGGGAAGCCCTGGCCTGGATCCGCAAGTCCAGTTCCAGCTATATCCGCGACGACGACGTTCTGTTGCGCTATCTGGAGGAATACCACGACGGTGAAGCCCAGCCCGGCGTCGGCCGGGTCAGTTTCGTGCGGCTGTTCGGGATCTTCAAGACCGAACTGCAGAAGAAGGAAAAGACCCTGGTGCTGCCGGAAGATCCCATCAAACGCCGGATCGTCGCCCAACGCTGTGCCGACATTCTCCATCGTTTCGGGGTCAAGGAAAGCGTTTTCATCACCGACGGTTCCAATCCCACCATCGCCAGCTTCAAATACGAAGACAAGAAGGAAGGCGTCCGGAAGAAGGTGCAGTACTACATCCCCATCATCGACAAGGCCACCGGCGATCGGATCGACCGGATCATCCAGGAGTCCGGCTGCGACATCAGCCACAAGGACGCCACTGGCTGCGGCGATTCCTACACCGCCACGGTGCTGGCCCTGAAGCAGATCACCGGCAACCGCATCTATCCCACCACCATCGCCATCCTGGCCAACCACATCGCCCGCCTGGTCTACGCCCTGCCCTTCTCCAATCTGATGGAGATCGAGGCCCACTGTCCCGGTATCACCGAGAAAGTCATCCGCCTGGCCTTGGAAAATCTCGACGAAATCAACGCTCGTTGCCGGGCCAACAACCAGCTGGAGATTCTCCAGTCCCAGGCCCGCTCGCTGATCTTTCAGGTGCTACTGTAACGCCGCCCACGTCGGAACGGGCGAAGGCCGAGCAGATCGCCCCATTGGCGCTCGATGTCCTCCGTCAGGGCGAACTGTGCCAGAGCGCGACGCAGGTTTTCCCCCCGGAATCCTACTTTGAAATACCGATCCCCCTGGAGGTGGTCGGTCAGGAAACGGAGCCCGAGTTCGAAGGGGAGGAGCCAGATCGCTTCGGGCAGCAGGCCGATCTCGGCCTCGGTCAGCCAACGTCCCGCCTCTGCCAGCCAGCCATCGAGCAGGGCAGCGGTCAGGGACAGATCCAGACTCCCCTCGGCACCGCAGGCGGAGCGAACACAGTCCCCGATGTCCCAGAGCCACAAGCCCGGCTTGAGGGTGTCCAGATCCACCCACGCCAACGGTCGCAAGCTCTCCGGGTCGAAGAGAACGTTGTCCAGCTTGGGGTCGCCGTGGATCACCCGCAGCGGCAGGTTGGCCCGTTCCAGCACCGCAGCGCGCTCGCGGCGGCGCTGGACGAAATCGCAGGCGCGTTCCAGCGCCGGGGAGAAGGCGTCCTGCCGGGCGGCCAGCGCCTGGTCGAAGGCATCCAGATAGGTGGGAGTAACGTGGAATCCTGGCAGGGTGTCGTACAGATCGGCCGGGTCGATCTCCGCCAGCAGCCGGTGTAGATGGCCGAGGCTCCATCCCAACCGGAAAGCGAGATCGGGATGGTCCACCCGTTCCAGGGTGACGGCGGGCAGGTAGTGCCACAGGCGCCAGAATTCACCGCCGGCCCGGACGAAGTTCCCGCCGGCCCGGGCGGCGATCAACGTCGGTAGTCGCAGGCGCCGGTCGGGCCGTGCGGCCAAATGGCGAGCGACCGTGGCGATATTGGCCATGATCCGGTCAGGTTCGGGAAACACGTGGCGGTTGATGCGCTGCAGCACCCCCCGCTTGCGGGAAGCGGTCACCAGCCAACTGTCGTTGATCAGCCCCCGCCCCAGGGGGACGATGGCGAGCCGGCCCCGGGGAAAGGCGAAACGGCGGACGATCGCCGGCAACGGGATCATCGTTCCGCCAGTTGAAAGCGGCGCCGGTTGCGCTCCTTCTCGAGGGCGCTTTTCTTCAGCAGCACATAGACCGCCCCGCTGCCGCCATGGTACTTGCAGGCACTGTGGAAAGCCAGCACCTCGCCAAGCATGGGCAGCCAACGGGCCAGACAACCCTTGAGCAGACCCGGCGATTGGCGGCTGCCCTTGCCATGGATGATCAGGGCGCAGCGCACCGACTCGCGCAGGCAGGTCTGGACGAAGCGGTACACCTCGCGGCGCGCCTGGGCCACGGTCATGTTGTGCAGATCCAGCACGGCCTCGACCGGATACTCTCCCCGGCGCAATTTGCGAAACACGCCCGTCTGCACACCCGGACGACGCCATTCCAGAATGGCGTGGGGGGGCAGCGGCTCGATGAAGGTGGTCGGCAGAAAGGAATCGTCGTCCAGGGCCCGGCGGGCGGCCTCCCGGCGATAGGCCTGTCCCGGCGTGGTACCCCCGGCACGTCGGACGGGAAGCTTGTCGGTGGCCAGGGGACGGATCCCGGACATGGCCTGATGAAACAGTTCGCTTTCGTCACTCATCGCTCGTCACCTCGATACCTGGAGCCACTCGCTCCAACCAACCGTAGATCCGTTTGGCCAACCAGGCCTCCCGATCCCGATAATGGTGCCCCACCCCGCTGATGCGCCACTGGCGATAGCCTTTGCGGCCTTTCAGGATCGAATGCCGCTCCCGCGCCGTGTGCCGGATTTCCCGGGCGTCGCTTTCCCCGTAAACGTCCAAAACCGGCACTTTCACCGCGGTCAGCCAGTCCCGCAGTCGGGCCGCCCGCTCCATCGGCCACCAGGAGCTCAACAGGACGACCGCCCGGACCGCCGGATCCGGATCGCGGCTGAGATAGTTCAGCGCCACCGCCGCGCCGAAGCCGTGCCCCACCAGAGCGATGTTTTGCAGGCCTTCGCCCTTCATGGCGGCGATGGCGAATTTGAGGCGTTCGACCGCCTCCGGCACCAGAGTCCAGTATTCGTGGGGACGGGCTTCCGGCTCCAGAACGGGAAGCTGGAGGCTGAGCGCGCTCCAGCCGTACTCGGGCATGATCCGCTGCAGCCTGCCGGCCAAGCCGGCATCGGCCCGCAGGCCGGCTTCCGGCAGCAGGATCACCAGTCCCTTCCGGTATGCCGGGCGGGCTTCCTCGAGCAGCGCCGGAAACGAGCCTCCGTCACGCTGCAACTGTATGACCCGCCCGGTGGACGTCCCCTCGAGCAACCCGGCCGTCAGACGGGCCTCTTCGACATCGTTGGCGGCGGCCCACAAGGGCAGGGCCAAGGCCCACAGCAGGACAGCGAGCAGCCGTTCAGGGCACCAACACCGCCGCGCCCTGGAAACGGCCGTGGCGCAGATCGTCAAGGGCACGGTTGGCCTCCTCCAAGGGGTAAGGATGAACCTGCGTATGAATCGGTATCCGCGCCGCGATGGCCAGAAACTCCTCGCCGTCGCGGCGGGTCAGATTGGCCACGGAACGAAGGCTCCGTTCCCCCCACAGAATCGCGTAAGGGAAAGCGGGAATGTCGCTCATGTGGATACCGGCGCAGATCACCTGCCCTCCCTTGCGGACCGCCCTGAGGGCCGCCGGGACCAAGGCGCCGACCGGGGCGTAGATGATCGCCCCGTCCAGTTCCACCGGCGGTCTTTCTGTACTGTCCCCGGCCCACCTGGCTCCCAGTTTCCTTGCGAACGCCTGGGCCTCGGTGTCCCCGGGGCGGGTGAACGCATAGATCTCCTTTCCCTGGCGGATCGCCACCTGGGCGATGATGTGGGCCGCGGCGCCGAAGCCGTAGAGGCCGATCCGCTCCGCGTCCTCGACCATGGCGTAGGAGCGGTAGCCGATCAGACCGGCGCACAGCAAGGGAGCGACGTGAAGGTCGTCGTAGCCGTCCGGCAGGACGAAACAATAACGGGCGTCGGCGACCACGTAATCGGCATAGCCGCCATCCAGGGTGCAACCGGTGAAGCCGGGACGATCGCAGAGATTCTCCCGTCCCATGCGGCAGTAGCGGCAACGGCCGCACGTGTGTCCCAACCAGGGAACCCCGACCCGCTGCCCGGGCTCGAACCCGCTCACCCCCTCCCCCAACTCCACGACCTCCCCGACCACTTCATGGCCGGGGACGATGGGCAGGCGGGTCTGGGGCAAATCCCCGTCCACCACGTGCAGATCGGTACGGCATACCCCACAGGCCTTGACCCGGAGCAGCAGTTGCCCCGGCCCCGGACGGGGAATCGGACGCCGGACCAATTTCAACGGCCTGCCGGGACGCTCCAGCACCATGGCACGCATGTTGTGGGCCATCGTCGCCTCCTGTAAGATGGATTCACTTCAATATACAACGATTTTTCCACCCGGTTCCCGATTTATGACCGAGCCCGCCCCCACGGCGATGCTGGCGCTGCGCCAGAAGGAAGGTCGTCTGCACGTCTGCCTGGGCGGCGACTGGCGTATCGCCACTCCGCAACGGCCCACCGTCGGCGAGGTGATCCTCGCCCTCGAGGAAACCCGATGCAAGCAGGTGGTGATCGAGGACGGCGGCATCCAAGCCTGGGACAGCGCCTTGCTGCTGTTCCTGGAGCAGCTACGGGAATTCTGCCGCCGGCACGACATCGAACTGGACTGCCGTGGGCTTCCCGAGGGCGTGCGCCGCCTGTTGCACCTGGCCGCTGCGGTCACCCCCACCACGACCGCCGGAGCCCCCAGGTCGCCGGGCTGGCTGGAACGGGTAGGCCTTCGGACCCTGAACCTGTTCGACCAGACCCAGGCGTTCGTCGCTTTCATCGGTGAAACCGCCCTGAGTCTCCTGCGTTTGATCCGCGGCCGGGCCCGGTTCCGCCTCCGGGATCTGTGGCTGGTGCTGCAGGAATGCGGTCCGGACGCCCTGCCCATCGTAACCTTGATCGCCCTGCTGATGGGGCTGATACTGGCCTACGTGGGGGCGATTCAACTGCAGATGTTCGGGGCCCAGGTCTACGTGGCCAACCTGGTGGGCCTGGGGACGCTGCGGGAAATGGGCGCCATGATGACGGCGGTCATCATGGCGGGACGCACCGGTGCCGCCTATGCCGCCCAGTTGGGCACCATGCAGGTGAACGAGGAAATCGACGCCCTGAAGACCCTGGGGCTGTCGCCCATGGAATTCCTGGTGCTGCCGCGGATGATCGCCCTGATCGTCATGGTTCCTTTGCTGACCCTCTACGCCGATCTGATCGGTCTGCTGGGAGGCGGCCTGGCCGCCGTAAGCGTCTTCGACCTGACCGTCCTGGAATACGTCACCCAGACCCGCACCGCCCTCAGCCTCCAGGACCTTGGAGTCGGGTTGATCAAGGCGGTGGTCTTCGGGATTCTCATCGCGACCGCCGGCTGCCTCCGGGGCATCCAGTGCCGGCGCAGCGCCCAGGCGGTGGGCGAAGCGGCCACATCGGCCGTGGTCAGCGCCATCGTGGCCATCGTGGTGGCCGACTCCCTGCTCACCATCCTGTTCACCCGGTTGGGGATTTGACGTGACCGAACCGCACATCGTCGTCCACGACCTGACCATGGCCTACGGGGACCGGGTGATCCAGCGCGACCTGAATTTCACCATCGGCCGCGGCGACATTTTCATCATCATGGGCGGATCCGGCTGCGGCAAGAGCACCCTGCTGCGCCACCTGATCGGCCTGATCCGCCCGGCGAAGGGACGGATACTCTACGACGGGGTGGATTTCTGGAACGCGGATCCGTCCACCCGGACCGCGCTGCTGCGCCGTATCGGCGTGCTGTATCAGAGCGGCGCCCTGTGGAGTTCCATGACCCTGGCGGAGAACGTCGGCCTGCCCCTCGGGGAATACACCGATCTGGACGATGCGGAGATCATGGCCCTGGCTTCCCTGAAACTGGCCCTGGTCGGTCTGAAGGGTTTCGAAAACTATTATCCCTACGAAATCAGCGGCGGCATGCAAAAGCGCGCCGGGCTGGCGCGGGCCATCGCCCTGGACCCGGAGATCCTGTTCTTCGACGAACCCTCCGCCGGCCTCGATCCCGTCAGCGCCAAACGGCTGGACGACCTGATCGTGGAACTGCGCGACAGTCTCGGGGCCACGGTGGTGATCGTCACCCACGAGCTGCCCAGCATTCTGGCCATCGGCACCAATTCCGTGTTCCTCGACGCCGAGCGCAAGACCATGATCGCCCAGGGGCCGCCCCGGGAACTACTCCATCACGCCGATCCCAAAGTCCGCGAATTCCTGACCCGAGGAGGAACCTTATGAGCAAACGGGCCAATCCCACTCTGATCGGCGCCTTCGTCATCGGCGCGATCGCGTTGTTCTTCGCCGCGGTCTTCGTTTTCGGCGGCGAAGAACTGTGGACCGAACGCGACCGCTATGTCATCTTCTTCGGCGAATCGGTCAACGGTCTCAACATCGGCGCCCCGGTGAAGATGCGCGGGGTGCAGATCGGCAAGGTGACCGACATCCGGGTGATCTATGACCCCAAGGCTAACAGTTTGCTGACCCAGGTCGTCATCGAGGTGAAACGAGGCCACGTGCAGATGATCGGAGAAAGCCGCCTGCCGTGGCAGCGTCCCGATCTGGAGGACCTGATCCAGAACGGCCTGCGGGCCCAACTGAAACTGCAAAGCCTGGTGACCGGCCAACTTTACGTTGACATCAATTTCCATCCCCACACACCGGT
>JALSSF010000108.1 GCA_026984375.1 Methylothermaceae bacterium | reverse complement strand
CCACCGGCCTCGGGTGGCCGGCCCGTCCGGGCCGGGTCAACAGGGTTCTGCGGGGCAGGATTTCGACGATGCGGCCACGGCCGGAATCGGCCGGTTGCCAGCGAACCCGGTCGCCCACGCAGGGCTGAGGGCAACGGCGCAGAGCGTGGCAGTGAAAGAGGTTGCCGTTGTCGTCTTCGATGGCCCAGCTTTTGCCGTAGGTGGCGACCACCAGGCCGGTGCGGGTGGTGGTGTTCACGTGGCGGTGCTTTCCTTCAGCCGTTGCAAATGCTGGATGCGGATCGCCGCCGGGGGATGGCTGTAATGGAAGGCCGCGTACAGGGGGTCCGGGGTCAGGGTGGCGGCATTGTCCCGATAGAGTTTGACCAGCGAGCGGATCAGCGCCTCCGGACGGGTCAGGCCGGCGGCGAAGGCGTCGGCCTCGAATTCGTACTTGCGCTGAATCGCGGCCAGCAGCGGTTGCAGAAAGGTGCTGAACACCGGCAGGATCAGCATGAACAGCAGCAGGGCGGTGGCGTTGGACGGACGCGACACCCCCAATCCCTGGTAGAACCACGGCTGCTGGGCCAGCCAGCCCAGCAGGGCGAGGCCGGTCAGACTGAGCACGGCGCTGGTGGCCAGCATCTTGATGACGTGTTTGCGCTTGTAATGGCCCAGTTCGTGGGCCAGCACCGCCTCCAATTCTTCGGGTTCCAGGGCGTTCATCAGGGTGTCGAAGAAGACGATGCGCTTGTTGTTGCCCAGGCCGGTGAAATAGGCGTTGCCGTGGGCGCTGCGGCGCGAGCCGTCCATGACGAAGATCCCCTTGCTGTGGAAGCCGCAGCGTTGCAGCAGGCGCTGGATGCGTTCCCGCAGGCCGGGGTCTTCCAGGGGGGTGAATTTGTTGAACAGGGGGGCGATCAGGGTCGGGTAGGCCCAGCTCATGAACAGGGAGAAACCCATGAGGATGACCCAGGCGATCAGCCACCACCAGGATCCGGCGCGATCCATCACCCAGAGGATCAGGGCCAACAGGGGCGCCCCGATGACCAGGGCCAGAATCGCCTGCAGGATCAAATCCTTGACGAACTGTGCCGGGGTCGTGCGGTTGAAGCCGAATTTTTCCTCGACGACGAAGGTCTGATAGACCGACAGGGGCAGTTCCGCCAGCGCCATCAGGAACGTGACCGCCAGGATCAGCGTCACGCCGTGGCCGATGGGGCCGAGTTCGAAGCGGTCGAGAAAACGGTCGATGGCGTCGATGCCGCCCCCCAGCGTGAACAGCAACAACAGGACGGCGCTGAGCAGCCGGCCGATTTTCAGGACCCTGAGTTTGGCTAGGGTGTAGTCGGCGGCCTTTTGATGGGCCTCCAGGCTGATGGTGCCCTGGAAGGGTTCCGGCACCCGGTCGCGATGGGCTTGCACGTGGGCGGCATGGCGCCGGGCCAGCCAGAACTCGATTCCCAGGGAGGCGGCCAAGGCCAGCAAGAAAACGAAGGTGAAGGTGTTCATGCGACTCAGTGTCAATCCTGCTGAAACGAATCCACAGCTTAGCCTCTGCTACAATCGGTGACAACCCATGACATAAGGAATTCCCTGCATGACCGACAGCCCCGAGAACCTCAATCTCATCTGGATCGATCTGGAAATGACCGGCCTCGATCCCGACCGTGACGCCATCCTCGAAATCGCCACCGTGGTCACCGACAAGGATCTCAACGTCCTAGCCACCGGTCCCGTGCTGGCGATCCATCAGCCCGAGGAGCGGCTGGCGGCGATGGACAAATGGAATCAGGATCACCACGGCGCTTCCGGCCTCATCGACCGCGTGCGCCGCAGCCAGGTGCGCGAGCGTGAGGCCGAGCGCCTGACCCTCGAGTTTCTCAAGCGCTGGGTGCCACCGGGCGAATCGCCCATGTGCGGCAACAGCATCTGTCAGGACCGCCGTTTCCTGGCCCGCTGGATGCCCGATCTGGAGGCCTACTTCCATTACCGCAACCTCGACGTCTCCACCCTCAAGGAACTGGTGCGCCGCTGGGCCCCGGACCTGAAGGAAGGCTTTAAAAAGAAGAACGCCCACGAAGCCCTGGCCGACATCCTCGAATCCATCGAGGAGCTGAAGTATTACCGGAAGCATTTCATACGTTATTGATTTTGCTGAACTTGCCGCCGGATTCCGCGTCTAGATCCGGTAAAGTGGTATAATTCAAAAATTTGTCGCGGTGGGGAGCCGGGTTCCCTGAACCCGCCGATGCTGCGTCGAACGATCCGCCAGCCGTCGGAAATCGGAAGTTTATGAGTGAATTCGCTAAAGAGATCCTTCCCGTCTCCCTCGAAGAGGAGATGAAACAGTCCTACCTCGATTACGCCATGAGCGTGATCGTGGGTCGGGCCCTGCCGGACGTGCGCGACGGCCTCAAGCCGGTGCACCGGCGGGTGCTGTATTCCATGCACGAACTGGGCAACGACTGGAACAAACCCTACAAGAAATCGGCCCGCGTCGTCGGCGACGTGATCGGTAAGTACCATCCCCACGGAGACGCGGCGGTCTACGACACCATCGTCCGCATGGCCCAGCCGTTTTCGATGCGTTACGTGCTCGTCGACGGGCAGGGCAACTTCGGCTCGGTGGACGGCGACCCGCCGGCGGCGATGCGTTACACGGAGGTGCGCATGGCCCGCATCGCCCACGAGCTGCTGGCCGATCTCGACAAGGAGACGGTGGACTTCGTCCCCAACTACGACGAGTCCGAGCGCGAACCCGAGGTCCTGCCGGCCAAGCTGCCCAACCTGCTGGTGAACGGTTCCGCCGGCATCGCCGTGGGGATGGCCACCAACATTCCGCCCCACAACC
>JALSSF010000107.1 GCA_026984375.1 Methylothermaceae bacterium | reverse complement strand
TCACCGACGCCCTCACCGGTCTGCTCAACCGCCGGGCCTTCGACATCAAGATTCAACAGATATTGCAGAATCCCGAACCGGAAACCACCTTCCTGCTGTTGTTGGACCTGGATCATTTCAAAAAAATCAACGACCGCTACGGTCATCTGACCGGAGACAAAGTGCTGCGTTACGCGGCCGGGATCATCAAGCGATTCCTTCCCAAAGGCCAGCTCGCCGCCCGCTACGGCGGTGAGGAAATGGCCATTCTGCTGCAATCGTGCGACCGAATGCAGGCCCTCCATATCGCCGAGCAGATCCGGGAAACGCTGGCCAAAACCCAACTGCAGCGCCGCGACAACCAGGAACCCATCGGCCAGGTCACCCTGTCCATCGGCATCGCCGGCCTGCGTCCCGACGACACCGTGGACCGTTTCATCGAACGGGCGGACCAGGCCCTCTACCTGGCCAAACAGCAGGGCCGCAACCGCGTCGTGGACGACCGCGCCCTCCGCCACACCGCCACCGCATGACCTTGCCCCCACCCCCGCCGGAACCCGAAAAAGCGAACGGATCGGTGTCGAGCCGGCGTGACAGCGGCGCCGTTTCCGATTTACCATAAAAACGGAACAGCCTGAGTGGAGGACGACATGGGTAACCCCGTGATTGCCAGCAAGACGCCGTTCGCGGTGGAAGTCGAAAGCGGCAAGACCTACTACTGGTGCAGTTGCGGCCGCAGTCAAAGCCAGCCCTTCTGCGACGGTTCCCACAAGGGGACCGGTCTCGCCCCCTTGGCCTGGACCGCGGAGAAGTCCGGCACGGTCTATTTTTGCGGCTGCAAACACACCCAGACCCCACCCTTGTGCGACGGGAGCCACAAACGGCTGGGACCCTGACGTGGCCCTGGAAATCGAACGGAAGTTTCTGGTCGCCGACGACCGCTGGCGTGGAGCAGTCCAGCGCTGCGTCCACATCCGGCAGGGTTATTTGAACCAGGCCCGGGGCTGCTCGGTTCGGGTGCGGACGGTGGAAGGCCGGGGCTGGCTCAACATCAAGAGCGTCACCATCGGCGCCCGGCGTCACGAGTACGAATACGAGATCCCCTTCGCCGACGCCCGGGAAATGCTCGACACCCTGTGCCAGGGTCCTTTGATCGAAAAGCGGCGCCACTTCGTTCCCTACCGGGGACACACGTGGGAGATCGACGTCTTCGAAGGGGACAACGCCGGCCTGATCGTGGCCGAGATCGAACTGCAACGTCCGGACGAACCGTTCGCCGTTCCCCCCTGGCTGGGGCGGGAGGTGACGGAGGACGCCCGTTACTACAATACCTGCCTGGCCCAGCGGCCCTACAAAACCTGGCGGGACGAGGCGATCCGGCCCTGAAACCGGGGCGCAAGGCGCATCCCCGTTCGAGGATACGCCTCGAGCCGACGGTTTCAGTGGACGCCCTTCTCGTTCAGGAAGGGGCCGTAAGGTTTGTCGACCTTGGGAATGTGATTGTACAGCCAGTCACGGACGAACTCGGCGGTCTCCGCCGTGACTTCCGCCTCACCGGCGTGGAATTTCTTCTGCAGATCGGCACAGGTCGCCACCAATTTGTCGTGCGCATCCTTGTGGGCCTGGTAGTCCGGATAGTCGTACTTCTGCATCATTTCTTCCTCGGTCCGGAAGTGATCGACCACCACGTCGATCAGCTCGTCAAGGCACCTGCCCGTCGCCGCGCGGTCTCCGGCCTGAACGGCTTCCACCAGGCTGTTGACCAGATCGAATATTTTTTGATGCTGCTGGTCGCAGACGCCGACGTTGGTCCCGAACTGCTCAGCGGTCCAGGTCATGAAAGCCATAAGCTCCCCTCCTCCTGATTGTCGTTCAAAGGGAAGCTGACTATAGCTTCGAACCCGAAGCCCGATTTTGAGCCAAATCAATTTTTGTCGAAACCTTACAAGTTTTCCGGAATAAAAGCCAGCCAGTCCCGGGAATCATCCCCATAGACCAAAAAGTAGGGATTGAGAACCGAGGCCTTGGTGTTGTAGCGCAGCGGCTTGCCGCTGAGATCGACCACGAAGCCGCCCGCCTGGACCACGACGCAGTGCGCCGCCGCGGTGTCCCATTCGGACGTGGGCCCCAGGCGCGGGTAAAGATCGGCCCGGCCTTCAGCCACCAGACAGAACTTCAGGGAACTGCCGATGGAGATCAACTCGTACTCCCCGTCCAGGCGTTCGAGATATTCGGCGAACGCCGGGGTTTGGTGGGAGCGGCTGCCGACGATCACCAGTTTCTCCGGCGCCGGCTTGCGCACGCGGATCGCCCGCGGCTCCCCGTCACCGCTCCGTTTGAAGGCACCGAGTCCCCGGGCGGCGTAATAGGTAGTGTTCCGTACCGGAACGTGCACCACGCCCAGTACCGGCTCGTGGTCGTGGATCAGGGCCACGTTGACGGTGAATTGCCCGTTGCGGTTGATGAACTCCTTGGTTCCGTCCAGCGGATCCACCAGCCAATAGGTCCGCCATCGACGCCGTTCCTCGAAAGGCAGATCGCTGGCTTCCTCGGAAAGGACCGGATACCCATCCCCCAACGTCGGCAGCACTTCCATCAGGCAGCGATGGGCCGCGGTGTCGGCCGCCGTCAACGGGGAACGGTCCTCTTTGAACGCCACGTCGAATTCCGACCCATAGATCTTCAGAATCCGCCGCCCCGCCCGGCGGGCGACATCGACGACCGCCGTTTGCAAAACCGCCAGATCCGTTCTTTGCATGAAGTACTCCTCGACAAACGATCGCGTTATTCTACGTCTTTATGAACAGGAACCAAATCGCCCTCCCCTGGCATCGCATCGATTCGGTCCTGCTGGACATGGACGGCACCTTGTTGGACCTGAACTTCGACAACCACTTTTGGCTCGAATTCGTTCCCCGGCGTTACGCTCAACGCCACGGGCTTACCCTGGCCGAGGCCAAACGGAAACTTCTGCCCCGGTTCGACGCCCTCCAGGGAAAACTGGCGTGGTATTGTCTGGATTACTGGAGCCGGGAACTTGCGCTTGACCTCAGCGGTCTCAAAGCGGAGGTCGCCGATCTGATCCGGATTCTCCCCCATGTGACCGACTTTCTCGAGGCTGTGCGACGCACCGGCAAGTCGCTCTGGTTGGTCACCAACGCCCATCCCGACGCATTGGCGCTGAAGTTGGAACGCACCTGTCTGCGAGTTTTCTTCGATCATATCGTCTGCAGCCATCATTACGGCTATCCCAAGGAAGATCGGCGCTTCTGGCAGCACCTGAAACGGGAACTTCCCCTGGTGCCGGAACGGACGCTGATGATCGACGACAGCGTCGCGGTCCTGGAGGCGGCCGCCGAATTCGGCATCGCCCACCTGGTGGCGGTAACCCGACCGGACAGCCGCCTGCCGCCGCGAGCGGTCGATGGTTTCCCGGCCGTGGAAGATCTTGGCGCCTTGTCGCCGCCATGAGCGGCCTTACCCCCACCACTTCCATCGGATGTCGAAAGCGCCGAAAACCAGGCCGGTATTGGGAGAGACGACTAAAATGCTTGAAATTCAGCGGTGATTAAGCTGAAATGTTGCAACGATCGAGATCAGCCTCGAGGTTCCCCTTAAGTATTCTCTATTATTCTCTATAAACTGCCATGTGGTGACACACGTGAGTGACACTATCGTTCATGTAACCGACGATAATTTCGAGGAAGAAGTATTACAATCCAAACTGCCGGTGCTGGTGGACTTCTGGGCGGAATGGTGCGGCCCGTGCAAAATGATCGCCCCGATCCTGGATCAGATCGCCGAGGAATACAAGGACCGCCTCAAGGTCGCCAAACTGAACATCGACGAAAGCCCGAAGACACCGCAGCATTACGGTGTCCGGGGCATTCCCACGCTGATGCTGTTCAAGGACGGCGAGGTCGAGGCCACCAAGGTGGGGGCTTTGAGCAAAGCGCAACTGGAGGCCTTCTTGGAACAGAACCTGTAAACATCTGATTGCCCGTCTATACTGAAACACCACGGACGGGCAACGCCCTCCCACTCACCGATCGCCTTCCGATCCTGCCGCTCCCGGCAGGCATGATTTACATTCCACACGATGACCTGAACAATGAACCTGACCGAACTGAAACGCAAAACCGCTTCCGAACTGCTGGAAATCGCGGAATCCCTCGGCCTGGAGGGGGTTTCCAGGAGCCGGAAGCAAGACCTGATCTTCGCCATTCTCAAGAAAATCGCCAAAAACGGCGAGGACATCTACGGCGACGGGGTCCTGGAGATCCTCCAGGACGGCTTCGGGTTTCTGCGCTCGGCCGACGCCTCCTTCCTGGCGGGTCCGGACGACATCTACGTCTCCCCCAGTCAGATCCGCCGTTTCAGCCTGCGCACCGGGGACACCGTTTCCGGCAAGATCCGTCCTCCGAAGGAGGGCGAGCGCTATTTCGCCATGCTCAAGGTGGAGCAGATCAACTTCGAACCGCCGGAAAACGCCAAGCACAAGGTGGATTTTTCCAACCTCACCCCCCTATTCCCCCAGGAGCGCTTCGTCCTGGAGATCGGCAACGGCAGCACCGAGGACCTGACCGCCCGGGTGATCGACCTGGTGGCGCCCATCGGCAAGGGGCAACGCGGCCTGATCGTCTCACCGCCCAAAGCGGGTAAGACCATGATCCTGCAGAACATCGCCCACTCCATCGCCGCCAAGCACCCCGAATGCTATCTGATCGTCCTGTTGATCGACGAGCGCCCCGAGGAAGTCACCGAGATGCAGCGCTGTGTCCGCGGCGAGGTGATCTCCAGCACTTTCGACGAACCGCCCACCCGGCACGTCCAGGTGGCGGAGATGGTGATCGAAAAGGCCAAGCGCCTGGTGGAACACAAACGCGACGTGGTCATCCTGCTCGACTCCATCACCCGTCTGGCGCGGGCCTACAACACCGTGGTGCCCTCCTCGGGCAAGCTGCTCACCGGGGGCGTCGACGCCAACGCCCTGGAAAAACCCAAGCGTTTCTTCGGCGCCGCGCGCAACATCGAGGAAGGCGGCAGTCTGACCATCATCGCCACCGCTCTGATCGAAACCGGCTCCCGCATGGACGATGTCATCTACGAGGAATTCAAGGGAACCGGCAACATGGAGCTGCACCTGGAACGCAAGATCGCGGAAAAGCGTATCTACCCGGCCATCAACATCAACCGCTCGGGCACCCGCCGGGAGGAATTCCTGGTGCCTCAGGACGAACTGCAGAAGATCTGGATTCTGCGCAAGATCCTGCAACCCATGGAAGAAGTCGCCGCCATCGAGTTCCTGCTCGATCGGCTGCGCCAGACCAAGACCAACGCCGAGTTCTTCGAAGCCATGAAACGGGCCTGATCCGACACGGGCGAATCAGCCACAAAGGCGGTTCCGACGCCCGCTCCTCCATACACCAACCGGAACGTCTCAGGTCGGCGAGCAACAGGGCGAGCGCTTGGCGGTCCACCTTTTCCGCTTCTTCGCCGAATCGGACCCATCCCCGCAGCGCGGACGTCAGGTGCAAGCGCCCGACGGTGCCGAGCCAGACAGGAACGCCGCTTCGCAAGCAGTAACCGCTCGGCCACAGACGGACGATCAGCGCGGTCTCGCAGTTCTGCAGCTTCAGCCAGACCAGAGATTCGGGACGGCCGGCATGAAGATGCGGCAGGACGGGTAACTGTTCCAAACGCGATTCCGGCGCCAGCCAGAACAATACGTTGGTGATCCCGGGCCGCGGGGTCGGACGCCATCCGCGGGCCGCTAAACCGGCGCGGATTTCCCCCAGTCTGCCGGCCCATTGCAGGACCAGCGCCTGGTTTCTCTCCCCGAACAGGTCCTGGCGCCAGCGGGACAGACGTCGCCAATCGTGGCGCCACCAGCACGCCGGCGCCAATGCCCTAACCACCGGCCGGGCGACCGGCGACTCCCTTTGGTGCAGATACAGCAGGGCCAGTGCCCCGGCGATGAGAACGAGGACCAGGCCGCCCAATCCCGGAATGCGGCCGTCCTGGTGACGGCGATAACCGACCCCCGCCATGACGAGCCAGACCATGCTGGCCGCTAGACTGAGAAGCAAGGCGGCCGGGGCGATCGGCGCCAGATAGAGGCGGGCGAAGATCACGATCGACCACCAAACCGTGGTGACGCTGAAAACCAGCCAGCGCCACCGCAGCGGTGTCTGAACGCCGATGACCAGGGCGAGAAAGCCATACCCCACCAAACCGCGAAGGATCGCGCCATCGGCGATTTCCAAGGCATCGAACAAGGCGCAAAAGCCCAGACTGATCAGCCAATGGAGCAACGCCACCCGGCGCCGGGTCAGCAGCAACCAGAATCCCAAAATGCCGCCGAGCATCAAAAGCGCCGACCAGTCGGTCAACAACCGCACGGCGGAAAAGAAGGCATCGCTCCAGGGCGTGTGGAGGAACACCAGGGACACCGGTGGTCCGGCGGGCAGGAAGTGTCGCAACGGCAGGAAACCGAGCGCCAGCAGCAGACCCAGGAGCGTCAAGGTCAGATAGTCCCGTTGCCAGGGATAAAGCAACGGCCCGACCAACCATTCCGCCAGGGGGTGGTCCCGGCAGAGATCGAACCACCACTCCAGTATCCGCTGAGTCCGGGAGCGGAAGAAGCGGTAAATCCTGTGGCCAAGCCAAACGCCGACCCACGAAAGCGCCAGCAGCGCCACCAGCAGGACGGCCAGCCGCCCGGCCACCCGGGCGGCGAGTTCGAGGGAAGCGCCGAAGACCACCCCCGGCAGCAGATAGGCCGGTGCCCACAGGGCGGCGGAGACGACGTTGACGAGGACGAACCGGCCCCCGGGCATCCCCATCATGCCGGCCACCAAAGGAATCACCGCCCGTACCGGACCGATGAACCGGCCGAACAGCACGCTCAGACCGCCATAACGGCGAAAGAAGGCCACACCCCGTCGCAGCAGTTCCGGGTGCCGGTCGAAGGGCCAAACCCGGTCGATGCGACGCCTGAAGCGCCGGCCAAGCCAGAAGCTGAGGCCGTCGCCGACGACGGCGCCGGCCGTGGCCCACACACAGAGCGGCCAAAAGGGCAAGGCACCGAAACCGATCAGGGCCCCGGCGGCGAACATCAGCGCCACACCGGGCACCAGCATTCCTACCAGGGCCAGGGATTCGAGCAGAGCCACCAGCGCCACCCCGGCACCGGCCCAGTGGGGATGCTGGACGACCCAGAGGTGGATATCCCGGAGCAGGGCGGGCCAGTCGGTCATCCTGACCCGGTCGCGGACGGAGGGCTAGAGGCGGCGGAACACCCTTTCGGCCGCCGCCAGGGTGGCGGTGAGTACGTCGTCGTCGTGGGCCGCGGAGACGAAAGCGGCCTCGAACGCCGAAGGGGCCAAATAGATTCCCTCCGCCAACATGCCATGGAAGAAACGCTTGAAACGTTCCAGGTCACAACCCATCACCTGGGCGAAATTGTCCACCCGCGGGGCGGAAGTGAAGAACAGCCCGAACATGCCCCCGACCCGGTTGGTGCGCAGCGCCACGCCACAGGCGGCGGCTCGCTCCTCCAACCCCCGGGTCAAGGTCTCGGTCTTGGCCGCCAGTTCCTCGTAGAAACCGGGCTCGGCAATCAACTCCAGGGTTTTCAACCCCGCCGCCAGGGCTACCGGATTGCCGGAAAGGGTCCCGGCCTGATAGACCGGCCCCTCGGGTGCCAGCCATTCCATGATCTCCCGGCGGCCGCCGAAAGCACCGACCGGCATGCCGCCACCGATGATCTTGCCCAGGCAGGTCAGATCGGGACGAATGTCGTAAAGCTGCTGGGCGCCTCCCAAAGCGACCCGGAAACCGGTCATGACTTCGTCGAAGATCAACACCGCCCCGTGGCGGTCGCAAACCTTCCTCAGGGTCTCCAGGAATCCCGGCCGCGGCGGCACGCAGTTCATGTTTCCCGCCACCGGCTCGACGATAACCGCGGCGATCTGGTCACCGAGCCGGTCGAACAATGCCTGTACCGCGGCCGCATCGTTGTAAGGCAAGGTCAGGGTGTGTTCCGCCACCCCGGCCGGCACGCCGGGCGAACTGGGAACGCCGCAGGTCAGGGCGCCGGAACCGGCCTTCACCAGCAGGGCATCGCCGTGACCGTGATAACAGCCTTCGAATTTGACGATCTTGTCACGACCGGTGAATCCCCGCGCCAGGCGGATGGCGCTCATGGTGGCCTCTGTTCCCGAATTGACCATGCGCACCCGTTCCAGCGACGGCACCAGCTGGCATAGCCGCTCCGCCATGCGCACCTCGACTTCGGTGGGGGCGCCGAAACTGAGCCCTTTCTCGGCCGCCGCCGTCACCGCGGCGATCACCGCCGGATGGGCGTGGCCCAGGATCATCGGTCCCCAGGAACCGACGTAATCGACGTAGCGGCGACCATCGACGTCGTAGAGAAACGGCCCCTTGGCCCGTTCGATGAAAACCGGCGTCCCGCCCACACCTTTGAAGGCGCGCACCGGGGAATTCACTCCGCCCGGAATCCAATGCTGCGCCTGCTCGAACAGTTGGATGGATCTGGATGTCATCGCCCGCCTCAGAAAAAGATGCCGTCGAGGGGAGAGGAAGCCGAGGCATAGCGCCGCCTGGGCATCCGTCCGGCCAGATACGCCTTGCGCCCGGCCTCCACGGCCAGTTTCATGGCCTCGGCCATCAGCACCGGCTGCCGGGCCTCGGCGATGGCGGTGTTCATCAGCACCCCGTCGCAGCCCAGCTCCATGGCGACCGAGGCATCGGAGGCCGTACCCACACCGGCGTCGACCAGGATCGGCACTGAAGCGTTCTCGACGATGGTGCGGATGTTGTAGGGGTTGCGAATGCCCAGGCCGGAACCGATCGGCGCCGCCAGCGGCATCACGGCGATGCAGCCGATGTCTTCCAGCTTGCGGGCGATCACCGGATCGTCGTTGGTGTAGACCATGACCTGGAAACCGTCCTCGACCAGAATTCGGGCCGCCTCCAGCGTGGCCACCACATCGGGATAGAGAGTCTTCTCGTCCCCGAGCACCTCCAGTTTCACCAGACTGTGGCCGATCAGTTCCCGGGCCAGATGACAGGTGCGCACCGCATCTTCCACGGTGTAACACCCGGCGGTGTTGGGCAGGATGGTGTAGCGTTCGGGCGGAATCACGTCCAGCAGATTGGGCTCGTCGGCATTCTGCCCGATATTGGTGCGGCGGATGGCGACCGTGACGATTTCCGCGCCGCTGGCCTCGATGGCGGCCTTGGTCTGTGCCAGATCCCGGTACTTTCCGGTTCCTACCAGCAGGCGGGAGGCATAGCGGCGGCCGGCGATGATCAGGGGATCGTCGGCGGGCTGGCCCCCGCCGATGGCGCGCACCACCTCGATCCGGTCTCCCGGTGTCAGGACTTCCTCCCGGTAGCGGCCGTGGGGGACGATGCGTTGATTCCGTTCCACCGCGATCCGCGCACCGGTCAACCCCAGCGCCTCGATCAGGTCGGCCAGGGTGCTTCCTCGTACCACACGGCGGGGTTCGCCGTTGACGATGATTTCCATGGTTTCCGCCGTCATACGGTCACGCCCCGGCGCTGACGCACCGCCTCGGCCAGTTTCTGCAACACGTGTTCGGTATCCTCCCATCCGATGCAGGCGTCGGTGATGCTCTTGCCGTATTCCAACGGCTGACCGGGCTTGACGTCCTGCCGGCCCTCCTTGAGGTTACTTTCCACCATCACTCCGATGATGCGGTCGTCCCCGTCGGCGATCTGCCCGGCCACGTCCTCGGCCACCAGCAACTGGCGCTTGTACTGTTTCAGGCTGTTGCCGTGGCTGAAGTCAATCATCAGCCGTGCAGGCAGACCGGCCTGTTCCAGCGCTTCCGCCGCCTGATTCACGCTTTCGGCGTCGTAGTTGGGACGACGGCCGCCCCGGAGGATGAGGTGACAATCCTCGTTCCCGGTGGTGGAGAAGATCGCCGAACGGCCCTCTTTGGTCAGGGAGAGGAAGTGATGGGGCCGGCTGGCCGAGGCGATGGCGTCGATCGCCACCTGCACGGTGCCGTCGGTGGCGTTCTTGAAACCCACCGGACAGGACAGTCCCGAAGCCAGCTCCCGGTGCACCTGGCTTTCCGTGGTCCGGGCGCCGATGGCGCCCCAGGCGATGAGGTCCGAGACGTACTGGGGGGTGATCAGGTCAAGATACTCCGTCGCCGCCGGCAATCCCAGTTCGTTGATGTCGAGCAACAGGCGGCGGGCGATGCGCAGCCCCTTGTTGATGTTGAAACTCTCGTCCAGATCCGGGTCGTTGATCAGCCCTTTCCAACCGACCCGGGTACGGGGCTTTTCGAAATAGACCCGCATCACGATCATCAGCTCGTCCACCAGGGATTCGCGCCACTTGGCCAGGCGCCCGGCGTATTCCCGCGCCGCATCCGGGTCGTGGATCGAGCAGGGACCGACGATCACCAGAAGGCGGGAATCCTCGCCGGTCAGGATGTTACGGATGGCCTGGCGCGCCTCGTAGGTGGTTTGGGCGGCGGCCTCGGAAATGGGCAGTTCCTCGTGTAACTGCCGGGGCGGAATGACTTCTTTGATGTCGCGGATACGCAGATCCTCGGTACGATAACGCTGGGACATGTTCAATTACCTATGGCTGACTGGGAGCGCTCACTTGGGAAAATACTCAATTTTACCATTTGCCGGAAAAAATCAGCGATTTTCCATGAGCACCGGCCAAGCGGCCCGCAAATAGCTCACCATCGACCAGAGGGTCAGGAGGGCCGCCAGATACAACAGCGCGTACCCCAAAGGACGAAGCACCTCGGCCCACCAGCCGACGGCGAACAACAGCACCGTGATGGCGACCATCTGCAGGGTGGTCTTGACCTTGCCGAGCCACGACACGTCCACCTTGCCGCGCTCGCCGATTTCCGCCATCCACTCCCGCAGCGAGGCAATGGCGATCTCCCGTCCAATGATGACGAGCGAAGCGATCGCCAGTCCCGGCCGGGGATCGCTCTGGAGCAACAGAATGAGGGCGGCCGCCACGATGAGCTTGTCCGCCACCGGATCGAGAAAGGCGCCGAAGCGGGTCGTCTGCCGAAGCCGGCGCGCCAGATAACCGTCGAGCCAGTCGGTCAGCGAAGCCAGGACGAACACCAGGGCGCAAAGGAAGCGGGCTCCGGGCCAGGGAAGGTAAAACAGGACGACCAGCACCGGTATCAGGACGATGCGCAGCAGGGTCAACCAGGTGGCGAGATTGAAACGGCCCATGTCACCGTTCCGTCTCATGGAGGGAATCGTAGATCCGGCGCGCCAGGCGGGGACTGATCCCCGCCACCGAACTCAGGGATTCGACGCTGGCCTTGCGGATGGCCTGCAGCCCGCCGAACTGTTGCAGCAGGCGCTGGCGCCGTTTCGGCCCCAGCCCTTCGATGGTCTCCAGGGGGGAGCGCTTCTTCTCCCGGTCGCGGCGCTGCCGGTGAGCGCCGATGGCGAAGCGATGGGCCTCGTCACGAATCCGGCGGACCAGCAGCAGGCCGGGATGGTCCTCCGGCCGCAGCCAGGTGTCGTTCCAGGCCAGATACAGCGACTCCTCGCCGCCGCGGCGTTCCGGTCCCTTGGCGACCCCGACCACGGGAAGCGCCGCCAGTCCCAGATCCGTCAGCACCTTGGTGACCGCGGCCACCTGCCCCTTGCCCCCGTCGATCAGGAGCAAGTCGGGCAACGAGGCCCCTTCCTGGCGCAGGCGCCGGAAACGCCGCCGTACCGCCTGGGCCAGGGCGGCGTAGTCGTCACCGGGATCGATCCCTTCGATATTGAAGCGGCGGTAGGCCGACCTGACCGGTCCCTCAGCGTCGAAGACCACGCAGGAAGCCACGGTCTGGCCGCCCTGGGTGTGACTGATGTCGAAACACTCGATCCCCCGGGGCGGCTCGGGCAGCGCCAACAGGGTCTGCAGGGCCCGCAGCCGGGCCTGGGTGTCGCGGCGCTGGGCCAGATGCTGGCGCAACGCGGCTTGCGCATTGGCGACCGCCATCGCCAGCCATTCGCGCCGATGGCCCCGCGGCGACGTGATCCAGCGCACCTGGCGCCCGGCCTGGCGGCTCAGCATCGCCCGCAGCAACATATGGCCCTCGGGCAATTCGTTCAACAGAATCTGCCCCGGAATCGGTTTGTCCAGATAGTATTGGCCGAGGAACGCCGCCACCACCTGGGCCGGGGAATCGTCGCCGCTACAGCGGGGAAAGTGGCTCTTGTCCCCCAGATAACGCCCCCCCCGGATCCAGGCCACCTGTACACAGGCGACGCCCGCTTCGATACGGCAGGCGACCACGTCCACATCGCCGTTGGCGTCCGTCACGCATTGTTTTTCCAAAATCTCCCGCAGGGCGGCGATCTGATCCCGGTAGCGGGCCGCCGCCTCGAAATCCAGCGCCGCCGCGGCCGCCTCCATCCGCCGGACCAGATCGTTCACCAGCGATTTCCCGTCGCCCTCGAGAAAGCGGAGGGGGTGCTCGACATCCTGGCGATAGCGTTCCTCGGTCACATACCCGACGCAGGGGGCGGTACAGCGTTTGATCTGATACTGCAGACAGGGACGGCTGCGGTGATTGTAATAACTGTCCTCGCACTGGCGGACGGGAAACACTTTCTGCAGCAACTTCAGGGTCTGGCGCACCGCCGAAGCGCTGGGATAGGGACCGAAATAACGCCCGGGACGTTTCCGACTTCCCCGGTGAAAGCTCACCCGGGGAAACGGGTGTTCGGTGGAAACGTAGATGTAGGGATAGCTCTTGTCGTCCTTGAGACAAATGTTATAACGGGGCTGATGGCGCTTGACCAGCTGGTTTTCCAACAGCAGCGCCTCCCCTTCGGTCCGGGTGACCGTCACCTCGATGCGCGCTAGCCGGGCCAGCATGGCCTGCTGCCTGGGTGTCGCCTGTCCCCGGAAGTAACTGGCGACCCGCTTGCGCAAATTGGCCGCCTTGCCGATGTACAGGGGGCGTCCTTCGGCGTCCAGCATCTGGTACACGCCGGGACGGGTGGTCAGATTCGCCAGAAACGCCTCGAGATCGAAGGCCGCCGTCTCGCTCATGAATTCAAGCG
>JALSSF010000106.1 GCA_026984375.1 Methylothermaceae bacterium | reverse complement strand
TCCGCCTGAAAGTCGAGAATCCGGAAAGGAACGCTCAGTTCGCTCGCCAGCCGGCGGAAGCGGTCACGGAAACGCCTGTTCAGGAACGTGGCATCGACGATGACGGCGAATCCCGCCGTCGCGATGATGCGGGCCTCTTCCAGCAGTCTGTCGTAGGTGCGTTCGGTAAAGTCGACGCCGTAGATGCCGCCCGCCGGTCGCGACCGGGTCACCGCCTCGGCCGGCAGCCCCGCCAGACGCTTGCGTTCCACGTCCGAGCGCAGATGCAAAGCCGGCAGATGGGCGGCCAGTCGGCGGCAGGCGTAGGATTTGCCGCTGCCGGAAAAACCGTGGGTGATGTAGAGGGCGGGTCGTTGCGGCCGGGAGAGGTCCCGGGCCAGGTGGAGGTAGCGTCGGAAACGCTGCTGCAGCGCTTCCGATCCTTCCCGTTGCGTCGCGCTGAGCCAGGCGATCTTGGCCCGCACCATGGCACGGTAGACCAGGTAATAACGCAGCAGCCGGACACCCGGATAGTCGCCGGTGTCGCTGAGGTATTCGTTCAAGAAGCGGAAGCCGAGGGGGCGGCAATCCCAGGCGGCCAGATCCATCACCGTGAAGGCGATTTCGCTGATGACGTCGATCCAGCGCAGGGCGGGATTGAATTCGATACAGTCGAAGGGCAGGGGTTGACCCTGCCACCAGACGATGTTTCCCAGGTGGAGGTCGCCGTGGCACTCGCGGATCCACCCCCCGCGTTTGCGCTCGATCATGACGGGTTGCAGCCGGGCGAAGCTGTCCCGGGTCCAGGCTTCCAGTTCCGCGATGATCGTCCGTAGGGATCGGTCCAGACGGGCGGTGTCGATCTGGGCGAAGTTTTCCAGCGCGGCCTGTTGGATCACGGTCGGCTCGCCGTAAGGCTGGTCCGCACCGGCCTGCGCCGCCTGGCGGTGGAACCGGGCGATCCGGTGAGCCAGCGGCAGCAGGTGATCCTCGCTCAGGCGTCCGTGTTCGGCCAGCGCGGCCAGCAGGTCGTTTTCGTCGAACTGGCGCATTTTCACCGCATATTCCACTACCGGGCCGGATCCGTGCAGACGGGGGGCTTCCGGGCTGCCGGTGATCGCCACGACCTGAAGATAGAGTTGTGGTGCCAGGCGGCGGTTGAGGCGCAGTTCTTCCTGGCAGTAGAAACGGCGTTTTTCCAGAGTGGAAAAGTCGAGGAAGCCGAAATCCACCGGTTTTTTGATTTTGTAGGCGTAGGGGCCGGTGAGGACGATCCAGGAAATATGGGTCTCCCGCAGGCGGATCGATTCGCACGGATGGTCATAGATCTCCGGCCTCAGCAGGGCGCGGATCAGGGGCGGCAGGTTCACGGGGCCAGCTCCATCAGTTGCAGTTGACCGTCCGCCACGTGCAACCCCCGTTTTCCCCGGACGAAGGCCAGCAGTTCCTCGCCGATCAGCCGGCGCCGCCAGCCCTGATACAGACGGGAGGCGGCAGGATCGCGGACGAAACGCTCCAGATCCTTGCGCGACGCTAGCACGGTGGGATGAATCCGATGTTCCAGCGCCCGCAGACGCACGACGGCGCTGAGGAGATCGAGCAGGGCTTCCTGCCGTGGATCGGCGGAGGCGGCCTCGTGACGGGCGGCCGTTTCCACCGTTTCGTCGCCGGCGGCGGCCACCTGGGCGCAAATGGCCCGGCCGTAGCGCTTGACGGTCTTGTCGCCCAACCCGCGCAGTTGAGCCAGTTCGCTGGGGGAGCGGGGCTGCAGGCGGGCGATGTGGCACAACAGGTCATCCTTGAGGATCCAGCCCCGGGGGAGATTCGCCGCCCGGGCGGTTTCCTCGCGCCAGGCCGCCAGACGTTTCAAAACCGCCAGCTGCCGGCCCTTGAGGCGGCGGGCCCCCTTGATGCGGCGCCAGGCTTCCCCGGGAGGGTTGGCGTAGGTCGCCGGATCGGTCAGGTTGTGGAAATCGTCCTCGAGCCAGTCCAGGCGTCCCAGCCGGGACAGACGGTGGTGAATCTCCAGATACAGGGGACCGAGATAGCGGACGTCGTCGGCGGCGTAGGCGATTTGCGCCGCTTGCAGGGGGCGGCGGCGCCAGTCGGTCCGGCTGTGTCCCTTGGCCAGTTGCACACCGAGTACCTGTTCCACCAGCTGGGCGTAGCCGATCTGGTCGGGATAGCCCAGCAGGGGAGCGGCGAGCTGGGTGTCGAAGACGGGCCGGGGAAGGCGGCCGTTGATCTGGTGGAAGATTTCCAAATCCTGGAATCCCGCGTGGAATACTTTGACCGCTCGGCTTTGGTAGAGGGCGCGCCACAGCGGTTCCAGGTCGTCGAGGCGCAGGGGATCGACGCAGGCGATGACGTCGGGGGTGGCGATCTGCAGCAGGCAGAATTCCGGGTAATAGGTCGATTCCCGGATGAACTCCGTGTCCAGGGCTATCCAGGGGGCCGTCTGCAAGGCCTGGCAGAGCCGCTCCAAGCCCCCGGGGGTGTCGATGTAATCGGTGGGGATGTCCGTGATTCGTGTCATGGATCGGCTCATTGTATACTGCATCATTCGTATCAAGGATGGATAGTGACTTTCCCGGCGATGAAATTCAAGCGCCGGAAGCACGTCGAGGGGTTGGGAAGACGAGTGCCTTTTGCTGGATCGGTTTTCCGCCTGGCGGTTCCGGAGCGGGCGATGTCGTGCGCCGACGGTCGCCCGGCGGGGGAAACATCCGTGAACTTTGACGGGAGGAGTGACATGTCGTTACGAAGAAACTGGATAGGAATACTGGTGTTGCTGCTGGCCACCGCCGTCCAGGCGGCCGGGGACGCCAAGCTGGCTCGGAACATCAACGCACTGGAAGCCTACCACCGTCTGATGACCGGCGACGGTCGGGTGTATCTGCTAGACGTGCGCAGTCC
>JALSSF010000105.1 GCA_026984375.1 Methylothermaceae bacterium | reverse complement strand
GGGGCGCCGAGGCGGCGGATGTCCTTCAGTCGGAGGATGTCGGCGCCGATCAACACCCCCATGGTGCCGCAGATGTAGGCGAACGGGGCGCGGTATTCGTCCCCCAGGAGGATGGCCACCAGCGCGGCCGTCAGGGGGGCGGCGAGCATGGGCATGCCGATGCCCATACCGGGAATCGGCCGGCTCAGCAGATAGCTGACGCCGGCGACCAGGGCGGTTCCCAGCGCCAGGGGCGCCAGGGGCAGATCCAGGCGGCGCATGAGATAGATGGAAAACAGGATCGGCACCAGGCAGCCGCCGACGTTGACGGCGATCACGGTGTATCCGGCGAAAGGGACGGCCGGTGGGCGCAGCAGGCCGAAGGGCGTCTCGATGATTTCCGGCGGTGCCTGGCTGCGGATGCGGAACAGGGGCAGATTGATCCAGCTTCCCAGCAACGATCCCAGCAGCATCATCAGCGTGGCCTGCGGCGATAGCCCCAGGCGTTCGAACGACAGGGTGATCAGCTGCAGCTGGATGAAGGTCAGCAGGAAGACCAGGAGAAAGAAGAACAGCAGGAAATGCCGGAGTGAGAAAGGGGAGCGCATCTCAGGTGCCTTCCTGCCAGGTTGTCAGATAGGCCTGCTGCTGCGGGGTCAGGGTGTCGATCCCGATGGCCAGGGCAGCCAGCTTGAGCCGGGCGACGGTTTCGTCGATCTCGGCCGGGACCGGATGGACCGCGGCGGCCAGTTCCCCCCGCTGGCGCCAGAGGTGTTCCACCACCAGGGCCTGATTGGCGAAGCTCATGTCCATGACCGCCGCCGGATGGCCCTCGGCGGCGGCCAGATTGACCAGGCGGCCTTCGGCCAGGAGGCGCAGGCGCCGTCCGTCCCGGAGAAGATATTCATCCACATGGGGACGGGGACGATGCTTGTTCCGGGACAGGGACTCCAGGGCCGGAATGTTGATCTCCACGTTGAAATGGCCGGCATTGGCCAGCAGGCAGCCGTCTTTCATCACTTCCAGATGGGGACGGTCGACCACGTGTTTGTCTCCGGTGGCGGTCACGATGAAATCGGCGATCCGGGCCGCTTCCAGCAGGGGCATCACCCGATAACCGTCCATGGCCGCCTCCAGGGCCCTCAGGGGCCGGACTTCGGTGACGATGACGTGGGCGCCGTGACCCCGGGCGCGCATGGCGATGCCGCGGCCGCACCAGCCGTAACCGCAGACGACGAAGTTGCGCCCGGCCAGCAGGATGTTGGTGGCCCGGATCACCCCGTCGAGGGCGCTCTGGCCGGTGCCGTACCGGTTGTCGAACAGATGTTTGGTCATGGCGTCGTTGACGGCGACGATGGGATAGGCCAGCACCCCGTCACGGGCCATGGCCCGCAGCCGGATCACCCCGGTGGTGGTTTCTTCGGTGCCGCCGATCACCTCGCGGAGCTGGTCCTGCCGTTCCCGGTGCAGCGTGGTCACCAGGTCGGCGCCGTCGTCGAGGGTGATCTGGGGACGGGTGTCGAGCACGCTGCGGATATGGGCGTAGTAGGTGTCGGGATCCTCGCCGCGGCGGGCGAAGACGGGAATGCCGCCGTGCACCAGGGCGGCGGCCACGTCGTCCTGGGTGCTCAGCGGATTGCTGGCGCACAGGACCACCCGAGCGCCCCCCGCCTGAAGCGTCCGGGCCAGATTGGCGGTTTCGGTGGTGATATGGAGACAGCCGCCGATGCGAAGGCCGCCCAGGGGTTTTTCCCGGGCGAACCGGTCGCGGATCCGGGCCAGCACCGGCATTTCCGCCGCGGCCCACTGGATGCGCGCCTCCCCCTGGGCCGCGAGAGCCGGGTCGGCGATGTCGAAACCGGAATCGGACATGAAGCGCTCCTGGATCAGTCTGCCTTCAGCTTATCATCGCCCGCCGCAATTCCCAATCGGCGCAGCTGGCGCAGCAGGGTGTCCGTATCGGTGAACACGATACCGTGCCAGCCGCGCTGGCGGGCACGTTCGACGTTGGCGGCATTATCATCGATGAAGAGAATTTCGTCGGGGGCTAGCCCCAGATCCCTGGCGATGTCGTCGAACAGGGTGGGATCCCGTTTGCCCTTGCCCAGACGATAGCTGATGTAGAGATGGTCGAAATGGCGGTAGATGCCATGGCGTCGGTCCAACTCGTCCAGCCACTCGGTCTGGTCGCTGAGCAGACCGACCCGGTATCCCCGGCGCCGCAGCCGGTCCACCAGGGCCAGCACAGCGGGGCGGATCTTGAAACGTTCCAGGATGGTCTCGCGCATCGCCGCCGGATCGCCGCGCAGTCCGGCCTGTTCCGCCATGAGACGCCAGAATCCGGCTTCGTCGCCCCGGCCTTCGACCCAGCCGCTGTCGTACACCGCGTCCATGCCGATCTCGAACATCCGGTTCGGGTCCAGGCCCTGGCGGCGCGCCAGGGCCTGGAGGCCGTCGCGGAAACCTTCTTCCGCCAGTACCCCGCCGAAATCGAACAAAATCGCTTTGATCATTTCCCTGTCCGGATGAAAAACACGCATTTTACAATCATGCGCGGGGTCGTCATCCGGTCGTGGTCTTTCTGAGTGGGTATCGGGTTTGACATCGGGGCGGCTTGCTTCAATAATATAGCGTTTCCTTGGACAACGGTTTAAAGGGGAGCGACTTGGCTAACATCGCATCCGCAAAGAAGCGTGCGCGTCAGGCGCAGAAGCGTTACCTGCGCAACAAGGCCCACCGCAGCCGTATGCGGACGTTCATCAAGAAGGTGCTCAAGGCGATCGACGCCGGGGATCTGGCCGCCGCCCAGGAGGCCTACCGCAAGGCGGTGCCGATCATCGATTCGATGGTCAACAAGGGCATCATTCACAAGAACAACGCCGCCCGCAAGAAGAGCCGCCTGAACGCCCGCCTGAAGGCGCTGGCGACCCGGCAGGCCGCCTGAACTCAGACCAGCACCAGATTGTCGCGGTGGATGAGCTCCGGCTCGTCCACGTAGCCGAGCAGCTCGGCGATCCGGCTGCTCGGTTGCCCGCGGATCCTGCGGGTTTCCTCGGCGCTGTAATTGATTAGTCCCCGGGCGACCTCCCGCCCTTCCTCGTCCATGCAGGCGACCACGTCGCCGCGCTGGAAACGCCCTTCGACCGCTTTGACGCCGATGGGGAGCAGGCTCTTGCCGCCCTCCCGCAGGGCCTTGACGGCGCCGGCGTCGAGCACCAGTTCACCCTTGGTCTGGCATTGTCCCACCAGCCAGCGTTTGCGGGCGTCGAGCGGTTCGCTGTCCGGAATCAGCAGGGTTCCCAGTTCTTCCCCCCGCAGCAGGCGCTCGAGCACCCGGGGTTCCCGGCCGCTGACGATGATCGTGGCCGTTCCCGAACGCGCCGCCAGGCGGGCGGCCCGGATCTTGGTGATCATGCCGCCGCGCCCCAGGCCGCTGCGGCTGCCGCCCGCCATCCGGTCCAGGCGGGGATCGTTGGCGCTGGCCGTGTGAATCAGGCGGGCCTTGGGGTCGAGGCGGGGATCGCGCTCGAACAGGCCCGGCTGGTCGGTGAGGATGACGAGCAGATCGGCCTCGATCAGATTGGCCACCAGGGCGGCCAGGGTGTCGTTGTCACCGAAGCGGATTTCGTCGATGACGACGGTGTCGTTTTCGTTGACGATGGGGACCACGCCGTATCGCAGCAGGGTGGTCAGGGTGCTGCGGGCGTTGAGGTAGCGCTGTCGGTGGCTCAGGTCTTCGTGAGTGAGCAGGATCTGGGCGGTGCGGCGCCCATGACGCCGGAACTGGGTCTCATAGGCCTGGATCAGGCCGGCCTGACCCACGGCGGCGGCGGCCTGAAGGCGGTTGAGATGCTGGGGGCGGCGCTGCCAGCCCAGCCGCGCCATTCCCTCGGCGACCGCCCCGGAGGAGACCAGCAGGCTCTGGCACCCCCGGTCCCACAGACAGGCGATCTGGTCGGCCCAGTGGGCCAGGGCGCCCTGATCCAGGCCGCGTCCGCCGGCGGTCAGCAGGGAGCTGCCGATCTTGACGACCAGCTTACGCGCCTGCGCCAACGCTTCCCGGCTGCGCATCGTCGCTTTCGAGAAAGTTCATCACCGCATGGACCAGATCGCGGGTGCCGGCACCGCTGACGGCGGAGACCGTGAACACCGGCCCGCGCCAGTCGAGGGCCTCCACCAGGCTCCGGCGCCGGTCGGCCAGTTCCTCCGGGGAAAGCAGGTCGCTCTTGTTCAGCACCAGCCAACGCGGCTTGCGTGCCAGGTCCTGACTCCAGCGGGTTATCTCGGCTTCGACCTGACGCACGTCTTCGGCCGGATCGCGGCCGTCGGCCGGGGCGACGTCCACCAGATGGAGCAGCAGCCGGGTGCGGCTCAGGTGCTTGAGGAAACGGATGCCGAGTCCGGCGCCTTCGGCGGCGCCCTCGATCACGCCGGGAATGTCGGCGACCACGAAATGGCGCAGAGGATCCACCTTGACCACGCCCAGATTGGGATACAGGGTGGTGAAGGGGTAATCGGCCACCTTGGGACGGGCGGCGGAAATCCGGCGGATCAGGCTGGATTTGCCGGCGTTGGGTAGCCCCAGCAATCCCACGTCCGCCAGCAGTTTCAGTTCCAGCTTCAGGCGGCGCTGTTCCCCGGGGGTTCCCGGAGTGGCCTGGCGCGGCGTGCGGTTGGTGCTGCTCTTGAAATGGACGTTTCCCAGACCGCGGCGGCCGCCCCGGGCCACCAGCACGGATTGGCCCGGCCGGGTCAGGTCGCCGATCCGCTCCCCGGTGTCGGCGTCGTAAACCAGGGTACCCACCGGAACCGGAATCCGGCAATCCTCTCCCCGCTTGCCGCTCATCTGGCGGCCCATGCCGTTTTCGCCGCGGCCGGCGCGAAAACGGCGCTGGTGACGGAAATCCACCAGGGTGTTGATGCGTTCGCTGGCGACCAGATAGACGTCCCCGCCGTCCCCGCCGTCCCCGCCGTCGGGGCCGCCTTTGGGGATGTATTTTTCCCGGCGGAAGCTGACGCAACCGTTGCCGCCGTCGCCGGCTTCCACCTTGATGATCGCTTCGTCTACGAATTTCATGGCGCTGACACGAAAAGGCCCCGTCGATGACAGGGCCTTGGATAAAGCTTGCCGCCGGAGCGTCGTCAGTTCGGGACGACGCTGACGAAAGTCCGTTTCTTGGGCCCTTTGACCTGGAACACCACCTGGCCGTCGGTGAGGGCGAACAGAGTGTAATCCTTGCCCAGGCCGACGTTTTCCCCCGGATGGAAATGGGTGCCGCGTTGGCGCACCAGGATGTTCCCCGCTTTGACGCGCTGACCGCCGAAACGTTTCACGCCCAGCCGCTTGGAAAGCGAATCGCGGCCGTTGCGAGTGCTGCCGCCTGCTTTCTTGTGTGCCATGAGTCGTTCCTCCGCTCGAAAATCAGGAAATACCGGTGATTTCGATTTCGGTATAATGTTGCCGATGTCCCTGGCGCTTCATGTGGTGTTTGCGCCGTTTGAACTTGATGATGTGGATTTTGCGATGGCGACCATGGGCGATCACCCGGGCGGTGACCTTGCGCCCTTCCACGTAAGGCCTGCCGGCCTCGACCGCGTCCTCGGAACGGACCAGCAGAACCTTGTCGAATTCGACCGTCTCCCCGGCGTCGGCGTTCAACTTTTCCACCTTGATCTTGTCGCCCTCGCTGACCCGGTACTGTTTGCCGCCTGTTTGAATAACCGCGTACATTGCTGTGTGCTCCCTTGCCAACCGTTGAATCATTCCAACGCAAACCAAAAATTCTATATTCCGTATTGAACTTGGTCAAGGAAAAGGCGGTGTTGTATCATTTTCCCATCCTTATCCCAAGCGAGACGATCTCATCATGATGGTGACCGATTCCGCGACCAAAGATTCCGTTCCCGGCTTCGAGGGGATTTATACCCTGGTCGAAGACCAGATTCGGGCGGTGGATCGCTTGATCCTCGAACGGCTCCGTTCGGACGTGGTGTTGATCAACCAGATCGGTCGCCACATCGTCAGCAGCGGCGGCAAGCGCCTGCGCCCGTTGCTGCATCTGCTCGCCGCCAGCGCGCTGGGTTACCGGGGGGATCAGCACATTACCCTGGCCACCGTCATCGAGTTCATCCACACCGCCACCCTGCTACACGACGACGTGGTGGACGAGTCCCAGTTGCGCCGAGGGCGTGAGACCGCCAACGCCGTGTGGGGCAACGCCGCCAGCGTGCTGGTGGGGGATTATCTTTACACCACCGCGTTCCGGATGATGGTGAGCCTGCAGAGCCAGCGGGTGATGGAGGTCATGGCCCAGACCACCGCCGCTATCGCCGAGGGTGAAGTATTGCAGTTGCTCAACGTCAACAATCCGTCCACCACAGAGGAGCGCTATCTGGAGGTCATCCGGCGCAAGACGGCGGTCCTGTTCAGCGCCGCGGCGCAACTGGCGGCGGTCATCACCCGGCAGCCGGTTCTGGAGGAGCCTTTGAAACGATACGGCATGCATCTGGGGGCCGCCTTTCAGCTGATCGACGACGCCTTGGACTACAAGGCCGATGCCGGGGCTCTGGGCAAGAATCTCGGCGACGATCTGGCGGAGGGCAAGCCGACCCTGCCCCTGATCCACGCCATGCAGAACGCGGCTCCCGGAGAGGTGGAATTGATCCGCCGCAGCATCGAGGAAGGGAACCGGGAGGCGTTCGCCGAAGTCTACAAAATCATTGAATCCACCGACGCGATCGCGTACACTGAAGAGCGCGCCAGGGAAGAAGCGCAGCGGGCGATCGCCGCATTGGACGCTCTGGGCGCCTCTCCTTACAAGGATGGGATGATCGCCCTGGCGGAATTTTCCGTTCGCCGATCCTACTGAAAGCATCGGGGTGTAGCTCAGCTTGGTAGAGCGCCGTCTTCGGGAGGCGGAAGTCGCTGGTTCAAATCCAGTCACCCCGACCAATCCTTTCCAGACGCTTCTCTCCAGCTAACCATAGAGATCGATCCGCGTGCCCTCCTTCGTGGTGGAATGGGCGTCCCGGTATGCGTCCGTACGCCCGCGGGAATCCCTCTCCGCCGTCTTTTGCTGCAGTTCGATCTGGGCCTTCGTGGCCATGGAAGCGGCGGCCGCGGCGACGCTGCGGTCCTGGGGGGAGGGATCGCCGGGTGCCAGGGCGGCGCGGCGGATGGTTTCCGCTTTCCGCAGCGTCGCCTCCGGATCGCCGGGCACGGGGGAGGTGTCGATGTTGACGTGGCCACCGACGGCGTAGCGCTGGCCGTCCGGCCCTTTGCGGTATTCGTAGGTGGGGCCGCCGACGGCATAGGGGCCTGCGGCCGCCAGATGGGCCATTTCGTGGGCGCGGACTTCCCGGTCCCGCTGGCGCAGGCGGGTCAGCTCCTGGATTTGTTTCAAGTCCAGGCGTTGCCGGCTGGCCGGGCTCGACTCCGAAGGTTCCCGGTTTTCATCACGGCCGGCCCGCTCGTCGCCCGGAAGCGACGTCCGGAGGGGGAGGGCGGTCGTCGCGGATATGTGCATGGATCGACGAAGTGAGAGAACCCGTAAAGGTTGACGGCCGTGGGAGGCGATTCTTTAGCCCGCTTCGGTGCCGTCGAGCCGCTCCATCAGATAACCGAGGCAGTCCTGCCGGATGATGCGCTCGTCCAGGGTCAGCATGGAGGGCATGACCGGCTGGCGCAGGACCAACTTGCCGGAGGCCACGGCGAAATAGCGCCCGGTGACGTCGCGGCCGTCCTCGTCCACCGCCGCCAGGGGTACGGTGTCGCCGTGTACTTCCCCCCAGGCGATGCCGGCGGGCAGTTCGGTGAAGTTGAGACGGTCGAGATCGCTCCGCAGCACCAGATCGGCCGTCTCGTCGGTGAAGCTGAAACGGACGCCGTCGCGGATCTTGACCTGCGCCACGGTGTGGAACAGGTCGAGATACGGTGGCGGGCGGTCCGGGATCGATGCCAGGTGCAGGCAGGTGTCGATGAAATCGCAGGCGTGCTCCGTGCCCCGGTCCGCCCCGGGCTTGCCGCATTCCAGGGTGACCGCCGGGCAGAGTTCGGCGAACGCCATCGACTGGACCCCCCGGGGGCGGAGAAAGTACACCACCAGACGCCCGAACAGGGAAGCCAGGTGAAGAAAACGGGGGTCGAGGCGGTTGACGCAGGCATAATGGGGGTTGACCCCGGTGTTGTTGTGGACGTCGATGCTGGCGAACACCCGGCGTCGGCGCATGATGTCCTGGACCTCAGCCATCAGGCGGGCCTCGGGGCAATCCGGCCGATCGGTGCCGGGCCAGACCCGGTTGTAGTCCGGTTGGCCGTCGAGACGGCGGACGCCGGCGGCGGCGGCTCGGGTGTTGCCGAAGAACACCGTCAGGGAGCGGGGCAGGGGATGGGTTCGATACTTGCGCAAGAGACGCTGCACGGCCAGCAGCCCGGTGATCTCGTTGCCGTGGAGCAAGACGGAGACGAACAGGGGGCGGGGATCGCGGCCGTCGAGGTGCAGCAGCGTCGGCCCGCCCAGCAGGGCATGGAGATCGCGGGCGTCGGCTTCCAGCAGTTCCGGCGGAAGGCGGCTCAGTTGCCGCAGGGTCAGATCGGCCATGTGTGTACCGGTTTGCCTTGGCGTTGCAGGCGGAGATAGGCTCGGGTCATCCGGACGAAATCGCGCCCGTGGGCGGCGACGAAGCGCCGTTGCCATTCGCAGCCGGTCTGGCCCGACAGGACCCGCTGTCGGACGATGTCCAGGTAGAACTCCCGGTCCCGGCGTGCCATCCCAAGCCGTTGCAGTCCTTCCCGGGCCAGGGGAATGGCCTCGTCGAGCAGCAGTCTTGCCATGCGCCAGCGCCGGTTCCCGAACCAGGTGACGCGGGCCTCCAGGCCGTTCAGCGCCGCCCGGTAGAAATTGTCGCGGACCTGGGGGAAGGGCGGCAGGGATTCGTGGCTCAGCGCTTCGGCAAGCCCATAGTATAAAGCGGCGTTGGCGATCATGTCGACCAGAGTAGGGCCGGCCGGTAGCACCCGGTGCTCGATGCGGAAGTGGGGGGTTCCGTCCGGGTCGGATCCGATCAGGGGGCGGTTCCAGCGCCAGACGGTGCCGTTGTGGAGACGCAGGTGGGCGAAGTGCTCCGGCGCTTGGTCGAACCGGATGGGGAGCAGGGTGGGAAAGTGGTGCAGGTTTTCCTCGAACACTTCGGTCAGGCGGCGTCTGGCATAGCCGCTGCCGAAGCCGACCCGCCGCAGCGGCCCCCGGACCGCCGCCCCGAAACCGCCCACTTCGATGGCCTGTTCGAACAGGGGAATCCGGGTTTCGGCCCACAGATCCTTGCCGAACAGATAGGGGGAGTTGGCCCCGGCCGCCACGGTCGCCGCCGAGGCCGCGATGGAGGCGTTGTAGAGCGCCACGGCGCGCCGCTGGGGGGCCTGGAGATGGATCTGGAAGGAGGTGGCCGCCGATTCCAGCATGACGTCGTCGTGAACGCATTCCAGCCGTTCGCGGCCGCGTATCTGCAGGTGCAGGGGCTGGCCGCGCTGGCACAGGATCTGTTCGTTGAGGGCGCGGTAGCGGTTGAGGGGGGACATGTTGGCCAGGGTGAGATCGCTCTGCCGCAGGGTAGGGAGGATGCCGATCATGAGCAGATGGATCCGCATTTGCCCGGCGGCGGTGCAGGCCCGCTGCCAGAGAACCTCCAGATCGTGCTGAAAACGCCGCAGCGCGTCGCCGTGCAGGGCCCGGGGCAGGTTGTTGAGTTCGACGTTGAAGCGGGCCAGTTCGGCCGACGCCAGGGGGTCGTTCAACAGGGCCAGGTAGCGGTCGTTGACCGGGGTGGGACGCATGGATTCGTCCACCAGCCAGGCCTCGATCTCGAAGCCCCCGGTAGGGGGGCGGTTCGACAGCCCGCCGGCCTGCTCCAGTTCCACGAGCCGCCGGGTTTCCTCGACGAGTCGGTGCCGGAAGCGGGCGAAATCCCGGGAAGTGAATTCGACGCGCTCGATTTCCTGTCCCATGAGTATGCGGTGGTTCGGGTTGCGGTGCTGGATGGCGGCCGGCTCTTCCGGGACTCAAGCGGAAAGACGGGGTCCGCCACGCTGGTCAGGGAAGTTCCGAAAGCACCCGGCGATCATTCCAGTGCCAGGCGGCGCAGATAGGCGCGGAACCCCTCCGCCACCTCGGGATGCTGGAGGGCGTGATCGACGGTGGCTTCCAGATAGCCCAGCTTGGAGCCGCAGTCGTAGCGTTTGCCCTCGAAGCGGTAGGCGTAGACCGGTTCTTCCTTCAGCAGTTCGGCGATGGCGTCGGTGAGTTGGATTTCGCCGCCGGCTCCGCGCGGGGTGGTTTCCAGCAGCGGGAAGATGCGGGGGGTGAGCAGATAGCGGCCCACCACCGCCAGGGTGGAGGGGGCTTCCTCGGGCCGGGGCTTTTCCACGATGTGGGTGATGCGGCCGAGGCGCTCGTCCACCGGCTCGACGGCGACGATGCCGTAGCTGGCGGTGGCCTCGCGCGGGACTTCCTGCACCGCCAGCACCGAGCCGCGGTGACGTTCGAAGACGTCCACCATCTGCGCCAGACATCCGGGCCCGCCATTGTTGGCGATCAGGTCGTCGGCCAGGAGCACGGCGAACGGCTCGTCCCCCACCAGGGGACGGGCGCACAGCACCGCATGGCCCAGACCCAGGGCCTCGGGCTGGCGGGTGTAGGCGCAGCCGACCCCCTGGGGCGGGATGTTGCGCACCATCTCCAGCAGCCGGGTCTTGCCGCGTCGTTCCAGTTCCACCTCCAGCTCGAAGGCCTTGTCGAAGTGGTCGGGAATGTTGCGCTTGTTGCGGCCGGTGACGAACACCATCAGATCGAGCCCGGCCTCGGCGGCTTCCTCGACCCCGTACTGGATCAGGGGTTTGTCCACCACCGGCAGCATTTCCTTGGGGCTGGCCTTGGTGGCGGGCAGGAACCGGGTGCCGAGGCCGGCGACGGGAAAGACGGCTTTCCTAACCTTCACGAACTTTCTCCCATTGTTTCAATTCCTCGGGGATGGCGGCGATCTTGCCGTTGCGCTCCAGGTAGTCGAGGATCTGGCGGGCGCAGGTCTCCAGGGGTTCGGTGCCGGTGTCGACGACGATTTCCGGATTCTCCGGCGGTTCGTAGGGGGAGGAGATGCCGGTGAAGTCCTTGATCTCGCCCCGGCGGGCTTTCCGGTACAGTCCCTTGACGTCGCGTTGCTCGCAGATTTCCAGGGGGGTGTTGCAGTAGATCTCGATGAAATCGCCCGGTTCCACCAGGTTGCGGACCATGTCGCGGTCGCGGCGGAACGGAGAGATGAAGGCGGTCAGGGCGATGACGCCGGCGTCCACGAACAGCTTGCTCATCTCGCCGATGCGGCGGATGTTCTCGTGGCGGTCCTCGGGGCTGAAGCCCAGGTCGGAACAGAGGCCGTGGCGGACGTTGTCACCGTCGAAGACGTAGGTGCGGCAGCCGCGCAGAAAGAGCAGCTCCTCGACCCGGTGGGCTAGGGTGGACTTGCCGGCGCCCGACAGCCCGGTGAACCATAGGATGAAACTTCGGTGGCCGTTGAGCCGCTCGCGGTCGCGGCGGGTGACGGTGGCGTTGTGCCAGCGGATGTTTTTGTTCATGAAATTGAGAATGACTATGGGTTGAAGCGCTGTTTAGAATGCCGTGAATTTTCCCCCCTGGCAATGACAGCTTAGCCCAGCCGGGCGAATTTTTCCCGCAGGGCGGCGATCCGGTCGCGCAGCCTGGCCGCTTCCTCGAACTCCAGTTCACGGGCGTGGCGGTACATGCGCTCTTCCAATTGCTTGATGAGGCGGGCCGCCTCCCGGGGGGAGCGGGGCAGGGTGTCGTAGTCGCCCGCCTCGTCGGCCACCTGGCGGTTTTTGCGCCCGTTGCCGGCGCCGGGGACCGGTACTTCCAGGATGTCGTCGAGGGCGCGCACCGCGCTTTTGGGGGTGATGCCGTGCTTTTGGTTGTAGGCGAGCTGCTTGGCGCGGCGGCGTTCGGTTTCCTCGATGGCGCGGCGCATGGCATCGGTGACGGTGTCGGCGTAGAGGATGGCCTTGCCGTTCACGTTGCGGGCGGCGCGGCCGATGGTCTGGATCAGCGACACCGTCGAACGCAGGAAACCCTCCTTGTCGGCATCGAGAATCGCCACCAGCGATACTTCCGGCATGTCCAGCCCCTCGCGCAGCAGGTTGATGCCCACCAGGACGTCGAACACGCCTTTGCGCAGGTCCTGGATGATCTCCACCCGCTCCACGGTGTCGATGTCCGAATGCAGATAGCGCACCTTGACGCCGTGCTCCGTCAGATAGTCGGTCAGGTCCTCGGCCATGCGCTTGGTGAGGGTGGTGACCAGGACGCGCTCGTTGCGGGACACCCGCAGGTTGATCTCCGACAGCAGGTCGTCCACCTGGGTCAGGGCCGGGCGCACCTCCACCGCCGGGTCCACCAGGCCGGTGGGGCGCACCACCTGCTCGACGATGGCGCCGGAGTGCTCCTGCTCGTAAGGGCCGGGGGTGGCGGAGACGTAGATGCGCTGAGGCGCCCGGGCCTCGAACTCCTCGAAGGTCAGTGGGCGGTTGTCCAGGGCCGAGGGCAGGCGGAAGCCGTAATCGACCAGGGTCTGCTTGCGGGAGCGGTCGCCGCGGTACATGGCGCGCAGTTGCGGAATGGTGACGTGGCTTTCGTCGATGAAGACGATGCCGTCGTCGGGCAGATAGTCGAACAGGGTCGGCGGCGGCTCGCCGGGAGCGCGGCCGGACAGATGGCGGGAGTAGTTTTCGATCCCGGAACAGTAGCCCACCTCCAGGATCATCTCCAGATCGAAGCGGGTACGCTGCTCCAGACGCTGGGCTTCCACCAGCTTGTTCTGGTCCCGCAGTTCCTTCAGGCGCCGGGCCAATTCCTCCCGGATGCCGTCGACGGCCTTGAGCAGAGTCTGGCGCGGGGTGACGTAGTGGGTCTTGGGATAGACGGTGTAGCGGGCCACCGGCCCCAGCGTCTCGCCGGTCAGGGGATCGAACAGGGTCATCCGCTCCACCTCGTCGTCGAACAGCTCCACCCGCAGGGCCTCGCGCTCCGATTCGGCGGGGAAGATGTCGATGACGTCGCCGCGGACCCGGAAGGTGCCCCGGCGCAGCTCCACGTCGTTGCGGGTGTACTGCATCTCCGCCAGGCGGCGCAGGATGCGGCGCTGGTCGATGAGATCGCCCCGGCGCAGGTGGAGCACCATCTCGAAATAGGCCGCCGGTTCCCCCAGGCCGTAGATCGACGACACCGTGGCGACGATGACCACGTCGCGCCGCTCCAGCAGCGCCTTGGTGGCCGACAGGCGCATCTGCTCG
>JALSSF010000104.1 GCA_026984375.1 Methylothermaceae bacterium | reverse complement strand
CTGGCCCAAGTACTGGAAGATCTGCTCGGAAAACGACGCCCACGCCCTCTACGTGCTGTTCTCCGGCCTGTTCCGGGCCACGGGCAAGGGGATTTACCAACTGTTCAAACAGCAACTGATCCGTTCGGTCCTGGCGCGCCAGGCCGACGACGGCGGCTGGTACCACGGCGAGTGGACCGACCGGATGGAATCCCATTTCCGCCTCCACACCAGCGCCCTGCATCTGCTCCAGGACGCCTGGGAGGAGTGCGGGGACGCGGAGGTGGCCGAAGCCCTGCGGCGGGGAGCCGAATTCCTGCTCGCGCGCGCCGACCACCTCGACGAGGGAATCTGGTTCCTCCACGACTCCCTGGAGCTGTCCGAGGCGTCCATGCGCGAAAGCCCGTTCGTCTGGCTGCCCAGCCACGCCTTCGGCAAATCGGTGAGCAACATGCTGGTGCTCAATTCCCACTGGGACACCACCGTGGCCATCGACCGCGCCGCCGCCCTGTCCGGCGACGCCTGGCGAGAGGCGGTGGCCGCCGCCAACCGGGCCACGGCGCAGGTTCTGGTCGCCCGCCCCGCCGAAGCGCTGTACCGGCTGGCGTTCGGCCTCATCGCCCTGAGTTTCCTGCCTACCGAGCGCGCCGCCGCCCTGCCCCTGTGGCGACGGGCGTTGAAGCGGGTCGGCTGGAAGTACCTGATCCCCCGTTTCCATCACCTCAAACGCCGTTTCCCCCGCCTGGTGATGCCCGGCGGCTATCTCGACCGGGCCCTGAGCCTCAAGGGCATCTCCACCGCCTATCAGGCCATCAACGTCATGGATCTGGTCCGCCTCCACGCCCGTTTTCCGGAACTGAACCTGCGCCCCGTCATCGACGCCGCCATCGACTTCACCCATCGCAGCGGCCTGTGGGAGCGCTGGGGCGAAGACCGGCGCACCCGCTACGCCTACGGCTTCTGGGCCGAGGCCCTGCACCGCCTGGCCCTGCTCGACGACGACATGGGCGTTCGCCGCCGGCTGGCGGCCACCTTGATGCGGATGGCGGCGCTGAACCTGGGCCTGCCGCCGGGCCTGCTGGGCGGCGACCGGGAACGGGGGCAGCCGCCTGGGTCGGCGCTTCTCCGGGTGCCCGCCCCCCTTCGGATCGTCGATCTGTCCCGGGAGGGACGACCGGAATACCTGGTCCTCAACCCCGGCCGGGAAGCGGTCGCCTGGGCGCCGGACACCACCGGCCTGCGCTGGTTCGACGGCGAGGGCCGCCCCGTCGCCGCATCCGTCCTCCAGCCCGGTCGATGGTGGCTCGGCCAATGACCAAACCCCACATCGGCGTCGTCTCCCCCGAATTCCCCCCGGACATCGGCGGGGTGGAAAACTACGCCTGCGGCTACGTCCGGGCCCTGGCCGCCCTCAGTTTTCCGGTGACCGTATTCACCCGGCGCCATCCCCGGGGAGAGATCACCCTGCCCGGCGTCACCGTGCGCCCGGTGCTGAAGCTGCGCCGGGTGCTGGACCGCCGCATTCTGGAGGATCCCGCCATCGACGTCTGGCACCCCATGAACGCCGCCTACGCCTGGATCGCCGAGGAAAGCGACAAACCGGTGGTGGTCTCGGTGCACGGCAACGACTTTCTCCGTGCCTATCACCCGGTCACCGCCCCGGCCCCGTACCGCTTCGGCCCCCTGTGGCGTTTCGAGGGGCCGCTGCGCCGCCTGGAACGGGCCTGGCGCGACCACACCACCCGGCGAATCCGCCGCTGGCTGCCCCGGGCGCGGGCGATCCTCACCAACAGCCGCTACACGGAACGGGTCCTGGTGGAGAAGATTCCCGCCTGCCGGGGGAAAACCGTCGCGGCGATGGTCGGCGTCGATCCCTTCTTTCTCGAAGCCCCCCTGGCCCCGGAAGCGCGGCACGCCCCGCCCCGCCTGGTGACCGTCGGCCGCCTGTCGGAGCCGCGCAAGAACGTGGACCGTGTCCTCGAGGCCCTAGCCGTCCTGCGCGGACACGATTTCACCTACACCGTCGTCGGCGACGGTCCCGACCGCCCCCGGCTGGAACGGCTGGCTGGGGAACTGGGTCTGGCGGACCGAGTCCGCTTCACCGGCGCCCTGCCCCGCGCCGAACTCCGTCGGACCCTGGGCGAGGCGGACCTGTTCGTGCTCACCGCCTCGATCCTGCCCCACAGCCACGAAGGCTTCGGGCTGGTGTATCTGGAGGCGGCCGCCTGCGGCACGCCCTCGCTGGCGGCACGGCTGGCGGGCGCGGCCGAGGCGGTGGCGGAGGGGGAGAGCGGCTTCTTCGTGGAAACCCCGGAGCCCCGGGCGATCGCCGCCGCCCTGAAGCGGTTTCTGAGCGGGGACGTGAACTTCGACCGGGCCCGGTGCCGGGCCTTCGCCCGACGATTCACCTGGGAGAAGGTGGTCGAACGAACCTTGCCGTTCTATGATTAAGAATGCCGCTCTCGGCCCCCGAAAACCAAGATCATGGAGCTTGGCGACGATGAAATTGAAAGTCGTGATCCACGAAGCAGAAGAAGGAGGATTCTGGGCAGAGGTACCCGCGATTCCGGGATGCGTCACCCAGGGAGAGACCTTTGAAGAAGTGTTGACCAATCTTTACGATGCGGTCCAAGGCTGCCTTTCAGTCGAAATAGAAGAAGTTTCTCTGTCCGACAGGGATCAGGTATTGGAGATCGCGGTTTGAAGACGGTCAGCGGCAAGGAATTTTGTCGGCTGCTGGAAGCAAAAGGCTGGGAATTGAAGCGAATCATCGGAAGTCACCACATTTACACCAAGGCGGGCTGCCCCTTCCGCATCTCAGTTCCGGTACACGGTAATTCCCCTTTGAAAATCGGCTTGCAAAAACATTTGATGAAGTTGGCCGGTATCGATGCATCCGAATTATAAACCCCTCGTCTCCGTCATCATACCTTGCTACAACGCCGCCGCCTATCTGGAACAGGCGGTGGCCAGCGTGCTGGGGCAGACCCTCGCCGACCTGGAGCTGATCGTCGTCGACGACGGTTCCCGCGACGCCGGTCCCGAGATCCTCGCCCGCCTGGCGCAGGAAGACAACCGCCTGCGCCTGCTGAGGCAGGACAACCGGGGTCCCTATCCGGCCCGCAATCTGGGACTGCGCCACGCCCGCGGCAAGTACGTGGCCTTTCTCGACGCCGACGACTGGTGGGACCGGACTTTCCTGGAAAAGATGCACCGGGCCCTGAGCGAAAGCGGCGCCGATCTGGCCTACTGCGGCTGGCAGAACGTGGTCGAGAACGGCGACGACCGTCCTCCCTACGTGCCTCCCGACTATCGGGAGGGGGACTTGTTCCAGCGGCTGCTGCGAAGCTGTCCCTGGCCCATCCACGCCGCCCTGACGCGGCGGGGAATCATCGACGCCGTAGGCGGCTTCTCCACCCGTTGCTTCAGCAGCATGGACTACGACCTGTGGCTGCGGATCGCCGCCACGACGCGCGACTGGGTCCGGGTGCCGGAAGTGCTGGCCTACTACCGCTGGCACGACCGGGGCCAGATCTCGGCGGTCAAATGGCGCCAGGTACTCGAGGCCCGCCGGGTGCGCCGCGACTTCGTCGCCGCCCACGGCGACCTCGTCGGCCACCTCGGCGCCGACGAACTGCGCCGCCTCCTCGACGAGCCGCTGCGGGACCAGGCCTACCAGGCCTTGTGGCGGCGGGATCTGGCCTCGGCCCGGCGGCTGTTCCGCGCCGCGCTGCGTCACGGAGCCTGGGAGACGGCCGATCTCAAGTATCTGCTACCCAGCCTTCTCCCCGGACCGTTGTTCGAAACCCTCGTCCATCTTCGAGACCGCCATCCATGAAGCGCTTCCTCATCCTCATGTACCACATGATCCGCGAGCCGGAAGACCGCCGGGAAGCCCGTTACGCCTGCCCCCCGGGTCGTTTCCGCCGTCACCTGGAAGCCCTGGCGCACTGGGGCTTCGAGCCGGTCTCCCTGGATCGGATCGCCCGGCACTTGCACGAAAACGATCCCCTGCC
>JALSSF010000103.1 GCA_026984375.1 Methylothermaceae bacterium | reverse complement strand
AATCCACCGCCAGTTCATCGATGCGGTCAAACAGGGACGGGGTGAGCGCCTCAAGGACGATCCCAAGATATTTTCCGGTCTGATCTGGCTCGGCAGCCAGAGCGTCGAGCTGGGGCTGGCCGACGGGCTGGGGGACGTGGATCAGGTGGCCCGGGAGGTGGTGGGGGCCGAACGGATCGTCGATTTCACCCCGGAGGAGGAGGTCTGGCAACGGTTGGCGCGGCGTGTGGGAACGTCGTTGGGATCGGTATTGGTGAATGCGGCGGCAAGGTTGGAGGGTATGTGATGAGATCGATCTTACTGGCGATCGTGGCTACGGTCGCCGTCGCTGCCACGGCGGCGACGCTGGATATCGAGGCCGCCGCCGAACGGGTCAAGGAGCGGTTCGACGGACGTGTCCTGGGCGGCAAGACCGTCACCGAAGACGGGCGCACGGTGTACGTCATCCGGGTGCTGACGCCGGACGGACGGGTGCGCCATATCCGGGTGGACGCCGAGTCCGGGAAGATCCTCGAGGAGGCCGGCAACAAATAAGGGAAGCGCGTGAGCTTCGTTCTCGTCGTTTCCATCGCCATCCGCATCGCGGCACTGTTCCGGGCGCTGTGGGTATGGCGTCGCCTGAGGGACTGGCGCATCGGCTTTTTGGCCTGGATGCTGCTTCTCATGGCGCTGCGCCAGTCCTGGACTCTGAAAAGACACACCCGGGACTGGCACGCCCTGACCTGGGGCACGCCGGACGAACTGCCCGGACTGTTGGTCAGCGTCCTGGCGCTGCTGGCGGTGCTCTTCCTCGAGAAAATGCTGGTGGAATCCCGGCGCAAGGCGGAGGAGGAACGGCTTTTCGGTGCCATTCTAAGGGCCGCACTGGACGATTCGTCCGATTTCTTCCATCGGGTGTTGGTTTTGCTGACGGGTTTTTCCGCCCTGCCGCTCCAGCCCCGTGCCGCCGTCTGGTTACGGGAGGAGCAGCAGGGGGATTACGTTCGGGTCGCCAGCCTGGGGCTGGACGATGTGCCGTTTCCTTCTCTTCCCTGTTGTCCGTTGGACCGGGACGCCGACGGGCGCGGGAACGCCTGGAAACGGGAGACGGAGGAAAACGGCGTGCCGGTGGTCCAGTTGTGCATTCGGGCCGAAGGAGCCTGTTGCGGTTGGCTGGTGCTCCACCTGAAGCCGGACGGCCGTCTGCAATCGCGCGACGAGCGTCTGTTGGAGCAGGTGGTGATTCTTCTCGGCCTGGGTTTGGCGAAACAGCGGGCCCGGCGCCAGTTGCAGCACCAGGCCCGTCACGACGCCCTGACCGGACTGTTCAACCGTTACGAGTTCCAGGAACGCCTGACGGCCGCCCTCGATGGGGTGAGCCGCGGTGAACGCCACGTGCTGTGTTATTTCGACCTGGACCAGTTCAAGGTGGTGAACGACACCTGCGGCCATGCCGCCGGGGATGCGCTGCTGCGCCAGGTGGCGGCGTTTCTGCGCGCCCAGGTTCAGGCCGGCGATTGTATCGCCCGCCTGGGCGGTGACGAATTCGCCTGGTTGCTGTGCCGTTGCGACCTGGACCGGGCGCTGGTCCAGGTGCGGCGGATACGCCGGCACTTCGAGCAGTGGCGCTTTCCGTGGAAGGGCCGAGTGTTTCCGGTTCGCGCCGGTTTCGGTCTGGTGGCCCTGGAACCGGGGATCGGCGACTGGGAGGCGGCCCTCCGTTGCGCCGACGCCGCCTGCTTCATGGCCAAGGAGCGCGGCTGCAATCAGATTCAGGTCTATCGCTGTGACGACCTGACGCTGCGGCAACGCGACCGGGAGATGAATTGGGTCAGCCGGATCGAGACGGCGCTGGAAAAGGATCGTTTTCGGCTGTACGCCCAACCGATCGTTCCCCTGCGGGAAAGTCGGGAAGCGGCGCCGCGCTATGAGATCCTGCTGCGGCTTTACGAGGCGGAAGGAGAGTCGATTTCTCCGGGACAGTTCCTGCCCGCGGCAGAGCGCTACCGCCTGATGGTCCGGATCGACCGCTGGGTGGTGGAGCGGACCTTGGCGCTGCTGGCCCGGTTTCCGGACCATGAGAGTGGCTATTCCATCAATCTGTCGGGCCAGTCGCTGGGGGACCGGGAATTGCTGGCGCTTATCGAGCGGGGCGGCCGACAGCTGGCGCCCGGACGCCTGTGTTTCGAGATCACCGAAACCGCCGCGATCGGTGACCTGCCCCGGGCGCTCCCGTTTCTGGAGCGTCTGCAGCGCATGGGATATCGGCTCGCCCTGGACGATTTCGGCACCGGCCTGTCCTCCTACGCCTATCTGCGCCACCTGCCGGTGGACGAGGTGAAGATCGACGGCCAGTTCGTTCGCGACCTCTGCCGGGATCCGGTGGATCTGGCCATGGTTCGTTCCATCAACGAGGTGGCGCACATTCTCGGCAAGCGTACCGTGGCGGAATGGGTCGAGGACGAAGCGGTGCTGGAGAAGCTGCGCGAACTGGAGGTGGATTACGCCCAAGGCCGCCACCTGGGGGAGCCGCTGCCGCTGGATCGGATTCTGCGAACGCACCGGAAAGCCCTGTGAAACCCAGTTTCCAGCCCCGACTGGTCAACGATCCCTTCGGGGATCCGGCCCTCTACGTCGAGTTTCTGTTCCAAAAACGGGCCATCCTGTTCGACCTGGGGGACATCCATGCCCTGAGTCCGCGCAAAGTGCTGCGTTTGAGCCACATTTTCGTTTCCCATGCCCATATGGATCATTTTTACGGCCTCGACTACGTGCTGCGGGTCTGCCTCGGCCGGGCCATGGTGCTGCATCTCTACGGGCCGTCGGGTTTCATCGACCGGGTTCGCCACCGCCTGGGAGGCTACACTTGGAACCTGGTGCAGAATTACACCGAGGAGCTGGTTTTTCTGGTCCATGAATGGGACGGCGGTGAGACCCTGGCTCGGGCCCGGTTCCGCTGCCGCCGGGCGT
>JALSSF010000102.1 GCA_026984375.1 Methylothermaceae bacterium | reverse complement strand
CCCACCCGAACGATCTGGATGATGAGGATGTCTCCCTGCACCGAATAGACGATCCGGTAATTGCCCATCCGGATTCGCTATAGGTAGCCATCCTCGGCGAGTCGGGTCAGCAGTTCCTCGTGGGAAACCGTCGGTTCGTTTCTTCTTTCCGCGACCGCCGCCAGATCTTCCAGATCCTCGATCAGTTCCTCGAATTCGGCGATCGGCAGGACGACGGCCTGCTTTTCCCCTTTCTCATCGGTGAGGTAGCGGAGGTGAAGCTCGGATGGCTGGATCATGGTCAGAGGGCCGTGAAAGATGGCTGTTCTTTCCAGTTTAAGGCCGAGCGGTTTCGGCCGCAATGACAGAAAATCTCAAGGCCGGCGATCACGATCGGTGGGTGTGTCCCCGCTGAGCCGAAGCAGCGCCGAGATGTCTTCGTCGCCGTGGCCCTCGGCCATGAGCCGTTCGTAGTCCGCCAGGGTGCGTTCCACCAGCGCTACGGGGACGCCGGCGCGGCGGGCCATCGCCCGGCAGATCGTCAGGTCCTTGTGATGCAGGGCCAGCTTGAAGCCGGGCTGGAAGACCCCCCGGATCATGGTGGGGCCGCGTTTTTCCAGAAACCAGTTGCCCGCCGCTCCTTGGGAGACCACGTCGATGACGCGCTCCAGGTCCAGGCCCAGGGCGCGGCCGAAGGTCAGCGCTTCGCACACCGCCTGGTTGATGCCGGCGCACAGCACCTGGTTGACCGCCTTGGTGGCCTGCCCCATGCCGATTTCCCCCATGTGGGCGATGCGGCCGCCGACTGCCGCCAGCACCGGGCGTACCCGTTCCAGCGTCGCCGGATCGCCGCCGACCATGATCGCCAGGGTGCCGGCCCGGGCCCCCTCGACACCGCCGGAGACCGGAGCGTCGAGGAAATCGCCGCCGGCGGCACGGACTTTCGCCGCCGCGCTGCGGGCGGTTTCGCTGCCGACGGTGGAGTGATCGATCACCACGGTGCCCGGACGCAGGCCCGGCAGCAGGGCGTCGATCACTTCGAGCACGTCGCCGTCGGCGGACACGCAGAGCTGGATCACGTCACAGCGCCGGGCCAGGTCGGCAGGGGTTTCGGCGGCATCGATGCCCAGTTCAGCTGCCAGCTGCTCGGCCTTGTCGGGGGTACGGTTCCACACGGTTTCCAGCAGACCGGCCCGGGCCAGATTGCGGGCCATCGGTGCGCCCATGGCGCCGAGGCCGATGAAGCCGCTTTTCAAAGGCATGGTCATTCCTCCAGATAGGTGTAACGGTTGAGTCCGGAGACCAGTTCGTTTTCGTACAGTTTGCGTTCGGCCGGGGACAGCCCCGTTTCCGCCAGCTTCTTGCGGAAGGCGCGCTGCAGCGCTTCCGGCTGAATGTGGACGTAGCGCAGCAGATCGCAGGCCATGTCCCCGCGGAGGGGATCGCGCAGGCGCCAGCGGCCGTCCTCGTCCAGTTCCACGTTGACCGAATGGGTGTCGCCGAACAGGTTGTGCATGTCGCCAAGGATTTCCTGGTAGGCACCCACCAGGAAGAAGCCCAGCAGATAACGTTCGCCCGCTTCGATGGTGTGCACGGGCAGGGTGGTTTCGACGCTCTGGCGGTCCACGTAGCGTTTCAGGGTGCCGTCGGAGTCGCAGGTCAGGTCCATGATGCGGCCGCGCCGGCGGGGCGGTTCGTTCAGGCGTTGCAGCGGCACCACCGGGAAGATCTGGTCGATGGCCCAGGCGTCAGGCATCGACTGGAACACCGAGAAGTTGCAGAAGAGTTTGTCGGCGAGGCGGTCGTTGAGGCGGTCGAGGAGGTCGCGGTGCGCCCGCAGCCGCAGGTCGAGGCGGGGGCGGATGCGGTCGGCGATGACCTGGCTCAGGGTTTCCGCCTCGGCCAACTGTTCCAGGGTGAGCTTGCCCTGGACGTAGAGGGCGCGGGCTTCCTGCAGGTCGAAGCCGGCGTCGTGGAAGGTGGCCACCGGGCCGTCGTGGTCGAGCCGGGTCAGGGCCTGGCGCAGGTCGGCCAGCACCGCCGGCGCGTCGCCCCCGGCGGTGGGGGGGGCGGCCGGCGGGCGTTCCACTTCGATGACGTCGGCGATGAGGACCGCGTGATGGGCGGTCATGGCCCGGCCCGACTCGGTGACCAGGTGGGGGTGGGGCAGGTCCGCCTCGGCGCAGATCTCGGCGAAGGCGCGTACCAGGCTGTGGGCGTATTCTTCCAGGGTGTAGTTGACCGAACAGAAAGCGTCGGAACGGGTGCCCTCGTAATCGACGCCGAGGCCGCCGCCGGCGTCCACGACGGTGACCGGCGCCCCCAGGCGGCGGAGTTCGGCGTAATGGCGCCCGGCCTCGCGCAGGGCCTTCTTGAGCTCGTGGATGTCGGTCACCTGGGAGCCGACGTGGAAATGCATCAGGGTGAGCCGATCGAGGCGGCCACAGCGCTTCAGGGTGTCCAGCAGCGCCAGCACGCCGCCCGGGGTGAGACCGAACTTCGCCTTTTCGCCGCCGCTGTTCTGCCACTTGCCGGAAGTGACCGAAGCCAACCGCAGGCGGATGCCGAGACGCGGCTCGATGCCCAGGTCTTCGCTTTCCGCCAGGACCAGGTCCAGCTCCGAGGGCTTTTCCACCACGATGTGGACGTCCAGCCCCAAGCGGCGGCCGATCAGGGCCAGGCGCAGATAAGCACGGTCCTTGTAGCCGTTGCAGATCACCAGGGTGTTCCGGGGGGCCAGGGCCAGCAGGGCCAGCAGCTCCGGCTTGCTGCCGGCTTCGAGGCCGATCCGGGGTACGGGAGCGTGGACGATGGCCTCCACCACGCTGCGCTGCTGATTGACCTTGATGGGATAGACCGGGGTGTATCGGCCCCGGTAGCCGTGTTCGCCGCAGGCGGCGTGGAAGGCCTCGGAGAGACGCGCAACCCGGTCGCGGAGGATGTCGGTGAAACGCACCAATACCGGCAGGG
>JALSSF010000101.1 GCA_026984375.1 Methylothermaceae bacterium | reverse complement strand
GGCTGTGGCGCAAGGGGGAGTCTTCCGGTCATGTCCAGCGGGTTCGGGAGATCCGGCTGGATTGCGACGGCGACGCCGTCCTGCTGCAGGTGGAGCAGGCGGGGGGAATCGCCTGTCATACCGGCCGCAGGCATTGCTTCTACCGTCGGCTGCACGACCGGGACTGGCAAGTGGTGGAGCCGGTGATCAAAACCCCGGATCAGATCTATGGCGGCTGACATCCTACAACAATTGGCCGAGGTGTTGGAGGCGCGCAAGCAGGCCGACCCGGCGCGTTCCTACGTGGCCTCCCTGTACGACGAGGGGCTGGACGCCATCCTCAAGAAGATCGGCGAGGAGGCGACCGAGACGGTCATCGCCGCCAAGGGCGGTGACCGGGAGCAGCTGATCTACGAAACCGCCGATCTGTGGTTCCATACCCTGGTGCTGCTCGCCCACGAGGGACTGGGTCCCGAACAGGTGCTGGCGGAACTGGCCCGCCGGTTCGGGCTTTCCGGGCTGGAGGAAAAAGCCATGCGGCAAAAAACGAAATGAGGTTCAGACGATGGGAATCAGTATCTGGCAATTGTTGATCGTGCTGGTGATCGTGCTGTTGTTGTTCGGCACCCGCAAACTGCGAAACCTGGGGTCCGACCTGGGCGGTGCGATCCGCGGGTTCAAGGAGGCCCTGAGCGGCGCCGACGAGGCGGACAGGGAAGAACCGAAGCGCACGGAACGGATCGAGGCGGAGAAGACGGTTGAACCGTCGGCCGACGGTGGGGTCCAAGAGGAGCGGCCGGAAAAGCCGGAGCGGGAAAGTCTCTGATCCATGTTCGACATCGGCTTCTGGGAATTGACTCTGGTGGGTCTGATCGCCCTGCTGGTGCTGGGTCCCGAGCGCCTGCCGGGCGCGATTCGCACCACGGCCTACTGGCTGCGGCGCGCCCGCAACGTGGCGGCGACGGTGCGGGCCGAGGTCGAGCGGGAACTGGCCCTGGAGGAAGTCAGGGATTCGTTGGAAAAGGGCGTTCCCCTGCAGGAGCTGAAAGCCCTGGAACGGGAACTGAAGCGGCCGGTCGATCCGGATCCCGTCCCCCACAGGTCCACCGCGAAGAAAACCGCTGTCAACGAGGTCGATGACCCTTCCGCCTGAGGCCGGTCCCGAGGACCGGGAAATGCCTTTTATCGCCCATCTGATCGAACTGCGCAGCCGGCTGCTCAAGATCGTCGCCGTGGTGCTGCTGGCGTTTCTGGGGCTGGCTCCCTTCGCCGACCGTCTCTATACTTATCTGGCCGGTCCCCTGCTCAAACATCTGCCCGAGCAGGGCACCATGATCGCCATCGATGTGGCCTCGCCGTTTTTGACACCCTTCAAGCTGGCGCTGGTGGTGGCGATTTTCGCCACCCTGCCATTCAGTCTCTACCAGATCTGGGCCTTCGTGGCCCCGGGCCTGTACCGCCACGAAAAACGCCTGCTGCTGCCGCTGCTGTTCTTCAGCACCCTGTTGTTCTACGCCGGTGCGGCGTTTGCCTATTTCGTGGTTCTGCCCCTGGTGTTTCAATTTCTCACCGCCACGGCCCCGCAGGGGGTGGCGGTGATGACGGACATCGCCCGTTATCTCGATTTCATCCTGACCCTGTTCTTCGCCTTCGGTCTGGCCTTCCAGGTTCCCATCGCCACCATCGTCCTGGTGTGGTCGGGAATCACCACCCGGGAAAGCCTGGCGAGCAAGCGCCCCTACGTCGTGGTGGCGGCGTTCGTGATCGGCATGCTGCTGACCCCCCCCGACGTCATCTCCCAGACCTTGCTGGCCGTTCCCATGTGGCTGTTGTACGAGCTGGGGTTGCTGTTCTCCCGGCCTTTCGTGCCGGCGGAGTGAGTCCCTTTTTGTAACAAGGAGAGAAAACCTATGCGGAAAAATACCGGTTTCACCTTGATCGAATTGCTGATCGTGTTGGCCATTCTGGGTATGCTGGCGGCCTTCGTCGGTCCGCGGCTGATGAACGCCCTGGGCAAGGGGCAGGTCAAGACCACCCAGTCGCAGATCGAAATGCTGGCGACCGCTCTGGACAACTTCCGCCTCGACAACGGTCGCTACCCGACCCAGGAGGAGGGTCTGGAAGCCCTGATCAAGGCCCCGGAAGGGCTGCCCAACTGGAACGGTCCCTACCTGCGCAAGAACAAGGTGCCGGTGGACGCCTGGGGCAATCCGTTCCATTACGAAATCCCGCCCCGGCGCGGCGGGGTGGACTACGATCTCTATTCCCTCGGCGCTGACAACGCCGAAGGCGGGGAAGGGGAGAACGCCGATATCGGCAACTGGTGATCCGGATGGATCAGCTGGTTCTGCTGCTGCCCCTATATCTCCTTTGCGGTGCGGTCGCCGGCCTGTTGGCCGGCTTGTTCGGACTGGGGGGCGGTGTCGTTCTGGTGCCGGCGCTGATGTGGCTGTTCGCCTGGCAGGGGTTCGCCCCGGAAATCCTCGTCGTCACCGCCGTGGCCACGTCGCTGGCCACCATCGTGGTCACCGGCCTGTCCTCCGCCCTGGCGCACCATCGCCTGGGATCGCTGGACTGGACGGTGACCTGGCATCTGCTCCCCGGTATCGTGGTCGGAGCCGTCGCTGGGGCCTGGCTGGCGGACCGGCTGCCGGGGAATTGGCTCAAGACCGCCTTCGCCGTCTATCTGCTGGTCGTGGCCGTTCAGATGATCTGGCGCTGGCAGCCCAAGGCGGGAGCCCGGCCGCCCCGGCCGCTCTGGCTGACCGGCGCCGGGAGTGTCATCGGCCTGTTGGCGGCCATGCTGGGCATCGGCGGCGGGACGTTGACGGTCCCTTTGCTGGTGCGATGGGCCTTGTCCATGCGCAGCGCCGTGGCGGTGTCCAGCGCGGCCGGCCTGCCTCTGGCCGCCGCCGGGACCGCCAGTTACGGAGTGCTCGGCTGGGATGCGCCCGGTCTGCCGGCCGGCAGCCTGGG
>JALSSF010000100.1 GCA_026984375.1 Methylothermaceae bacterium | reverse complement strand
ACCGTCCACGTCGGCGTCGGTCATGACGATGATGCGGTGGTAACGGAGCTTGTCCGGGTCGTAGTCCTCCTGGCCGATGCCGCAGCCGAGGGCGGTGATGAGGGTGGCGATCTCGTCCGAGGACAGCATCTTGTCGAAACGGGCCCGTTCCACGTTGAGGATCTTGCCCTTGAGGGGCAGGATCGCCTGGGTGCGGCGGTCGCGCCCCTGTTTGGCGCTGCCGCCGGCGGAATCGCCCTCGACGATGAAAAGCTCGCTGTGGGCGGGATCCTTCTCCTGGCAGTCGGCCAGCTTGCCGGGCAGCCCACCCATGTCGAGGGCGGTCTTGCGCCGGGTCATCTCCCGGGCCTTGCGCGCCGCCTCCCGCGCCCGGGCGGCGTCGATGATCTTGCCGACGATGGCCTTGGCCGCCTGGGGATTTTCCAGCAGAAACTCCTGGAACTTCTCGGCGACGACGCTCTCGACCACCGGCCGGACTTCCGACGACACCAGCTTTTCCTTGGTCTGGGAGGAAAACTTGGGATCGGGCACCTTGACCGACAGGACCGCGGTCAGGCCCTCGCGGATGTCGGAGCCTTCCGGGTGTATCTTGTGTTTCTTCAGCAGCCCCTGAGATTCCATGTACTGGTTGAGGGTCCGGGTCAGGGCGGTGCGGAAACCGGCCAGATGGGTACCGCCGTCCTTCTGGGGAATGTTGTTGGTGTAGCAGAAGACGTTCTCCTGGTAACTGTCGGTCCATACCATGGCCGCCTCCACGGCGATGCCGTCCCGCTCCCCCTGGCAGTGGAACACCGGTTCGAACAGTGGGGTCTTGTTGCGGGCCAGATGTTCGACGAAGGCGCGGATGCCGCCTTCGAACTGGAACACGTCCTCGCGGTCGGTGCGTTCGTCACGCAGGACGATGCGCACCCCGGAATTGAGGAACGACAGCTCCCGCAACCGTTTGGCGAGGATCTCGTAGTGGAACTCGGTGTCGCTGAAGATGGCGGGACTGGGTTTGAAACGCACCTTGGTACCGGTGTGCTTGGCCTTGCCGATCACTTCCAGCGGGGTCACCGGGTCCCCCAGGCGGTAGATCTGGCGGTAGTGCTTGCCGTCTCGCTTGATCTCCAGGACCAGTTCCTCCGACAGGGCGTTGACCACCGACACCCCGACGCCGTGGAGACCGCCGGACACCTTGTAGGCGTTGTCGTCGAACTTGCCGCCGGCGTGGAGCACGGTCATGATGACCTCCGCGGCCGGGCGGCCCTCCTCCTCGAGGATGTCGACAGGAATGCCGCGACCGTCGTCCTCCACCGACACCGAACCGTCGGCGTGGATGGTGACGACGATGTTCCTGCAGTAGCCGGCCAGGGCCTCGTCGATGGCGTTGTCCACAACCTCGAACACCATGTGGTGGAGCCCGGTGCCGTCGTCGGTGTCGCCGATGTACATGCCGGGGCGTTTGCGGACCGCCTCCAGACCTTTGAGGACCTGGATGCTGGAACTGTCGTAGGCTTGTGCGGCTGCTCTGTTCATCGATATCGGTTATCCTCGAGTTATGGGAGATGGTCAGGCCGGAACGACCCGCCCCTGTTCCACGTGAAACATCCGGTGACGCTGCGACCCGAAACCGGCCAGCACCTCCGGCTGAGTGGCGGTGATGAAGATTTGCTCCTGGGTTTGGACGAGCAATTCTCGCAAAAGTGCCTGATTTTCAAGGTCCAACTCGGATGCCAGATCATCGATCAGCAAGACGGCGGGACGATCGAGCAACTGGCCCTGAGTCACCACCAGGGCGTGCACCAGCAGCTTCATCTGGCCCCGGGAAAAGCGGTGCCGCACCCCGTGACCATCGACCAGAATGGAAAAATCACCACGATGGGGGCCGCTGTGGGTGCAGCCGTAACGCAAGTCCCGCTGCAAGTCGTCCCGCAGCACGGCATCCAAGGCGTTTTCCGCGTTCCACCCGGGCAGGTAGCGCACGGTTATCTCCGCGCCCAAACCCAGTCGCCTTCCCACGGCATTCAACCGGGCCTCGAAGGCTTGCAGGTAGCACCGCCGGCTCCGGTCGACAATTTTACCGTATTTCGCCAGCTCCCGCCCCCACAGTTGCGCCCCCTCCCGGTCGCCAGCCTTCAGGGCCGCGTTGCGTTGCTGCAGGGCGCGGCGATAACGACGCCAGGCCGGCAGAAAAGCGGAATCGTGATAGAATACCCCCCAGTCCAAAAAGCGGCGCCGCAACCGCGGCGCCTCCTCCAGCAGACGGTAAAGCGAGGGATCGACGATGCGGACGGGCACCCGCTCGAGCAGCTCGGCGCGCGAATCCACTCCGCGGCCGTCGATGCGTATCCGGCGCTCTCCGGCCGCCAATCGGATGCCGATGCGGTGGACGAAATCCCCCTTTCTGAAGCGGCCCGCCACGACGCAGTCGGCTTCCCCGTCGCTGATCAAACGCCCGTTTTCCGGGGTTCGAAACGACTGCCCCCGTCCCAGCAGGTAAACGGCCTCCAGCAGCGAAGTCTTGCCACTGGCGTTGGGTCCGACGATCAGATTGAGATGGGGATCGGGCTCCAGAGAGACGGAAAGCAGGTTGCGCAGCCGCAGGATGTCGAGGGAAATCAAGGACATCCTGTTATGATACCGGATCCGAACCCGTCAGGGCACCAAACGGTAGGCACAGAAACTCTCGGTCCACTCCAGCAGACGGGCGACACGGGCTTCCCCTGCGTCGACCAGCATCTCCGTGCCGGGCTTCAACTTGACCGGCGGTAACAGCAGAACATCGCCCTCCCCTTCCCGGGAAACCAGGATGACGTCACTGGGACCGAGCCGGGGGACGATGGCCTTGACCAGAACGGACCGCCCCACGAACAGATCCAGGCCGAAATGCCCCGGATTGCCGAACCAGCCGGGATGGACCCAGCGCACCACGGCCAGTTGCAGCCCCCCGTCCAGGAATTTCAGGGCTACCAAATCGGCGCCCGCGATCGCGATCTCGGTTTCCAACAGCGCCCGCTCCCCATCCCGGCTCTGCTTCAGTACGGCCCCGAGGCGGCGCTGGATATGGCCGCCCTCGGTCGATATCGGATCGAAACCATCTGGAACGCTCAACTCAAACTCGGGAACCTCCAGCCATCCCACGTTCTGCCGCCGGTTCCGGCGGCGCGACAACTCGGTGACGATGGTCTCCCACCCTAGCCACAACTCGTCCACCCGGCGCTCGACCGGATAAGCCGCTTCGGCGGGTTGACCCACATGATGCTGCAGACGTAGCCAGATCTTCTCGTCGATAGATTCGGGACAACCGGCGAGGGACAGGCTCAAATACTGGACCGATCCCGACCGCTGCGCCGCCCGATCCGCCCGGCACGGGCCTTTCGGCTGCCCGGGATCGAAGCACCAGCCGGCGGCCGACGCGCTAAACCGGACCTCGACGATCCCGCTCTGCAACAGGGCGAACAGCCCACCCATCGCGCTGGGATCGAAGCGCATCGGTGTCAGGGCGACGAACCCCAATACCCACTGAAATTGCCGCAACGGGGAAATTTGCCGCTGCAGCAGCGGCTCTGCCACCGGCTCCTCCTCCCAGCCCTGCCGCCTGGCCTCCGAATAACAGCGATACAAACGCCGCCAAACGCCCGAGCTGACGGGCTCGCCGATCTGGATGATCCGCAAAATCATTTGACCCAGGGAGGCGATGGCCCTTTGCCTCGCCAGCGGACCGGACAACGACTCGTAGCCGGCGGCAAGCTCGTGATGGAGAAAAGCGCTCAGTTTGGCCGTGTTCCGCGACGCCTCCTGCCACAGGACCGGCGACCGGACGGACTCCCGGGCCAGCAATTCCGAAGCGGCGAAGACCGGTTGTCTCAACGTCTCCAACAGGGACAGGCGCCGCTTCCCGTCCAGGGACGTCTCGTTGAGCTCCCTGAGGGCTTCGTAAAGCGACCGTGCCCGGCTACGGATTCCGGCGCCATCCAGATCGGACAGCCAGCGGGACACCGCCTCCGGCTCAGGGACAAAAGGTGTGGATGCCATAAGTTTGATCTTCCGATGACGGCTCAGGGCCAAGCCGCTCCCTGACTACAGTCTAGCCCAGAAAAGGGCGTCAATCAGGCAAGCAACACGATTTTGCCAACCACCTCACCCTTCTCCAGGCGGCGATGGGCCTCCGCCGCCTCGGCCAGCGGCAACGTGGCATGGACGATCGGTCGCACCCGCCCGGCCGCCAGCAGCGGCCATACCTGTTCCAGCAAGCGGGCGGCGATGGCCGCCTTTTCTCGGACCAGTCGCGGCCGGAGGGTGGCGCCGGTGACCGTCAACCGTTTGAGGAAGATCGGCAGCAGATTGACCTCGGCCTTGGGACCGCCCTGGACCGCGATGATCACCAGGCGCCCGGCGACGGAAAGCGACTTGAGGTTTTTCTGGAAATAAGGGCCGCCGACGATGTCCAGGATCAGGTTCACCCCCTCGCCCCGGGTCAGGCGGACGATCTCGTCGGCGAAATCCTGCCGGCGGTAATCAATGGCCACCGCGGCACCCAACCGGCGGCAGAACCGGCATTTGGCGTCGCTGCCGCAGGTGGTGTAAATTTCCGCCCGCCGTAGTTCCCTGGCCAGCTGAATGGCGGTGGTTCCGATGCCACCGGCGCCCCCGTGGACCAGAAACCGCTCGCCGGATTGCAGCCGGCCGCGTTCGAACACGTTGTCCCAGACGGTGAAATAAGTCTCCGGTATCGCCGCGGCCTGGACAAAATCCAATCCCTCAGGGATTGGCAAACACAGGGCGGCTGACGCCACACAATATTCGGCATACCCCCCTCCGGTCAGCAGGGCGCACACGCGATCGCCCGGACGCCAGCGCGTCACTCCCTCGCCCACGGCGGCCACCGTCCCCGCCACTTCCAGACCGGGAATGTCCGGCGCACCCCGCGGCGGCGGATAAAGCCCCCGGCGCTGCATGACGTCGGGACGATTGACCCCGGCGGCCGCCACCCGGATCAACACCCCGTCCGGCCCCGGCACGGGCACCGGCCGTTCCACGAGACGCAACACTTCCGGCCCGCCCGGCCGGCTGATTTCTATCGCCTTCATCCTTTCCCCAACGCCGTTCGAAACGGACCCTTTCCTGGTCTTGCCAAAATGGTTCATTCCCCTCACCACCTGTCGCCGGAAAGCGACATCGCTGCTTTCTTTCTAGTTCAAAACATTATCGATAAAAACTGGTTCCGTGTCGCTTATCGGCATCACTTCGACCGATGCGGTTGTCCTATCTTTCTCACAAACGGCCGCCATATCACCATATGGCGTATTTATTGCTAAATAATCGGCCAGATTTCGATTCATCTTTCGTTAAGGACGGTTCAAGGAGGGGGATTCATGTTCGACGGTCGCTATCGGGCGGTAATCGCCGACACCGGGGAAAGCAAGTCCATTCATTACCATCTCCGTTATCGCGTCTATTGCCTGGAAAAGCGCTTCGAACCGGTGGAACACTTCGAGGACCAAATGGAAATCGACTCCTATGACGAACGATCGATCCATCTGTTGATCCAAGACAAACCCACCGGCCAGTGGATCGCCACGGCGCGCCTGGTGCTCGGCCCCCCGGAAACGCTACCCGTCGCCCGCGTCGCGCGCTTCTCCCTGGACGGCTTCGACACCGAGGGCAAACAATTCGCCGAATTGTCACGCCTTTCCATACTCAAATCCTACCGTCGCCACGGCGAGCAACAGCGATTCAACGAACCGGAAGTCCTGCTGGGACTGATCCGGGCCGCCAAGGACTGCAGCGCCCAGTTGGGACTCGATTACTGGCTGTTCCTGTGCCGCCGCTCCATCATGCGCATCATCGGCCACTTCGGCATGGAAATGCGCATCATTGGCGCACCCTGCGAACACCGGGGCATCCGCTACCCCTACCTGGGCGATCTGGCCAACGGTTTCGACGGCATCGCCAAACGCTCGCCGGAAGTCCACGCCATGTTCTCGAGAAAGAACACCTTGATCCCTTACTCCGAACTCTATCCGGAAACCAGACCGTCGTTGGCGGCCTGACCGTCCCTTATCTTCCGCAGAAGGGATCGGTGGCAAGCGCCGGCGAAAATTCGGTTACCCGCAGCGGAGGGCATGGCGGTACAATGAATCTTTTGTCTCGACCCTGCGTAACACCATGCTTCCGGAAGAATACGACAGCCGCAAACTCAACAACCCCCTCTATGCCCTCCGCTGCCTGTGGCGGGGAATCACCCTGCTGCCGCAGCCGACCCTGCGCCGCTTCGTCTTGATTCCGCTGGCGATCAACCTGCTGTTGTACAGCGGCGCCTTCGCGGTGGCCGGCTATTTCTTCGCCGACTTCCTCGACTGGCTGATCCCCGCCTGGCTCGATTGGCTGCGCTGGTTGCTGTGGCCCCTGTTCGGCCTCGCCTTCATCCTCATCACCTTCTTCAGCTTCACCCTGGTGGCCAACCTGCTGGCCTCCCCCTTCTACGACAAGCTGGCCGAACGCACCGAGGAGTTGCTCACCGGCACCGCCCCCCAGCCGCCGGAAACCAGCCTGAGCCGGGCGGTGGTCCGGGAGATGGGCGCCGAACTGCGCCGTCTGGGTTATTTCGTCACCCGGGCGGTTCCCCTCGCCATCGTGTCGGTGATTCCCGGCCTGAATCTGGCGGCGCCGTTCCTGTGGCTGTTGTTCAACGCCTGGTTCATGGGGCTGGAATACACCGCCTATCCCCTGGCCAACCACGGCATCCTGTTCCCGGAACAGCGCCGCCTGCTGGCCAGGGCCCGACTGGGCAACCTGACCCTCGGCGGAGTGGTGATGTTCGGCATCGGCGTGCCGCTGCTCAACATCGTCATGCCGCCGGCGGCGGTGATCGCCGCCACCGTCTATTTCGTCGGCGCCCGCCGCCCGGCCTAGACCGGCTCGGCGATCAGCCGGTCGCCCTCGGAGGCGATGCCGGTGAGCCTCACGGTCTGGATGCGGTTGCCCAGATCGGCTTCCGGCGCCACCGCCGTCCAGGCCCGCAGGTAGTGGGGAATGTAGCCGGAAAAGCCGGTACGGCCGGCGCGCGTCTCCGCCTTTTCCCACAACACCGCCGCGGTGCGGCCGACGTGGGCTTCCAAAGCCCGCCGCCGCAGCCGGGCGGCCAGTTCGTGGAGACGGCGGCAGCGCGCCTTCTTGATCCGTTCGTCCACCTGGCCGGGAAAGGCGGCCGCGGCCGTCCCTTCCCGCGGGGAATAGGGGAAGATATGCACGTGGGCGAAGCCGATCTCCGCCACCAGCGCCAGGGTGCGCTCGAAATCGGCTTCGGTTTCCCCGGGAAAGCCGACGATGATGTCGGTGGTCAGAACCAGGTCGGGACGATAACGGCGCGCCAGGCGCACCAGCTCGCGGAAATCGTCCACCCGGCAGCGGCGCGCCATGCGCTTGAGCACCGCGTCGGAACCGCTCTGCAGCGGCAGGTGCAGGTGCGGCATCAGGCGCGGGTTCTCGAACAGGGCGAAGAAACCTTCGTCCAGCTCCCAGGGCTCCAGAGAGCCGAGGCGCAGGCGCGGCAGGTCGGTCCGCGCCAGCACCGCGGCGAGCAGATCGGTGAGCGACACCCCCAGATCGCTGCCGTAGCCACCCAGATGCACGCCGCTCAGCACCGCCTCCTGCACCCCCCCGGCGCGCAGGGCGCGGATCTCGGCCACCACCGCGTCGATGGGACGGCTGCGTTCCTCGCCCCGGGCCACGGTGACGATGCAGAAGGTGCAGCGGTGGCGGCAGCCGTCCTGGACCTTGACGAAGGCACGCTGCCGGCTGCGGGGGAAGACCGGGGTTTCGGTCGGGGCCGCCGCGAACGGGAGCAGCTGCCGCACCCGCTCCACCAGATGGTCCTTGTCGTGGTTGGGAACCACCAGATCCACCCCCAGCTCCCGGGCCACCTGCTCGGGGTGGAGAGTGGCGTAGCAGCCGCTCACCACCAGCCGGGCGCGCGGGTTGGCACGCCGCAGCCGCCGCACCCACTGGCGCGACTTGCGGGCCGCCTCGCCGGTGACCGCGCAGGTGTTGAGCACCACCACGTCGGCCTGCGCCGCCGGCACCACCGCCGCCCCGGCGGCGCGGAACTGGCGCGCCCAGGCTTCGGTTTCCGCCTCGTTGAGGCGGCACCCGAGGGTTTGGAAAGCGACTTGCATCGTCATCCGAAGAACCAGTAGCCAATCACGACCGCCGCGGTCAGACCGGCGGCATCGGCGATCAAGGCGCAGGGAAGCGCGTGCCCCACCCGCCGGATGCCCACCGCCCCGCCATAGACCGCCAGCACGTAGAAAGTGGTTTCGGTGCTGCCCTGCATGATCGAGGCGATCCGGCCGGGCAGCGAATCGGGGCCGTGGGTTCGCATGGCGTCGATCATCATGGCCCGGGCGCCGCTGCCGCTGAACGGCTTCATCAGGGCGGTGGGCAGGGCGTCGACGAAGCGGGTGTCGATCGCGTAACTGCTCAATATATCACGCAATCCTTCCAAAACCCAGGTCAGGGCGCCGCTGGCGCGCAGCAACCCCACGGCCACCAGCATGGCGATCAGATAGGGAATGAGGGTCACCGCGGTCTGGAATCCCTCCCGGGCCCCGTCGATGAAGGCACCGTAGGCGTCGATCCCGCGCATCCAGGCCAGCAGCAGAAAGACGGCGATCAGTCCCAGCAGCAGGCTCTGCCCCAGCAGGGCAGCCCGGGCCTGCATGGCGGCCTGGTCGAAACCGCTCAGCCAGACCGCCAGGGCTGCGATCAGCCCCCCCAGGCCCAGCAGATAGGCGAGCACCACCGGATCCCATACCTTGAGCTTCTGCACCGCCGCCACCGCCAGCAGGCCGGCCAGGGTGGAACAGTAGGTCGCCATCAGGATGGGGACGAACACGTCGGTGGGATCGGCGGCTCCCAGCTGGGCTCGGTAGGTGAACACGGCCACCGGCACCAGGGTCACCGCCGAGGTGTTGACCACCAGGAACAGACTCTGGGCCCGGCTGAAGGTGTCGGAGCGGGGGTTGAGGGATTGCAGTTCCCGCATCGCCTGAATTCCCAAGGGGGTGGCGGCGTTGTCCAGTCCCAGGGCGTTAGCGGCCAGATTCATGGTCACGGCCCCCAGGGCTGGATGGCCGGGAGGCACCTCCGGCATCAGACGGCGCAGCAAGGGATTCAGGACCCAGGTCAGCCCGCGCACCGCCCCGGCCGCTTCCCCGATCCGAAGGAAACCGAGCCACAACGCCAGCACCCCGGTCAGCCCGAGGGCGATCTCGAAGCCGGTCCCGGCCATGGAAAACAGGGCCTCGAGCAACCGGGCGAAGACCCGGGCATCCCCGTGGAACAACCGGATGCAGGCAGTGACCAAGGCAATGAGAATCAGTGCGGTCCAGACGCGGTTCATACGGCCGACGAGAAAACCCCGGCCCGGCCGTCCTGGCCGGTCCCGGGGCTAGGTCGCCGCCGGTGGCAGCGGAGGGAGGAGGGGATAGAGGGCAGATTCACCACCATCCGCGCGACGACCATGGTCTTAAGTGTGGCAGAAACCCGCCGCCTTGCTGTGACCGGGTTCACAAAACCGGAAACTGTCTTCAGGGCGCCGGCCGGCACAGCAACGCCGCCACGGTGACCATGCTGTGCTGGCGGCAGCCCCCGGCGCCCGGCGCCGGCCCCAACTCCCCGTGGCAGAACATGCCGAAGATCGGCACCCCGGGCAGCACCCGCGCCACCGTTTCCGGTTCCACGTCGTCGCGGCCGTAACGATTGATCCCCCGCATGTAACAGGGAAACAGGGCCACGGCGGCGGGGGCGTACCCTTCGGGACAGGACGCCTGCAGCCGCCGCAGAGCGGTCTCGAATTCGTCGTCGCAGACTTCGAGGCCGATGCGCCAGTCGTCCGGGAAGGCGACGGAAAAACCGGGGAGTTCCACGAAGCGGGCCTCCTGCCGGTCCCAGCGCCAGGTGGCCTTGGCCACGCCGCCGAAGCAGGTGGCCGCTTCCGGCCGGGGCCTCCCATGGGCGGCGATCACCAGATGGGCGCCGGCGCCGCCGTCTACCCGCGCCCCGGCGATGGCCACCGCCACCACTCCCCGGCCGCCCCGGCCGCCGACTCCGCCGTATTCCCGTCCCCGGCCCTCTTCCATGAATTCACGGTTGCGCCCGCCGGCCGCCTCGGTGCCAAGCACCCCGTAACAGTCGGCCAGCAGGATCGTGGCGCCTTCAGGCGCTGAGCGGGCGGTTTCGGCGAATTCATCCGAGGAGTACCCTAGCGACAGAAGTAGCAGCACACCGCCGTCCTTGAGGGTTTCATCAGTTGGAAACGCCTTCAGATCCGCCGGCGCTGTCAGCAATGCAGTCTGGATGAGATTCATAGACTCCTCCCGCGGATTTCCTAACGCTTTTATCTATACCACCGGGTTTCTTGAGCCGAACAGAGAAACCTCCAGTGCTGTGGCCGGAGGGGGAGAATGCAGGGGTTCGCTCACCGAAACAGATCGGCAAATTCCATGGCTTTCCGTTCGGCTTCTTCCAGTTCCCTTCGAGTCCACTTGGGAAGACGTCGGAGTCGGATCTGGGAAACCCGGCGCCGGGGTTGGCCGGGTTCCTCCTCATAGCCGATCGACCAGTAAAAAACGGCGCCCGGCTGCAGCAGAGGTTGATCGTCCTCGGGAATTTCCTGACGATCCAGAACCACCTCTTCCTCGGGATTGCCTGGATGGGTCTTGTCCGTGAGGATGGCGGTGAATTCATCTTCATCCACATGGACTACCACTCCCTCCCACTGCTGCAGGGGGAGAAAGACACGGCCGCTCTCCTCGGCAGGACTGATAACGACGAAAGAGCGCCTTTTGGTTTTGACGGCCAAATCCCTGTCTACGGTTGGCAAGCTTGGTTCGGGCATGGTCGTCTCATCGGGCGATTCCACATCGTACCGGGTGTCGTCGACCGGCAGATAAACCGATGTCTCCTGAGGTTCCACCGTGTCAAGCGTCTCTTTTTGAATCGCCGTATAGGTATTTCTCATGGTTTCGACGCTAAAGCTTCTCGGATCACACCTTCCGACAAGGCCAAAGCAAAATCGAGCGCGCTTTCCCAACAGGATTCGATGATGTCGACCGCATCGGCGGCCAGTGTCCCTTGGTCCAGCTCGTAATGGTTGTTGGTGACCACTTCGACCACATAACGCTTGCTCATCACGGGGCGGACCGTCACATTGATGGCACCTTGGTAATCATCCTCACGCTGGGCCTGGATGGACAAGGACTGCATACCTGGCTCCTTGAGATAGTGACGCCAGATTTCCTTGGGGGCCAGGGTATGGCCCACCTGATGCCATTTGTCCTCGATCTGCAGATCGAACTGAATCCCCCGGTTCAGGCCCATCATGGTAATGGGCGTGTGTTCCAGCAGGCTGAAGGTCCCCATCACCAGATCCCTGAGCGGACCAAATTGGCTCGCATCAGTGGTATGGGCGATGAACCGTCCCCGGAAAACCTCCAACCGCAACCATTTCAGCCTGAAGATCGCCACATCAGGGGAGACGACTTCCACCTCCGCATTGTCCGCTTCCGTGGCGGGCAACAGGCCCACCTGGCGAAACCAGACCGGATGGAATATTTGCGGATTGAACGACCCGACCAGGACGATCGAGGCGCTGTCTCCGGTTTTTTTCAGTTCCATGCCGGTACCTGGTTGGGGTAGGTGAGCGGAAAATGGTCATAAGTTTAGCAAAGTTATCCCCCGGATCGACGACCGAAGATAGATTATTATCCAAACAACTGCCCCCACGCCTCCAACACCAACCGCCTCGTGCGGTACTCGCCGAAGGCGCGGATTTCCTTTTGCTTCAGGGCGCGGAAGGTCTCGGAGGGATAGTCGGGGCCTTCCACATCGGCGGGATCGAGGATGTAGCGCAGTTCCTCTTCGGTCAGGCCGTAGAGTTTGGCGTAGTAAGCATCCAGTTCGGCGCGCAATTGGGCACGGCTGTCAGGGTTCCAGGGGAAGGGATTGCCCGAGTAGCCCAGGTCCTCGGCCCAGGGCTTGAGATCCCAGGCGGTGTAGGTCAGCTCCAGAACCCGGGGAACGATGAAGTCCAGGTCGGTGGGGGTGTAGGCATCTGGGGGCAAGACAGGAAGTTGCTTAGCAATAAAGAAATTGAGAGTGGTCCCTCCAATTTTCTGTCTTGCTATATAGTCAAAGCAAAGTACGGATAAATTTGCCACTAGGCAGGCAATTAGGTTCGTTTCTGCTTCAGGAAAGATTAAAGGAAACTTATTCCCCACCCCCACCCTCGGCACCACCCCGGCGATCACGGTGCGTTCGTTGGTGGCATTGGTAATGTCCCGCCACCCCAGCAACCAGCCCCGCTCCCAGCCGCGGGCCTGGAGCCGCGATTCCACCTCGGCTGCCGCCACCCAATAGCGCGGCTGGACACAGCGATTGGGGTCCTGCTTGTCGGCGTCGCTCAGATCACGGGTGGTCTTGCCGTCATCTTCGTATTCGGCCCAGCGGTGGTCGAATTGGTGCACCAGCTTGGCCTCGTAGAGAGGAACATAGCGCTCGCCGTCCAGGTACCACATCACACCCTCGCGCCGGGCGCCGGCGGCCCGGAGTTGTTTTAAGGTGCGGAACCGGGCGCTGTCGCCTGACATGTGAAACATGGCCATGAAACGGGCACCCCAGGGGTTGCCGGCGGAGGGCATGACGGTCATTCTCGATCCTCAGCGCGGCGCTGCCGGACTTCCGCCGCGATCTCGTCCCAGCCCATCAGGCAACCGCCAGATTCCAGATAGGCGCGCCGCAGCGCCAGGAGCGCCTCGCCAATAGGCGTGCGGGGATGGTAGGTGCGTAAAATGGGATCCGCAACGTCGGTCTCGGCCTGGTCCGATGATGAGAGCCTGAGGCAAAGCGGTTTTGAGATGATGTCACTCATAAAATTTGGATTTACGCATTGGCGATGATCGTAGAACCCGGAGATGCCGGATGCGCTGCGCTTATCCGGCCTACGCAGGCTCGATGGTCAAAAATAGCTTGGCAAACGTCAAGGCATTTCCCGAATCAGCACCGGCACCCGACGGTAGATTTTCCTGGTCAGTTCGGCGTCGCGCCGGCTGCGGAAGATGGGACAGGTACGGGTGTTGGGGTTGATGAGGGCGATGTCGGCGGCGCTCAATTGGAAGTGGCGGCGCAGGTCTTTAAGGTGCTCGGGACGGGTGGCGAAGAAGAGGAAATCGGCGGCCTCCGTCCCATTGCCCAGGGTCAGCAGGCAGAATTTTTGTCGGCTGTCCACTTCGGGAAACAGTTTTTCCCGGTTCTCGAAGTCGTACAGGGACACCAGCCGCCGGCTTTGCATCAGATGATCGAAAAAGGCCTTGGTGGAGTCGTCGGTGGCGATGCCGGTGGGCACCAGGATGCCGGCCCGGCCTTCGGGGTGGAGCAGAGCGAGGGCGGTTTCGGCAAAGACGGCATAGGTGTTGACGTCGCCCACGCCGCTGAGGGGAAAACGGCCACCTTTGCGGATGAACTGGCTGGCGGCCTCAGCTTCGTGCTTGGCCTGCAGAAAGGCGTGGTACAGGGCGCGGTCCGCCGCTTCCCCTTCGGCCAAGTCGCGGATCATGCGTTCGCGCGCCGCCCGATTGGGGGC
>JALSSF010000099.1 GCA_026984375.1 Methylothermaceae bacterium | reverse complement strand
ATTTCCTTTTGATTTCAATGGTCTGCCCAAATTTACAGGTTGCGCCCGTAACGCCTTGAAAATCCTGACAAACGCCACATCCAGGGGCGGGCGCCTTTTCCGGGCCGAAATCATTCTAGCGCCGTCCCCTTGGGTCTGCAAGCTTTTGGCTGGATCTTGGGCCATCGGATGCCGACTGCCGGTTTTGTGCAATGGCCGCGACCAGGGTTTGTTCGACCACCGGGGGGCGGGTTTTCCGGTCGATCCCATGGCCCCAGTAGCCGGTTTCGGGCAGCTCGCCGCCACGCCATCCGCCGGGAAATCGTTTGTCGAGCAGATGAATCCAGCGCCCTTCGCCAAAGAAGTTGATTTCCTCGGGGGACAGGACCAGCAGGTTTTCATATTTGCCATGCAGCCGGTCGGTGACCGTGGCGGTTTTGTCATGGGGGAGATTCACGATGGTCAGGGCGCCCCCGGCCACTGTCCGGCGTTCATCGACGGCGGCTTCCGCCTGGTTTTCCTGGATTTCGGTAATGCCCTGGGCCAGCCGGTCGCGGGCGCGGATGGCGGCGATCTGTTCATCGCTCGCGCCAAGGCGGCGCATGGCGGCGATGTGGCCCCGGTCGTTGGCGGCGATGAGCGGGAAATCCTCGAATTCCTTCTTTCCCCAAAGATCCGCCGGCATTTCCAGCAGACGCCACAATTGTTCCAGGGCCGTGGGTTGATCCCTGCCGGCGCTTTCGCCATGGTGGTCGAGGATGACGATGCCGGTGTCCGGCGGGCGCAGGTCGATTTCCAGTTCCAGCAGGACCGGCACGGCGCCTTCGGGCAGCCGTTCAAGCTCGTCCCGGTAGTCGGAAAGCCTGGCGCCCCACCCCAGCCTTTTGTCGTGGATGCATTCCGGCGGAATCTTCCGGTAATGGAGCAGCCTGCGAACGGCCTCCATCTCCAGATCGTTGCCGCCGAGAAAGAAATGGTAATTCTTCATCGTCTTCAGGTTTTTTTGAATTTGTGTTTCCTCAGTGTGGGCAGGGTAGCTGCAGCATTCACCGGCTGCAGGCACTGTTCTTTGGGTGGCGGCTGGCGGCAACTGGACCGGTCGTTGGCTACCCACCAGCGGTAATTTTCCTGCTCCTGCTGGCGTTCATCGAGAGGGTGGCCATCAATCGATACCACCTGGGGATAGCGGACGGGGGCGGTGACCTTGCCAGGATCACCCAGGGCTTCCAGTGCCCCGATGATTTGAGGGCAGATGTCAGAAATTTTTTTCTTGAACGCCTCGTCTCGGATCGTCTTCCAGCTTTGTTCGTCCACGATCCTGCGGCTGGCGCCGCTTGCATCCGGGGCGGGGAACGGGCCTTCGGTTTGATAACGGCACAGCCGGTCGCTCAGTTCCAGGGTGTCGATGCCGGTTCTGACGCTGCCCAGTCCCAGGGGTTTGCCCATGCCGAGCTTGTGGTGGAAACGGTCGCCGGGGACGAGGGCGTAGAGCAGCATCCCCAGTTCGAAGTCGTCGAGGTTGTCGAAATCCACCTGGAAGGTGAATGTCAGTTCCCTGCGCAGGGGCGTGATGCGGGATTTCTGCTTCATCCTCTGGTTGTTGCGGGTGCGCCAGGGGTCGTCGTCATCCCGGATGGCCTTTTTGTGGAGATAAAATTTGCGCCCCTGGGGCAGATGTTTTTCGGGATCGAGAGCCTGTTTGGCGATATAGGTGTTTGAGCCCTTTTTCGTTCTGAAATACAGGGCCGGGGAAGGGGGTTTTGGGCTGTCGAGGATTTTCAGGGTGACTTCGTCCAGGTAAGGGCCGTCGGCGCCTTCGGGCAGCCTCCCGTCCCAGCGGGCGGCGCTGAAGCGGACGTGACCGGCGTAGGCCGGGGCGACGCCTGGCCGGTTTTCTTCGTTTTCCGGAAGTTCGCCGACGAAGCCGAACACCCGCTCGGCCGGCGTCAGGCGTTTCCTTGCCGGATGGAAGGGGAGCAGTTCCCGGTCTTCGATATAGTCCCGCAGGCGGCCCTTGCCGGCGCGCCAGATGGCGGACAGGGCCAGGCCGGTGACCCGCCGGTTTTCATCCAGGGAAAAATGCACCAGGTCACCTGGCTTCAGCCGGATGCGATCGCCGTATTTGCGGGGATCGAGGTTCCTGCGGGTGCCGAGGGGATGATAAGGCAGCCGCAGATCCTCCGGTGTTTCCGGCTTGTTGGATCGTTCCGCGATCTCGTCCGCCATGGCATGGAATTCGTCCAGTATCGGCGCCGGAATTTCCAGGCAGTCGTTCCGGGTGATTTTTTTGGCCGGAATTTCGATGAAGAAATCCCGATGGTCAGGGGATTTCGGGAATTTGCGCCTCTTGGCGTCCATCACCCGGAATTTTCCCCGGATGCGCCCTTCCCCGTCGCTGCTGAAGTAGGTGTCCTTATCGTGGGGGTCGCGAAAATAGAATTTTTCCAGATCGGCGGTGCGGGCGAAGTCGGCCAGTTTTTTTTCCTGGCCGTCCATGGTGATAGTCCAGTGGCTTTGGTATTTGGTCTTCTTTTGATCGGTCAGGTCCCGGAGGTACAGCGCCCCGGATTGATTCTGGATCAACATCCCGAACCTTTGGTGGGCCTGTCCGGTTGCCATCCGGTGGGACAGGGGCCGGCCGGCGTCGAGCACCCGCATGGCCGATCCGCTGGCGGCCTCGGCGATGGCGGAGATCATGCCGCGCAGGCTGGTGGCGGGAATGGCGGGCTGGCCGCCCAGTTCGCAGGGGGCGATCCGGGCCGGCTGGTTCTCGCTGGCTTCCTGGAAGCGGCGGGCGCCGATGAAGGTCGGTGTGACCGTGGTCAGGGTACAGGTGATGCGGCCGCTGTGGCGGGCCTTGGCGAAGCGGCTGTGGCCGGCGTCGAGACAGGCCCTGCGTTCCAGGTGGGGTTTGGCGTCCCGCCTGCCCGGCAGGTCCGGGGCGCCGCCGTTTCGGGCGCGCGGCAAGGGGACGAAATGATAGGGGTTGTGGAAGGTGTCGTTCACGGTGCCTCCGTCTGTCCGGTGGCGCTGCTTTTGCCGCTTTGTTCCGCCGCGGTGATTTCCGCGGTTTGTTTTCGAAGCTCTGTGATTTTTTCGATGAGTCCCCGCCATGATTCGGTCGCCTCCTGTTTGAAATCCGCGTTTTCCCAACCTTCGATCTCCGCCTTGTGGCAGCGGCCATAGCCCTTGCCGGCGGCACCCCAGCCGAAGCCCAGTTCGCCTTCCGCGAGGTCGCGCAACACCAGGGCCAGCAGTCCCAATCCAAAGGAAGGCGCCCGGCGCCGGTCCAGGGCGATCCGGCCTTTTAGCAGCGGGTCGATGACGGCCTCGGCGTTGTATTTGGCGCCTGCTTTGCCGCCGCCGGTGAAGCGGTCCACCGCAAGCATTTCCTGGATCTGGGTTTCGCCACTGGCAAGCACGAAATCGGAGATTTCCAGCGGCGAACGCCAGCCCGGCGCGCCGAACAGCTGACAGGCCAGACACAGAACATCTTCCCTGTCCTCCGCCCGCCTGAGGGGCGGGCAGGCCAGGGCGGCGATTTCCGGACGGCAGGCGATCCGCCGGTGAACCCAGTGCTGGATTTCCTTCCGTTGCCAGGCTGCCTCATCCAGATCGAGGAGGGTGCGCAGGATTTTCTCCCCCCGGGTTCGCAGCACGCCGCGCACGGACTTGGCGGGGAGCAGGGCGCGCCCCGCCGCGTCCCGGCGGGGGCGGGCGTCCGCCTCGCCTTCGATCTTGTCCGGCGGTGGGTCGTTGACCAGAAAGGGGCCGTCGAAATACAGGGCCAGGGGGAGTATGGTCCGGTTTTCAGCCGATGTCTGGAGGCGGCATGCCTGCTCACGGAGCTTGGTCAGATCGGGGTGGGTGACGGCCTTGAACGCCTCCTCCATGGCCATGCCACGGCTTGGCCGCCGCAGCCATCCCATGGCATCGGCGGCGGTCATCTTTTCGACGCCGCACAGTTCCCACCGCAACCGGCCCTTGCCGCTGGCGGTGCCGCCCCCCAGGGTGAGGGGGGTATCGGGATGGTTGAAGCCTTCCAGCGCCGCCAGCAGCAGGGCGATGACCCGGTCCGGATCTTCCGACTGGCCGGTGATGATCACCTCGAAGCCGCAACCGGGGGCGACGGTTTCGAAGTGGGCCAGGTGATTTTCGGCCGCCGCGCCATGTTCACGGTCGATGCTGTTGATGATTTCCACCCAGGTTTGTCGCTCCCGGTCCCAGTGGGGCAGCGGGGGATCACCGGTACGTGCGAGGGTCAAAGGGGCGTCGAGGATCTCGGCCTCACCGCCCCGGCCGGAGCTGGAGCTCTGCGAGTCCTGGCCGAACACCTGGTCGAGTAGTGACGCATCGGCGCTGGTGTTGCGTTCCAGCCAGGTTCTCAATACGCCCCGGAGGCCGCTGCCGGGAAGCACCGGCCTGCCGTCGGCGCCACGGGCGCAGTCGGCGATCTCCACGGGCTTGCCATCGTCGTCCATCAGCCCCGGGCGGGTGGTGATGCCGCCGCTGCCGATGAACAAGGGGGTTTCGGTAACCAGGCAGCCACGAATGATCCAGCGGGGCTTGAACCGCCAGCGGATTTCACCAGAAATGGAAACGGTGGATTGGGTATTCACGGGGTGGTCTCCTCGACGGGGTGGACGGGTTCGGTGTTCTCCGGCCGCCAACGTTCGTGGACATCCAGGTTGACGGCGATTTCGCCATAACCGTTGGCCGGGACGTAAGGGCAGTACCGCCAGTGGTCCCAGGGGTCACCCTGGATGCCATAGGCTGTCTTGAGATGACCGGCGATGGGCAGTCCGCAGCGCAGCCATTGATGCAGATCTTTTTTGGCCCTTGGCCAGTTCGTGACCTTGAAAACGAACACGGAACCGGATGTGGTGAGCAGCCAGGGATAATACTTGCCACCTCCACGGCCGAACCGGCGGGCCAGGTATTCTCCCCCGGCGAGGCGCTGTCTGGCGAAGAACCTCTCCAGTGACAGGGCCGGGGTGAGCGCCTCCCAGGTTTCCCGGTAGGCTTCGGTCAGCTCTTCGGCGCCGGCGGTTTCATCGAGATTTTGCGGAGAGCACAGCAGGGCGTCGGTTTGCAGGGTGAGGCAGATCAGGCGATCTTCTCCCAGTCCGGCGCCGGTTCGATCGACCGCCATGGCCGGCCGCAGTTTGCCCGATGGCAGCAGGATGGTGTGGGCGACGGCCTTGGTCTTTCCGAGCCCCGGCAGCCCCAGGGACAACAACGACTGGAGTTGCCGGTTGACGCGGGCCCTGTCCTCTTCTGGTACGTCATCGAGACTGAGACGGGACAGCCAACAGGTATCATCGGGTTCGATCAGTTCGTAGGAAAACAGTTTTTCGTCCTCGGCCCGTAACCGCTCGCTGTCGATGGCGGTGCGGACCCGCAGCTCGCGTTGCAGTCGCGGCCAGCCGAACTGTTCCCTGGGACCTTCGTCCTTCCAGTCCACCATGAATCGGGGAGCTTCGCCATCGATCAGGCACGGCCCGGGCTCCAGGGCGATATCATAGGTTTTACCGCCGGCCTGCACCAGGGACAAGGGCATCACGACCGGCCGCTTCATACATTCACGGGCCGGGAAGGCGTGTTGAACCCGCAGCCTGGAGAAATGGTGGCGCAATTGCATATAGTCGTCCTGTTGAGTCTGATCATTGTCGCTCATTGTCTCCAGCATCCGGGCCAGGCAGCCGAGAATTGTGGCCCCGGAGATGACTTCGGCGGATTTGAAAGTGTTGTCCGAAGGGGTCGAGGCATCGACACAGAAGGGTGATTGGGGCTTGAGGACCAGATCGAAAGCCACGCTATCGAGCGGGAGATCGGCCGAGGGTTTGGTAACGGCAGGTGCCTTGACCGTGACATCCACCAGACGGCCGAAGCCGATTCCGCGCAGTGCGCCCATTTGCGTGGTCCACTTGAGCCCGGTTTCAATTTGATCGGTGATGTTCTTGGCCTCTTGCTCGTCCCGGCACAGAAAACGGGCGTTCCCGGCAAAAATCAGCCGCTGCCCGGAGGCGAAGGGGCTCTCCAGCATGAGTTGCGCCCGTTCTTCGACAGCACCGCGTTCGGGATCAAGCCGGATACGGTAGCGGATGTCGTCTGTGACATCCTGGTTTTGCAGTTTGAAGTCTTCCAGCTGCAGGCGTTTTCTGTGGGCATCCCAGGTTTTGCCGTCGCTGGGCCGGCCGAGCAGGTCACCGATGTCTGTGGGTTCCGGAACCAGCGGCGAGGATTCATGCCGTACCTGGAGCAGGTCGGCCATTTCCTCCCAGGACTGGCGGAGCTTGCCGGTAATCAGGGTGGCGGGGATGATCGGGGTGCCGCTGCCGTCACGGGCGATCACCTCGTCCAAGCCCCAGTCGCCGGGTGCCGAGGACTTGGTCAGAAAAGGGCCCTGCAGGACCAGTTCGATATCGATGTCGGCTCGGATCATGGGGTATTTCCTCCCTTTTCCAGACCAAGATATTCCCACAGCTCGAGCAGGTGCAGCCAGGTTGCGAGTCCGCTGCCGAAGCAACGTTCAAGATCGATCAGGTTCTGTTCACCGGCCAGGGGTTTCAGTTCCCCGGCGATTGCCCGGGCCTTGCCGTGATCGGAGAAGGCCAGGTGGGCCAGCCGGTACAGCCGGCGTTTGGGCAGGTCGTTGGCCTTGATATGGCGAACGGCCTGCTCGGCCTCGAGCATGGCATCTCCCCCAAGAATCATGGAAGAGGTATCGTCGAGCGGCCACCGGCGGCGGCGGACCGTTTCCGGGTCGGCGCCGGTGTGATCGAACGATTCCAAGATCTGGTACGCCACCCGGTTGGCTGAGCGGTCCCCCTTGGCGGCATCACCGAGTAGCTTGACCAGTTCGATGACGGGACGGATGGGGGCGTTGCTGTGACAGAAAACCAGTCCGGCACCGTGGGTCAGTGGCTTTTCGTCTAGTTTGTCCAGTTTCCAGTCCCGGGTGATTTCGAAGAATCTTCCCAGCAGCCACCAGCCTTTCCAGGCGGGAACCACCCAGATGATTTCGTCCCCGCCCCAGAGCAGGGTTTCCAGGCGGATTTTGCCACAGTTCTCGAAATCCGGGTCCTTGTGGATTTCTTCCAACAGGGTTTTCAACGCGCCATTTTGAAATTCCACGCGCAGGCGCCGGTCGAATTCCCTTTGTTTCTCTTCGTTTCGGCAATAGGCACCGGCCAATTTGCCGAAGTTGTTGCCGTCCAGATAGATCACCGCCATCTTGTGGTTCAGGTTGCCGAAATCCTGCCCGTCCGCTGGTGCCGCCAGATCGTGCAGATTGTCGGTGAATGTGAGATTGAGTCCGGTCCGTTGCTGATAGAAACGCCGTTTCTCCCTGCCCTGGGCGGTCCAGCGGGCCTTGACCGAGGCGGAAACGTCGGTCCAGGTTTCCCGGGGGTTGTCCCGCCTGCGGCGGATATGCCGGTTTGCGGGACGGACCTTGTCCACCTGGCAAATACCCGAAGCCCTGGACCGGCTGCCGGGAAGGGGGACCGCCAACGACGGTGATTGCATCTGCTGCCAGCGGGACAGGGTCGCCAGGCGGCCGCGGGTTCTTTGGTATTCGTCATTCGCCGGCAGGACCGCCAGGGTGATGGTGGCATGGCGGTAGCGGGGGTCCCGGTCGAAAAACCGGCGTGCCCGCCTCAGGATCCGATCGCTTTCATGGCGGTTCTTGGCTTCGAAAGCGAACAGCCCCCAGGAAGCGCCGGCGGTGATTTTGTCCAGTTCGGGCATTTTGTGGGCGAGGAAATCCACGCTGTTGAGCAGCAGCAGGCTGCCGCCGCGAATGATCTTGAGTTCGTTGCTGTCCAGAACGAAATGGTCGAAGTTGACACCTTCGATACGGAGATACCAACGATTTTCACGGGATGTGTCGTGGTTTGTCATTTCTTCGGTTTCCGGTTGGGCTGCGGCTCTACTATATAACAACGACCGGAGTCCTCGATTTTTTTGAGATAAAGCCAGGTGACAAACCAGAAGAGGGCTGTCACACCCAGGACGATGAGAACCAGGATGATCGCTTCCCAGTTGACTCCGTTGCAAAGTGGGTCCCCGGTCAACCAGCATCGGTAGAAATTAAAGTCATTGATGTTCATGCCCAGTATGCCGGTAACGACGGCGGCGGTGGCGAAAGGGATCCCCCAATAACTGATCCGGGTGGCGGATTCGTTCAGTTTTTTGTTTTGTTCCATGTCCAGAAAAGCATGGGTTTCCTGTATCTCGTCTTTGACCTCGTTGTGAAATGCCTCGATATCGAAGTGGTTTCTGGCCAGATTGTACATTTCAATCGCCTGTTGTTGGTTGGACAGGAGAGGGAACTGATACAGAATGGTGAAACGGGCGAAATCTTTACGAAGCTGAGTGAATTCTTCACGAAGCTTCTCATCGGCATTCAAGAGGCGGTCCGCCAGGTCAGTCAGCCGGTTGCTGAATCGAAACAGGCTGACCCGGATGTAGAACAGCAGCAGGACGATATCGAAATAGAAAGTTGCAAAGTCGGTGGCAAATTTGCCAGGGCCGGAAAGCATGACACCGCTGTGATAGCTGAAGCCATACCAGGTGCCGTAATGAATCCAGCGCTTGTAGGTGCGTTCGGCGGCCCATTGTTTTTCGTAGCCGCTGACTTCACGATGGGTTTTGCTCGGACAGTCAGAGGCGGAATCCACATTGAGCAGCCGGATCCAGTGACCATAATCCTCGGGCAGGAAACTGGTGCCGCGGGCCAGGGTCTGGAGTCCGGCCATGCCCTTTTCCAAGATGGCGGCGCTCCAGACGTAACCGCGATTGTCCGCATAAATGTCCAGCACGGATCCGGCATTTTCCTCCTCGGCCGAAAACCCGATGAGCCGGTACCATTGACCGTCAATTTGGGCGGGGAGCGCCAAAAGCTCTAGCCACCTTTTCGTATAATCCCGGTGCTCGCGGTCCAGAAAGCTCCAGCGAGCCTGTTGCAGATGCTCCCTGAATTTCTCGTCCAGTAGTTTGTAAGGTTGATCGGTCGACCTGAATAACTCGTTGAAGGTTAACAGATCGTCCAGGATGGGAACGTTTTCGCCTTTGGGCAACAGGCATATATCCACCACCAGGAAGCCCGTTTGCAGAAGATTGTTTTCGTGGTTGCCGCTCCATTCAAACAGGACGACTCGTGGCGGTTTCATTTTGGCCTGGATGCAGCGGCCGTCTTGCAGGTGAATGTCGCCCCCCCTGGCCCATTGATACTTGTTTTGAGCGAATCCGGCCAGTTCCAGCCATTTGGCCTTTTTATAGAGAACCTTGCCGGTTTCGTGAGTGAAATATTTTCTTCGCGCATCGAAACCGTTCGTGGCCTGGTCGATCTCTCGATAATAAGGCGAGGCGTCGCCCGGCGCGGAAATTGTTTCCCGCCGCCATGCGAATGGCACCACGAAGCGGGTGAAGCTGTTGAGATCGCCTTCGTTTCTGGTTGTTTCAAGCGTCAAGGGGTGATTGGCCTGTTTTGTCATGCTGGTTCCTCTTCCGATTGTCAGCCAAGGGCATACAGTCCGAGCCCGAAACTGGTCTTGCCGCCCACCCCGGTCCACTGGCCCAGGCATAGCCAAGGCAATAATGTGCCGGGGACGTTCCCGTAGGTGATCCGGCCCAGCAGCCCCCCGAACCTGGTGGTGCCCTGATCGCGGCTCCAGTCGCTCCAGCAGGTGTCATCTTCCATGATCGCCGCCAGTCCGGCCAGGGTGATCAGTTCGTGTTTCATCGCCGGTGTCAGCAACGGCCCGCCGCAATACATGACCGCCAGGGTGTTGAGGCGTCCCAGCAGGCGCTCGCACAGGACCGCAAGCGGCGGCCCGCGGCGTGCCAGAACGCCGCGGGCCTTGAGGCGCAGCCGGGTCAGGAGATAAAGGGTGAGATGGTCGCGGTCCGCCGGGGCGGAGACGAAGATGTCGGCGGCGGAAACAGGTTCACTCATGCGCAGCCATTGGCCGTCGGCATGCAGGGTGGACAGGCCCCGGGGGGTGATCTGTTCCACGGAAAGGATGCGGAACCGGCCCTTGCCGTGACTCAGACCTGGGTGGGAACCGGCGGTCTCCAGGGCGGCAAGGATCAGGGACAGATGTTGGGTTGCCAGGCCGAACAGGGTGATGCCCAGTTCCAGGGTATCACCGGACCCATATTGGCGGGCTTCATCGAGGGAGGGAATCAACAGGAAAGGCTTGGGCGGGGTCTGCCAGTTCCGCGGCCATCCTGGTGGCGGGCGGGGGCGGAAGAAATGATTTCCCATGCCGGACGAGACCCGGCCAAGGCCCCATCCAAGCAGTCGGTGGAAAACGTCCCCCTTGAATGCGGGCAGGCTGACCGGCCCGGTCAACTCCAGGTTGAACCGGTAGGTTCCCAGCGTCATTGCCTGCGGTTTCAGCAAGCCGCTGCCGTCCTGAATGTCGTTCCCCCATGGCTTGCGGAACATGGCTTTTGGCGTGAATGGGCGAGTGGATGCTTAGGTGATTTTTTTCTTTTAGCCATGGTACTGTTGCGATTGGTCGGGTGTCAACCGCGAAGGGGACATTTCCGAATCGGGTTGACACCCACGAAGGAGACATTAACGCTTTGGGCTAACAGGAAAGGAGGCTTTTCGCAGGGTTGCTGCTTGATTTGCACAGCGGGCTGAAGATCGGTACCGCGGTTGATATAGGCAGGATTGACGAACTCCCTGCCTCGGTGGAGAAACTGCGCCATGCGTTGAGCGCACGTTTGATGGGCCAGCCCCAGGCGATCGAGGCAGTGTGTCAAGCTTTTTTTTCCGCCCGGCTGGACCTCGATTTGAAGGCTGGTCCTTCCATGCTGCTGACGTTCGCGGGGCCTCCGGGTGTGGGAAAGACCTACCTTGCCGAACTGTTGGCCCGGCATCTTTCCGGGGATGGAAAGGAGCGGGCATTTCTGAGGCTCGATATGACCGCTTATTCGACCCACCAGGCCCACGAGCAACTGGTGGGTTTCAATTGTGTCTATTCGGGTTCGGATCGTGGGGTGCTGACAGGATTTGCGAGCGATCATCCCGATGGGGTGATATTGGTGGACGAAATCGAAAAGGCCCATCCCAACACCCAGAACCTTTTCCTGCAGATTCTCGATGCGGGGCATCTCCATGAGAACCGCCGACACCGCAAAGTGGATTTTTCCCGAACCACATTGATCTTTACCACCAACCTGGGGCGGGATCTTTACGATGCGCCCAACCGGGCAGGCTTCTGGCAGGATACGGAAATCCTCAAGGAAGCCTTGCTCGACGCCATTCGCAAAGATGTCCGCAGGGAACGCCAGGGCCGGGGGTTGGCGCCGGAAATGGTGTCGCGCATGGCCAAGGGTGAGGTGGTGTTGTTTCAGCATCTGGATGGACCGGCGTTGTTCAGGATCGCCGACCTGACAGTGAGGGATTTCGCCCGGGCCTTGAAGCGGTCGCTGGGGTTGAAGGTGGAACTGGACGATACCCGGGCCTTGCTGCTGATGGTGATGCGTTTCGGGGCGGAAGGTGATGCCAGGCGTTTGACGTCGGGCCTGGAAGGGTATCTCAAGAGTCTCTGGCGGCGGATCCTGGAGTGCGGGGAAGACTTCCCGGTGGAGAAAGGGATTCAGGGGTTGAGGTTTGAAGTGGACAGCAACACTGGCCTGCCGGAATCCTTGCGCCGGGAAATGGAGCGCCCCTGGGAAGTAATGGTGATAGACGAGACCGGCTGGCGCGCCTTTTCCGACCGGTCGTTTCGGCTGCATTATGCCAGCGACCGTGGTCAGGCCGACGAGTTCCTTCGTCAGGGGGGCGTGGATTTCGTTTTGCTGGATCTTCACTTGGGGGAAACGAACGACAGCCCCCGGCGGGAACAGGGCCTGGCCATGCTGAAATGGCTGCGCAGGCATTATGCGGATTTGCCGGTGTTGCTGTTTTCCGAATTGCCGGAGCGTAGAGGATTGTCGGAAGCCGTGTTGCTGCAGGTGGCCTCGCAGGGGGGAGCCCGCGGCATCCTGCCCAAGGACTCGCGGGCGGCACAGGGAGAAGCCGATGAGGCCTTTGTGTGGCGGTTGAGGGAATTCGCCGAAGGTTTGCGGCATGAGTCGCTGATCCGGGATTGCCGGCGCAAGCTGAAGACTGTCGCCTTCGATTACGAAATTACCCTCGACGCCGAGCAGGGATGGATCACCGTCCGGTTGTGCCGGACCCAATCGTTGTCGAGGGTCGCTTCGGGAGACCGGAGCGATCCGGCGTGGGTCGATCTGCCCGCCAACCGATTCGATGACATCGTCGGTGCCGAGCCGGTGAAGGAGCGGCTGCGGGAAATCGTGGGTTGGCTCCAGGATCCCTCCCGCCTCCGACGCATGAACCTCGAATTGCCCAAAGGGCTGTTGCTCACCGGCCCACCGGGGACCGGCAAAACCATGCTGGCCCGCGCCCTGGCGGGTGAGGCGGACTTGCCTTTTTTCGCCCTGTCCGGCGGCAGTGTATTCTCGAAGTGGCTGGGGGAGTCGGAGAAACGTATCCATGACTTGTTCGAACGCGCCAGACGCTATGCTCCCGCCGTGATCTTCATCGACGAGATCGACAGTCTGGGAAGACAGCGCGATCACTCCCCGCTGGAGTACCGCGGTACACGAAATGGGACACGCCCTCGTCCATACCCAGCTCAGGCCCGACGAGCCCATTGCCCAGATTTCCATTCTGCCGCGTGGGCGGGCGATGGGCTTCATGGAGCCGTTGCGCCGGGAAGGTCAGAACCTGACGGCAAAGTGGGTGAAGGAGGAGATCCGGGTTCTCTACGGTGGCCGGGCGGCCGAGGAATTGATCCTGGGACCCGACAACGTTACCGCAGGCTGCGATGACGACCTGAGGAGAGCGACTTCTGCGCCTTGCGCACATCGAACAGCGGATCGTCCTCCACCTTCTTGGCCAGGCGGTAGTAGCTGGCCACTGGCGTATAGTTCTGCAACACATCGAGGATGAAGCCCTCCTCGATAGCCTGCTTCATGGTGTAGCTGTGGAATGGGACATGGCGGATGGCGCCGTCGGGCTGTGGCTCCGGCTCGCCGAAGATCTCCAGCGTCTTGTTCTTGGGCGTGGCGGTGAAGGCGAAGTAACTGGCGTTCTTCACCATCTTGCGCCCTTCCATGATGCGATTGATCTGGTCCTCCAGGGTTTCGTCGTCCTCGTCGTAATCGGGATCTGTCTCCAGCACCCGGTTCATGGCTGCGGTGGCCTTGCCGCCCTGGCTGGAATGGGCCTCGTCGATGAGGATGGCGAACCGTTTGCCGCGGTGTTCCGAGCCAATCTCGTCGAGGATGAACGGAAACTTCTGCACCGTGGTGATGATGATCTTCTTGCCCTGGTACAGAAAGGCCTTGAGATCGCCGGAACGCTGGGCGTGGCCGACGATGGCCGAGACCTGGGCGAACTGCCGGATGGTGTCGCGGATTTGCTTGTCCAGCACCCGCCGGTCGGTGACCACGATCACTGAGTCGAACAGCGCCCCGTCCTCCTGTTCCAGCCCAACCAACTGGTGGGCCAACCAGGCGATGGAATTGCTCTTGCCGCTGCCGGCCGAATGCTGAATGAGGTAGCGTTTGCCCACGCCATTGACCCGGACGTGCTCCAGCAGCTTGCGAACCACAGCGAGTTGGTGATAGCGGGGAAAGATCTGCTTGCGCGACTTACGGCCGCTCCGCTCGTCCTTCTCCTCGACGATCTGG
>JALSSF010000098.1 GCA_026984375.1 Methylothermaceae bacterium | reverse complement strand
CTTCTCCATCTGACCAAACGGATGACGAGCCTCTCATGACGCACCCTGAATTCGACCTGGAACACTGGCAAACGGCCCTGGCGGGCAAGAAACCGCGCGCCATCCTGAAGGCCGCTTTCGAGCATTTCGACCACATCGCCATCGCCTTCAGCGGGGCCGAGGATGTGGTTCTGATCGATATCGCCTGCCGGCTGCGCGACCGGGTCCCGGTGTTCACCCTGGACACCGGACGCCTGCATCCGGAAACCTATCGCTTCATCGAGCAGGTGCGGGAACGTTATCCCATCGATCTCGAGGTGCTCTCTCCCGATGCGGACGCGCTGCGGGAACTGGTCAGCCGCAAGGGACTGTTCAGTTTCTACCGGGACGGCCACCAGGAGTGCTGCGGTATCCGCAAGGTGGCACCCCTGAAACGCAAGCTCGCCAGCCTCGACGCCTGGATCACCGGCCAGCGCCGTGATCAAAACCCCGACACCCGTCAGACCCTGATGGAGGTGGAACTGGACTCGGCTTTCCAGGGACGTCACGGCCGGCTGATCAAATTCAATCCCCTGGCCAACTGGACCTCGAATCAGGTCTGGGACCACATCGAGGCCTTCGAGGTGCCCTACAACGAACTCCACCGCCGCGGCTTCCGCAGCATCGGCTGCGAACCCTGCACCCGCCCGACGCTGCCCCATCAACCGGAGCGGGAAGGCCGGTGGTGGTGGGAGGACAGCGCCAAAAAGGAGTGCGGCATTCACCGTCGGGTTCAATGAACCGGCAGCTCAATGTCGGAAAACAAGGCATCGATCTCGTGTCTGTCCCGCAGCTTCAACGCCTGTTCCACCACCTCCCGGGTCAAATGGGGAGCGAACTGGGCGATGAAATCATAGATGAAGCCGCGGACGAACATGTCCCGGCGTAACCCGATCTTGGTCACGCTGTCGCGGAACAGGTGGCTGGCGTCCAGGGCCACCAGATCCTGGTCGGTCCTGGGATCGTAAGCCATCTTGGCCACGATTCCCACCCCCAGACCAAGCCGGACGTAGGTTTTGATCACGTCGGCATCCACCGCCGTCAGGGCCACCTTCGGCTGCAGCCGCTCCCGGGCAAAGGCCTCGTCCAGTTTGGAACGGCCGGTGAATCCGAAGACGTAGGTGATGAGGGGGTATTCGGAAATGGCCTGCAGGGTGAGCTGCGGCTCATGGGTCAGAGGATGGTCCCTGGGCACCAGAATGCAGCGGTTCCAACGGTAGCAGGGAAGCATCACCAGATTGTCGAACAGTTCGAGGGCCTCGGTGGCGATGGCCAGATCGGCGCCGCCACGGGACACCAGCTCAGAAATCTGCATGGGGGTGCCCTGGTGCATGGTAAGCGTCACTCGGGGGTATTGCCGCATGAAGGCCTGAACCACCGGCGGTAGGGCGTAACGGGCCTGGGTGTGGGTAGTGGCGATGGAAAGCGTGCCACATTTCTCATCCCGGTATTCCTCGGCGATGCGGCGGATATTGTCCACCTTGGTCAGTATTTCCCCGGCCAGGCGCACGATCAGCTCACCCGCCGGGGTCAATTCGGTCAACTGTTTGCCGTTGCGGGCGAAAATCGGTATTCCTAGTTCGCTCTCCAACAAGCGGATCTGCTTGCTGATACCAGGCTGGGAGGTGAACAGACTCTCCGCGGTGGCGGACACGTTGAGATCGTGATGGGCGACTTCCCAGATGTAATGCAGCTGCTGTAACTTCATATTTCTAAATCTAATAAATATAATGATATTTATTCTATTTGATTATAAGCATTCTGAGCGATAATGCAATAAGGATAAACGAAAAAGTTATTTGCGCATGGATGTCTGGTATATCGTGACAGGCGCGGTGGTGGGTTTCATCATCGGCCTGACCGGGGTCGGCGGGGGTTCACTGATGACACCGATCCTGATTCTGGGATTCGAGATCAACCCGGCCATTGCCGTGGGTACCGATTTGCTTTACGCCGCCTTGACCAAGGCCAACGGCGTCTTTTTCCACCATCGGCAGAAAACCATCGACTGGTGGATCGTCCTCCGGCTCGCCATCGGCAGCATACCGGCCTCGCTGCTCACCGTGTTGCTACTTCACAAGCTGAGGGCGATGGGTTACAACTACGAACAACTGATGACCAAAACCTTGGGCATCATGCTGATTCTGACCGCCCTGGTGGTGTTCGCCCGCCAGCGCATTCTGTCCTTGCTTCACCGCGGTCTCAAGAACCACAATTCGCTGGTCAGCCGGCTCCGACGGGTGCGCGGCGGCATCACGGTGCTTTCGGGACTGATCCTGGGAATTCTGGTCACCCTGTCATCGGTGGGCGCCGGCGCGATCGGTACTGCACTGCTGTTCCTGCTTTACCCTTACAAGCGCACCGTGGCGATCGTGGGAACCGACCTAGCCCACGCCGTCCCGCTGACGGCGATCGCCGGGATCGGCCACTGGCAGCTGAGCAGCGTCGATCCTTCCTTATTGTTCGGGTTGCTACTCGGTGGCCTTCCGGCCATCTATCTGGGAAGTCTGATCGGCAAATTCATCCCCGATCGCTTGCTGCGCCCCCTGGTGGCGATCACCCTGTTACTATTGGGAGTCCGCTTCAGTTTGAACGGAGCTTTGATATAATTTCCGGTTCACGAACATCGATCAGGACAGTCCCATGGCATTTGTCATTACCGAAAACTGCATCAACTGCAAATATACCGACTGCGTGGATGTATGCCCAGTAGACTGCTTCCACGAAGGCCCCAACATGCTGGTCATCGACCCGGACGAGTGCATCGACTGCACTTTGTGCGAACCGGAATGTCCTGCCAACGCCATTTTTTCCGAAGACGAAGTGCCTGAAGATCAAAAGGTCTTCATCGAATTGAACGCCGAGCTGGCGAAGAAATGGCCTGTCATCACCGAAGTCAAGGAACCGTTGCCCGATGCGGACGAATGGAACGGCAAACCCAACAAAGTGGAGTTGTTGAAGAAGGAATGGTGACGGCGTCCTTCTTCCAAGGAAGAAAAAGCCGGGGATATCCCCGGCTTTTCGCGTTGATCAATCGATCTTCCCGCTTCAGGACTGCGCCGATTCTTCCTCGCTCGCCTGAGGACGGTCGACCAATTCCACATACGCCATCGGCGCCGCGTCGCCGCGTCGAAAGCCACATTTGAGAATTCGCAGGTATCCCCCCGGACGCTCCCGATAGCGCGGCCCCAATTCCTCGAACAGCTTGGAAACCGCCTCCTTGTCCCGCAACCGGGCGAACGCCATGCGACGCCGCGCCGTGTTGTCCTCTTTGGCCAGGGTGATCAGGGGCTCGGCGACCCGACGCAGTTCCTTGGCCTTGGGTAGGGTGGTCTTGATCAACTCGTGGCGGAACAACGATGCCGCCATGTTTCGGAACATGGCGCGCCGATGGCTGCTGGTGCGATTCAGATGTCTTCCCGATTTACGATGACGCATTTTTCCTTTACCTGCTTATGATGCTTTTGATGCCTTAGCCTTTTCTTCCTTCTTGGCCTCTTCGGGGCGCTTCAAATCCTCCGGAGGCCAACCTTCCAGGCGCATGCCCAACGACAACCCTTTCGATGCCAGCACGTCCTTGATCTCGGTCAGGGATTTCTTGCCCAAATTGGGGGTTTTGAGCAACTCCACCTCGGTACGCTGCACCAGATCACCGATGTAAAAGATATTTTCCGCTTTCAGACAGTTGGCGGAACGCACCGTCAATTCCAGATCGTCCACCGGACGCAGCAGAATAGGGTCGAACTTGGGGCGCTTTTCCTGAGGCTCCTCCCGCTGTTCCTCCTTGAGATCCACCAGGACCCGCAGATGGTCGCTGAGAATCCTGGCGGCCTGCTTGACGCAGGCCTCGGGATCGACGGTACCGTTGGTCTCCAATTCCAGGATCAGCCGGTCTAGGTCGGTACGCTGGTCCACCCGGGTGCTCTCGACCCGATAGGCCACCTTCCGAATCGGACTGAAGGAGGCGTCGAGCCGGAGGACGCCGATGGGACGCTCCTCCTCCCGTCCTTCCTGGGTAGCCGGTTGATAGCCCCGCCCCTTCTCCACCTTCAAGGTCATGTTCAGCTCACCGACATCGGTGAGATGGGCGATGACCAATTCCGGATTGATGATTTCGACATCGTGGGTGACGCTGATGTCAGCAGCGGTGACGACCCCGGGACCTTTCTTGCTGAGCGTCAGTTCCGCCGAATCCCCCTGGTGGAGGATCACCGCCAACTGCTTCAAGTTGAGGAGAATGTCGATGACGTCCTCCTGCACCCCCTCGATGGGCATGTACTCGTGCAACACCCCCTCGATCTTGACCTCGGTTACGGCACTGCCAGGAATCGAGGACAACAACACTCGGCGCAGGGCGTTGCCCAAGGTATGGCCATAGCCGCGCTCGAGCGGTTCGATGGCAATCTTGGAGCGGTACCGCTCGGTCTCGATACCGACGATGCGGGGCTTGTGGGCTTCCAGTAAAAGATCAACCATAGATGTTTTTAACCACTCAGGTTACTTGGAATACAATTCGACAACCAACTGTTCCTGGATGTCCGCTCCCAAATCGGCACGGTCCGGCAGCGACTTGAACACCCCGGACATATTATCGACGTCCACCTCCACCCAGGAGGGAAAGCCGTACTGTTGGGCGACAGCGAGCGCATCCTGAATCCGCTGCTGCTTTTTGGCCTTTTCCCGCACGGCGATGACATCGCCCGGCTTGACCAGATAGGAAGGAATGTTGACGACCTTGCCGTTGACCATGATGGCCTTGTGGCCCACCAGTTGGCGTGCTTCGATCCGGGTGGCGGCGAAACCCATGCGATAGACCACGTTGTCGAGCCGGCTTTCCAGCAGGAACAGCAGATTTTCGCCGGTGGAACCTTTTTGGCGCGCCGCCTTCTTGTAATAGTTGCGGAACTGGCGCTCCAGAACCTGATAAATCCGTTTGATCTTCTGCTTCTCCCGCAGCTGCATGGCATAGTTGGACAAACGGGCCCGGCGCCGCTGGCCATGCTGACCCGGCGGCTGGTCCAGCTTGCACTTACTGTCCAGCGACTTGCCGCGACTCTTCAAAAACAGATCGGTCCCTTCGCGGCGCGCCAGTTTGCATCGGGGTCCTAAATATCGTGCCATTTACCTTCCTCCTTAGACGCGGCGTTTCTTGGGTGGACGACAGCCGTTGTGAGGGATGGGGGTCACATCGGCGATCTGCACGATCCGGAAGCCCAGATTGTGCAGTGCCCGCACCGCGGATTCACGTCCCGGACCGGGACCCTTCACCTGGACGTCGAGGTTCCGCATGCCATAATCCTTGACGATGTTGCCCGCCTTCTCCGCCGCCACCTGGGCGGCGAAAGGAGTGCTTTTGCGGGAACCACGAAAGCCGCACGCACCGGCCGAGGCCCACGCCAAGGTATTCCCCTTGCGGTCGGTAATGGTGATGATGGTGTTGTTGAAGGACGCGTGGATATGCGCGATCCCATCGGAGATCTCTCTGCGGATCTTTTTACGGGTACGACTCGGGGCCGCCATTCAGTTACCTCTTTAGGAAATTCTACAGTTGGACTACTTACGAATCGGACGCCGCGGACCTTTCCGGGTTCTGGCGTTGGTGCGGGTGCGTTGACCACGCACCGGCAAACCGCGCCGATGACGCAAACCGCGATAGCACCCCAGGTCCATCAGGCGTTTGATGTTCATGGAAACCTCGCGCCGCAGATCCCCTTCCACCGTGTACTTGTCCACCTCGGCGCGGATTCTGTCGATCTGTTCTTCGCTCAGATCCCTGACCTTGGTGGCCGGATCGATCTGCACGGCCTCGCAGATTTCCCGAGCCCGCGAACGACCGATGCCATAAATCGCCGTCAGGGAAATGACGAGGTGTTTATGGTCCGGAATATTGACTCCCGCAATACGCGCCATCTAGTTAGTCTCCTGTTACCTGCTCAATCAACCCTGGCGCTGCTTGTGCCGGGGTTCCTTACAAATGATTCGAACGACACCTTTACGGCGGATCACCTTACAGTTGCGGCAGATCCGCTTTACCGAAGCTCGCACTTTCATGAATGGTCTCCTCAGCGTTATCAGCGGGTGAGTCCCGTGGCCGTGCCACGGCCCTTGAGGTTGGCCTTCCGCATCAGTCCCTCGTACTGCTGGGACATCAAATGGGTCTGCAGCTGAGCCATGAAATCCATGACCACCACTACAATGATCAACAGTGAAGTCCCGCCGAAATAGAACGGCACATTCCAATAGATGATCAGGAAATTGGGCAACAGACACACCAGGGTGATATAAAGGGAGCCGATCATCGTCAGCCGGGTCAGCACCGAATCGATGTATCTGGCCGTTTGCAGACCCGGCCGGATCCCCGGAATGAAGGCTCCCGACTTCTTCAGGTTCTCAGCGGTTTCCTTGGCGTTGAACACCACCGCCGTGTAGAAGAAACAGAAAAAGATGATCGCCGCCGAATACAACAGGATGTAGAGCGGCTGCCCCGGGGAAATGGCGGCCGCCACGTCCTGCAGCCATTCCATCCCTTCCGCGTTGGCGAACCAGCTCGCCACCGTCGCCGGGAACAGAATGATGCTGGAGGCGAAAATCGGCGGAATCACCCCTGCCATATTGAGTTTCAAGGGCAGAAAACTGCGCTGCCCCCCGTAAACCTGCCGACCCACCTGACGTTTGGCATAGTGGATGGGAATCCGGCGCTGGGCCCGTTCCACATAGACCACGAAGGCGGTCACGGCGACGGCCAGCGCGAACAGGACCACCACGGTCAGCGGGCTCATCTCGCCGGTCCGGGCCAACTCCAGGGTCCCGGCCACCGCAGACGGCAGGCCAGCCACGATCCCAGCGAAAATGATCATGGAGATCCCGTTGCCGATGCCCCGCTCGGTCACCTGTTCCCCCAGCCACATCAAAAACATGGTGCCGGTCACCAGGGTGACCGCGGTGATGAAAACGAACTGGGGCCCCGGATTGATGACGACCGGCAATCCCCCGGCAGTCTGATTCTGCAGAGCGATAGCCACCCCGACCGACTGGAAGGCGGCCAATATCACGGTGCCATAGCGGGTGTACTGGGTAATCTTGCGCCGCCCGGTCTCGCCCTCCTTCTTCAATTGCTCCAGTTTCGGCACCACCACGGTCAGCAATTGAATAATGATCGACGAGGAGATGTAGGGCATAATTCCCAGCGCGAAGATGCTGAGCCGCTTCAGAGCGCCTCCCGAGAACATGTTGAACATGTCCAGAATCGACCCGCCCTGCTGCTGGAACATCAGCGCCAGGGCATTGGGATCGATCCCCGGCACAGGGATATGCGCCCCGAGGCGGAACACCACGAAGGCACCCAGAAGAAAAAGCAAGCGCTGGCGCAGTTCGGTCAGATTGCCGAACCGGCCCAGCATCGCTGCACTTGGCGTACTCACGAATCTTCCACCTTTCCACCCGCCGCTTCGATCGCCTGACGCGCCCCCTTGGTCACGGCCAGACCTTTCACCGTAACCGGACGCTCAAGCCGACCGGAAGCGATGATTTTCACCCGCTTGACGATCGAGGAGATGAGATCGGCCTGGCGCAAGGCTTCCAGGTCAACCACATCCCCGGGCAGTTTGTTCAGCTCATGAAGACGGATTTCGTCCACGAAACGCTGGGTACGGGAGCGAAATCCAATCTTGGGCAGACGACGGTGCAAAGGCATCTGCCCCCCCTCGAATCCGACCTTGTGATAACCGCCGGAGCGAGCTTTCTGTCCTTTGTGACCACGGCCACAGGTCTTGCCCAGCGTACTGCCGATACCGCGGCCCACCCGTTTGGGCGCCGGCTTGCTCCCCGGCGCCGGCTTCAATGTATTGAGACGCATTATTCGACTTCCTCGACGTTCAACATGTAGGCCACTTTCCGGATCATGCCCCGGATCTCCGGAGTATCGTCCAAGATCACCGTCTGATGCATCCGCCTCAGTCCCAGCCCGGCCACGGTGGCGCGGTGGGATCGAATCCGGCCTATTTTACTGCGTATCAGGGTCACTTTCAGTTTTTTGTCTGCCATGCCTCAACCCAGGATCTCTTTGACCGATTTGCCACGCTTGGCCGCCACGTATTTCGGGTCGCGCATCTCCACCAGCCCCTTGATGGTGGCCCGCACCACATTGATGGGATTGGTGGTACCGATGCATTTGGCCAGAACGTTGTGAACCCCCACCGCCTCGAAAACCGCGCGCATGGCACCCCCGGCGATGATCCCGGTCCCTTCGGCGGCGGGCTGCATGTAAACCTTGGCCGCCCCTTCCGTCACGGTGATGGGATATTGCAGGGTGTCACCACGGAGCTGGACCTGAACCATGTTCTTGCGTGCCTGCTCCAGGGATTTCTGAATCGCCACCGGCACCTCACGCGCCTTGCTCAGGCCGAAACCCACTCGACCGTTGCCGTCACCCACCACGGTCAGGGCGGTGAAGCCGAATTGCCGGCCACCTTTCACCACCTTGGCGACGCGGCGGACCGCCACCAGCTTTTCCAGCAGTTCACCGTCAGTCTGCGTTGTTCCATTTGCCATCGTTCCGCTCTCCTAAAACCGCAATCCGCCCTCGCGGGCCGCCTCGGCCAGAGCCTTGACTCGACCGTGATACTTGAACCCGGACCGGTCGAATGCCACTTCTTCGATGCCCGCCTCTTTCGCCTTGGCGGCGATCGCAGCACCAACCACCTTGGCCGCCTCGATGTTTCCAGTGCTTTTCACCTGGGAACGAATGTCCGGCTGAACCGTTGCGGCGGCTGCCAGCACCCGGGAACCGTCCGCCGTGGTGATCTGGGCATAGATGTGCTTCGGGGTCCGATGCACCGTCAGACGGTGGATGCCCACCCGCCGGATTCTCGCCCGCGCCTTCGCCGCACGGCGCATCCGCGCTGCTTTCTTGTCTACGCTCACTCTTGCTAACCTCTACTACTTCTTCTTCGCTTCTTTCCTGACCACGTGTTCATCCGCATAGCGGACACCCTTGCCCTTGTAAGGCTCGGGAGGTCTGAAAGCGCGAATCTCCGCCGCCACCTGACCGACCTTCTGCTTGTCGGACCCCTTGACCACGATTTCGGTGGGACTCGGGGTTTCGACGGTGATTCCCTCCGGGATTTCATAGATCACCGGATGAGAGAATCCCAGGCTCAGATTGAGCTTCCTGCCCTGCACCTGGGCGCGATAGCCCACTCCCTGCAACAGCAGGCGTTTTTCGAATCCCTGGCTGACACCGGTCACCATGTTGTTGATCAAGGCGCGCATGGTACCCGCCAGGGCGACGGCCTGCTTGGCGTTGAGACGCGGGCGCACCCGGATGACACCGTCCTCCAGGAAGACCTCCACATGATCGTGGACGTGCCAGGACAGCTGGCCCTTGGGACCCTTGACTTCGATGTCCTGCCCCTGAAGCTTGACTTCCACACCCTGGGGAAGGGGAATCGGTTTTTTCGCTATTCTCGACATATGCTAAGAACCCCTGTCCACGTTAGGCAACGACACAGATGACTTCGCCACCAAATCCCTGCTTGCGGGCCGCCTTGTCGGTCATGATCCCTTTGGAAGTGGTCACGATGGCGATTCCAAGCCCCCCCTGGACCTTCGGCAACTCGTCCTTGCCTTTGTAAATCCGCCGTCCGGGCTTACTCACCCGCTGAATGTGCTCGATCACCGGGCGGCCTTCGAAATACTTCAAACGGATGGTCAGAAAGGCCTTGTTGCCTTCGCGTTCCACCTCGAATCCTTCGATGTATCCCTCTTCGGCCAAGACCCGGCAGATGGCCTCCTTCTGCTTGGAGGAAGGCATGGTCACACTGACCTTTCCCCTGTGCTGGGCGTTGCGGATACGGGTCAACATATCCGCGATCGGATCGCTCATACTCATCGCCATTAACCTCTTACCAACTCGCCTTGGTGACGCCGGGCACGTCACCACGCATGGCCAGCTCCCGCAACTTGTTGCGCCCCAGACCGAACTTGCGGTAGTAACCCCGGGGACGCCCCGTCAGGTGACAACGGTTTCGAACGCGCACCGGACAGGAATCGCGCGGCAACTCCTGCAACTTGCGCTGCGCTTCCATCTTAGCCTCGAAGGAAGCTTCCGGATCCTTTAGAACCGCCCGTAGCGCCGCCCGTTTGGCGGCATATCGGGCCACCAACTTCAGACGCCGCGCCTCACGCGCAACCATGGATTTCTTTGCCATATCAACTCCTGAATGGGAAATTGAACGATTCTAACAGAGCGCGCCCCTCTTCGTCATTATCCGCGCTCGTGGTAATGGTGATATCCATACCACGGATCGCGTCGATCTTGTCGTAATCGATTTCCGGGAAGATGATCTGCTCCTTCACCCCCACGGTGTAGTTCCCTCGTCCATCGAACGCCCTGGGACTCAAACCGCGGAAATCCCGGATTCTGGGCATGGCTACGTTGATCAGGCGGTCGAGGAATTCGTACATGCGCTCCCGCCGCAAGGTGACCTTGCAGCCAATGGGCATCCCCTCACGGATTTTGAAACCGGCGATGGATTTGCGCGCCCGAGTCACCACACCCCGTTGTCCAGCAATCAGGGCCAGATCGTTCATGGCGTGTTCCAGAACCTTCTTGTCGGTGACCGCCTCGCCCAGCCCCATATTGATGGTGATCTTGGTGATTCTGGGCACCTGCATCACCGATCGATAATTGAAACGCTTCATCAACTCCGGGACGATCCGCTCTTTGTATTCGGTTTCCAGTCTTGGTTTCGTCATACCGCCGCCCTTAGAGGTCAATCACTTCATTGGTGGATTTGAAATAGCGCACCTTACGGCCATCCTCCAGGAAGCGGAAGCCGACGCGATCCGCCTTCTCGGTTTGCGGATTGTAGATCGCCACGTTGGAAACGTGGATGGGCAGTTCCTTCTCGACGATGCCGCCGGGAATTCCCCGCACTGGGTTCGGCTTTTGATGCTTCTTGACCACGTTGATTCCCTCGACGATGACGCGGTCATTGGCCAACACCTGCTTCACCGTGCCCCGCTTACCCCGGTCTTTGCCGGTCAGGACGATGACTTCGTCACCTTTTTTGATCTTTCGCATATCCCTCAACCCTTCCTCAAAGCACTTCGGGCGCCAGTGAGATGATCTTCATGAAGCGTTCGGTACGCAACTCCCGGGTGACCGGCCCGAAGATACGGGTGCCGATCGGCTGCAATTGATTGTTGAGCAGCACGGCCGCATTGGTGTCGAAACGGATCACCGAACCGTCGGGGCGACGCACACCTTTCTTGGTCCGCACCACCACCGCATTATAGACCTCGCCCTTCTTGACCCGGCCACGGGGTATGGCATCCTTGACACTGACCTTGATGATGTCACCGATGTTGGCGTAGCGCCGCAGAGAACCGCCCAGCACCTTGATGCACTGGACTTTTCTGGCACCACTGTTATCAGCCACCTCAAGCTTTGTCTGCATCTGAATCATGACGGTTCTCCTTACTTGGCTCGTTCCAGAATCTTCACCAGCGTCCATGCTTTGCGCTTGGATAACGGCCGGCACGACGTGATGGCCACCAAATCCCCCTCGCGGCACTGGTTTTCCTCGTCGTGCGCCAGCAGTTTCGTGGAACGCTTGATGTACTTCCCGTACAGCGGGTGCTTGACCAGACGGTCGACCCGCACGGTGATGGTCTTATCCATCTTGTTGCTGACCACCCTACCGGTAAGGGTCCGGATCTTTTCCCGATTCTCGCTCATGCTGAAGCTCTCGCCATTTCGCCCAATATCGTTTTCACCCGTGCGATATCCCGGCGGACCTTGCGCAACTGGTCCGGCTTGGTTAGCGCCCCGGTTCCTTTCTGCATCCGCAGGTTGAACTGTTCCCTGTACAGATCGACCAACAGACTCTCCAACTCTTCCCTGCTCTTTTCTCGCAACTCACTGGCCTTCATCACATTACCGTCCGTACTGCAAACGTGGTTTTCACGGGCAACTTGGCCGCCGCCAGGCGAAAGGCTTCCCGCGCCACATCCTCCGGAATGCCCTCGATCTCATACAGCATCGTCCCCGGCTTGACTTCGGCCACCCAATACTCGACGCTACCCTTCCCTTTCCCCATCCGCACCTCCAGCGGCTTGCGGGTGATCGGCTTGTCGGGAAATATGCGGATCCACAATTTGCCGCCGCGACGTACATGGCGGGTGATGGCGCGACGGGCGGCTTCGATCTGCCGAGCGGTGATACGTCCGCGACCCACCGCTTTGAGGCCATACTCACCAAAGCTGACCTTGTTGCCGCGCAACGCCAAACCGGCGTTGCGGCCTTTTTGCTGTTTTCGATACTTGGTCCGTTTCGGCTGCAGCATACCGCTCTCCTATTTCGCTTCGGAGCGGGTGATCTCCTCGAACACCTCGCCCTTGAAAATCCATACCTTGACGCCCAGAACCCCATAGGTCGTCTTGGCTTCGGCAAAGCCGTAATCGATGTCCGCCCGCAAGGTATGCAGTGGCACCCGACCTTCCCGATACCACTCGCTGCGCGCGATTTCGGCACCGCCCAGGCGGCCGGCGACGTTGATCTTGATCCCTTCCGCCCCCCGGCGCATGGTGTTCTGCACCGCCCGCTTCATGGCGCGACGGAACATGATGCGCCGCTCCAGCTGCTGGGCCACGCTTTCGGCCACCAACTGGGCGTCCAGTTCAGGCTTGCGGATCTCCTCGACGTTGATCTGCAGGGGAACCCCCATCCTGGCGCCGACCTCCCGACGCAGTCTGTCGATGTCCTCACCTTTCTTACCGATCACCAAACCGGGGCGGGCGGTGTGGATGGTGATCCGGGCGTTGTTGGCGGCGCGACTGATGTGCACCCGGCTGACGGAGGCATGCGCCAGGCGCCGCTTGATGAAATCGCGCACCTCCAAATCCTGATGCAGCAGGCGGGAATAGTCCCTGGAACTGGCATACCAACGGGAATTCCAGTCCTTGATGTATCCCAGCCGAAACCCTATTGGATGTACTTTCTGTCCCATGTTATTCGCTCTCGGCTACTTTGACGGTGATATGGCAGGTGCGCTTCAGGATCCGGTCGGCCCGCCCCTTGGCTCGTGGTTTGATGCGCTTCATGACCGGCCCCTCATCGACGTGAATGGTGGAAACCTTCAGCTCGTCGATGTCGAGGCCCTCGTTGTGTTCCGCATTGGCGATGGCCGACTCCAACACCTTGCGCACCAGGCCGGCGGCCTTCTTGTTGCTGAAACGCAGGATGTCCAGGGCTTTGTCCACCGGCAGACCACGCACCTGATCGGCCACCAAGCGACACTTCTGGGCCGAAATTCGGGCGTAACGCAGTTTGGCTGCTACTTCCATACGATCCCTCCTGAACTACTTCGACTTCTTGTCCGCCGCATGCCCCCGGAACGTGCGGGTCGGGGCGAACTCGCCCAGCTTGTGACCGACCATGTTCTCGGTGATCAACACCGGAACGTGCTGGCGGCCATTGTGCACGGCGATGGTCAGACCGATCATCTCCGGAACGATCATCGAGCGACGCGACCAGGTTTTGATCGGCCGCTTGCTGCGACTCGCAACGGCCTGTTCGACCTTCTTCATCAGATGATGATCGACGAATGGACCTTTCTTAATCGAACGTGGCACTGCCTTTTCCTCTTAACTGGTTTATTTCGCTTTGCGCCGCCGCACAATCATGTTTTCAGTACGCTTGTTGCGGCGGGTCTTGTAACCTTTGGTAGGCTGACCCCAGGGAGAGGTAGGATGCTTGCCCTTGTTACGCCCTTCCCC
>JALSSF010000097.1 GCA_026984375.1 Methylothermaceae bacterium | reverse complement strand
AGGGGGCTGGGAAGGGTCTGTCAGCGGCCATGGATGGCCGCTCCGGGCCTAAATTTACGGACGAATTTCGGTCCGGCAGACCCTTCCCAGCTCCCGTAAAAGTCAATGGATCGGTGTTGAGTCCGCCGGCCTTTTCACTCGGCGGAATTTCGACTACGCTACCAGAAACGGACACTACGAATGTTGCCCATGAGGTTCGATATCGTGATTCTCGCCGCCGGGCAGGGAACGCGGATGCGCTCCGCCGTTCCCAAGGTGCTTCACCGTCTCGGCGGCAAGCCGCTGCTCCAGCACGTCTATGAAACCGCCGCCGGCCTGTCGCCGCAGACTCTGACCATCGTCTACGGGCACGGCGGCGAGCAGGTGCGCCGGTGCTTTGCCGATTGGCCGGTCGAATGGGTCGAACAATCCCGGCAGTTAGGAACCGGCCACGCGGTGCAGCAGGCGCTTCCCTTCCTGACCCAGGATGTCGTTCTCGTTCTCTACGGGGACGTTCCCCTGTTGCGCCGGGAAACCCTGCAACGGCTTTTGGCCGCCGCGGGGGAAAACCGCCTGGCCCTTCTGACCGTGACGCTGGCGGATCCGACCGGCTACGGTCGCATCGTCCGCGACGAAGGGGGATGCGTGCGGCGTATCGTCGAGGAGAAGGACGCCGATCCCGACGAAAGAACCATCCGCGAGGTCAACACCGGCATCCTGGCGATCCCACTCCGGAATCTGCGGGATTGGCTGACGCGGCTCGACAACGACAACGCCCAAGGGGAATACTATCTGACCGACGTCATTGCCATGGCGGTGGCCGACGGGGTGGCGGTCGAAACGGTGGCGGCCGATCCCGACGAAGTCCAGGGGGTCAACGACAAGCGGCAACTGGCCCGGCTGGAAAGGATTTATCAGCGCCGGCAGGCGGACACCCTGATGGAACAAGGGGTCACCCTGGCCGATCCGGCCCGGTTCGACGTCCGCGGCGAGGTGAGCGCCGGCCGCGACGTGGAGATCGACGTCAACGTGGTGCTGGAAGGGCGGGTTCGTTTGGGCGACCGGGTGCGGATCGGCGCCGGAACGGTGGTCCGCGACGCCGACGTCGGCGACGACGTGGAAATTCTGCCCCACTGCGTCATCGACGGCGTGCGCATCGGTCCCGGCTCCCGTATCGGTCCCTTCGCCCGGCTTCGGCCGGAGACGGTGCTGGCCGATCACGTCCACATCGGCAATTTCGTCGAGATCAAGAAATCCCACGTCGGTACCGGTTCCAAGATCAACCATTTGAGTTACGTCGGAGACAGCGAGGTGGGGTCCGGGGTCAACATCGGTGCCGGCACCATCACCTGCAATTACGACGGGGTCAACAAACATCGCACGGTGATCGAGGACGGTGCCTTCATCGGTTCCGACACCCAGCTGGTGGCACCGGTGCGGATCGGACGAGACGCCACCATCGGTGCCGGTTCCACCATCACCCGGGACGCGCCGGAAGGGAAGCTGACCCTGAGCCGGAGCCGGCAGATCACCGTCGACGATTGGCAACGACCGACCAAAAAACAACGGTAAGCGAGGTAACAGCTATGTGCGGTATCGTCGGGGCGGTAGCCCAGCGAAACGTCGTTCCCATCCTGTTGGAAGGTCTGCGGCGCCTGGAATATCGGGGATACGACTCCGCCGGGGTGGCGGTGATCCAGAACGGTGAGATCCGACGGCGTCGCAAGCAGGGCAAGGTCGCGGAATTGGAAGCCGCCATTCAGGACGATCCCATCGAAGGGCAGGTGGGCGTCGCCCACACCCGTTGGGCGACCCACGGGGTTCCGAGCGAGCGCAACGCCCATCCCCACATCTGCAAAGGCCAGGTGGCCCTGGTGCACAACGGCATCATCGAGAACCACGAGATTCTCCGTGACCGTCAGATCGCCGCCGGCTTCGAATTCACTTCCGAAACCGACACGGAAGTGGTGGTCCATGCGGTCTACGATCACCTGCAACGGACCGATTCGCTCCTGGAGGCGGTGCGGAAGACCGCCGAACAGCTGGAAGGCGCCTACGCCCTGGGGGTGATCTGCACCCGGCACCCGGACGTTCTGGTGGCCTGCCGCAAGGGCAGTCCCTTGGTGATCGGCCTGGGGATCGGTGAATATTTCATCGCCTCCGACATCGCCGCCCTGTTGCCGGTGACCCGGCGCTTCATCTTCCTCGAGGACGGCGATCTCGCCGAACTGACCCCGGAAGGGGTCCGGATTTTCGATGAGGCCGGCAATCCGGTGGAGCGGCCGGTCAAGGACAGCGAGGTCCAGCTCGACGCCGTGGAACGGGGCGAATACCGCCACTACATGCAGAAGGAGATCTTCGAGCAGCCGAGGGCCATCGCCGAGACCCTGGAAGGTCGCTTCAACGGTCTCAAACTGCTCGAAGAGGCCTTCGGTAACGAGGCCGCGGAAGTGTTCGACCGGGTCAAGGCGGTGCAGATCCTGGCCTGCGGGACCAGTTACCACGCTGGCCTGATCGCCCGTTACTGGATGGAATCGCTCGCCGGCGTTCCCTGCAACGTGGAAGTGGCGAGCGAATACCGCTACCGCGATCCGGTTCTGCTGCCCGACACCCTGGTGGTGACCATTTCCCAGTCCGGCGAGACCGCCGACACCCTGGCGGCCCTGGACGAAGCCAAACGTCGGGGTGCCCTCCATTCCCTGGCCATCTGCAACGTTCAGGAAAGCTCCCTGGTGCGGGAATCCGACCTGGTGTTGCTGACCCGGGCGGGTCCCGAGATCGGCGTGGCCTCCACCAAGGCGTTCACCACCCAATTGGTGGCGCTGATGATGCTGACCATCGCCCTGGGTCGGCGTCACCGTCTCGACCGGGTCACGGAAAAGCGCATTGTTTCCCAATTGTTTACCCTGCCGGCCCGGGTCGAGGACGTCCTCGAACTGGACGACCAGATCCGCACCCTGTCGGAGCGTTTCGCCGACAAGCAGCATGCCCTGTTCCTCGGACGGGGCAGCCATTATCCGGTCGCCATG
>JALSSF010000096.1 GCA_026984375.1 Methylothermaceae bacterium | reverse complement strand
TCGGTGAAGAACCTGTCCGGTCCGATCAGCATCGCCCAGTACGCCGGCCAGTCGGCGGCCATGGGCATGAGCTATTTCCTCAAGTTCCTGGCCATCGTCAGCATCAGCCTCGGAGTGCTGAACCTGCTGCCGATTCCGGTGCTCGACGGCGGTCATCTGCTGTTCTACGCGATCGAGGGAGTGCGCGGGCGGCCGCTGTCGGATCAGGCCGTCGCCGTCGCCCAACAGATCGGCATCGCCATTTTGCTGGCGTTGATGGCGCTGGCCTTCTTCCTGGACATCCAGCGCCTTTTCCACTGAGGTCGTCATGAAAAAACTGTTGCCCCTGCTGCTGCTGACCACCGCCGCCCTGGCGGGGACCGATCCCTCCGAATCGCTGCGCCGCCGCCTGGAGAAACACCTGCCGGGCGCCCGCATCGACGAGATCCGGAAGACCCCGGTTGCGGGGCTCTACGAAGTGCGCATCGGCCCCCATATCTATTACGTCGCCGAAGGGGGGCGTTATCTTCTTCGCGGTCATCTGATCGATCTCGAAACCCGGACCGATCTCACCGAAGCCAAGCAGGCCAAGGCCCGCCTCCAGGCATTGGCCGAGTTGGGCGAGGACAACATGATCATCTTTTCCCCCGACCGCCCCAAGCACACCATCACCGTGTTCACCGACATCGACTGCGGTTACTGCCGCCGCCTGCATTCCCAGATCGATCGATATCTGGCCCGGGGCATCCGGGTGCGTTATCTGTTCTATCCCCGGGCCGGCCGGGGCTCGCGTTCCTACGACAAGGCGGTGGCCGTGTGGTGTGCCAAGGATCGCCGCAAGGCGCTGACGGCGGCCAAGCAGGGGAAGGAGCTCGAAATGCGCACCTGTGACAACCCGGTCGATCGGCACATGGAACTCGCCGAATCCTTCGGGGTGCGCGGAACCCCGATGATCGTCACCGAAACCGGTGAGATCCTTCCCGGCTACGTGCCGCCGGACACCCTGGCGCGCCACCTGGAGGAGACGGGCGGGCGATGAAACCCCGACACCGCCGTCAAGGCCGGGTCCTGGTCCACACCGGCGAGGGCAAGGGCAAGTCCAGCGCCGCTTTCGGAGTGGCCTTCCGCGCCGCCGGCTGGGGCATGCAGGTGTGCGTGATCCAGTTCATCAAGGGGCGCTGGCAGACCGGCGAACAGCGGGCCGCGGCCCGGTTCGACAACATCGAATGGCACGTCAAAGGCGAGGGGTTCACCTGGGATACGAAGAACCCGGCCCGTGATCGCGCGGTCGCCCGGGAGGCCTGGCGCTTCAGCCAGGAAAAGATCCTCAGCGAAAGGTACGATCTCGTCGTCCTCGACGAGATCAACTACTGCTGCGGCTACGGCTGGCTCGACGGCGCCGAGATCGCCGCCTTCGTCCGCGAGCGCAGGCCGGCTTGGCTGCATTTGATCCTCACCGGCCGCAACGCCCCGCCGGCAGTGATCGAGGCGGCCGACACCGTCACCGAGATGCGCCTGGTCAAGCACGCCTACCGGCAGGGCATCGACGCCGAGCAGGGTGTCGAGTTCTGAGGCTCAGGACGACGCCTGGGACGATTCTTGTTCCTGCCGCTCGCGGCGGGCGATGGATTCTTCGTTCATCTGATTGAGAATCTCCATCACCTCGAGGCTGCTTTTCTCCATCTTCTCCATCATGGCGACGATGTCGTCGATGAGATGGCGGTTGGCTTTCCAGTCCTGGTGCGCCAGTTCCAGGGCCCGGTGGGCGGAGCGGTGCACCCCTTCGTGGGGCTTTTCCAGTTTGCGGTAGCTGGGCAGGCCGCTGAAGCGCTCCTTGCCGGTTCCCTCGTAATACCACTTGCCCAGGCGGCAGGAATGGTTGTCCACCGCGATCGCCTTGCCCTCGTCGACGTTGGCCTCGGGATCGCTGACGGCCAGATAGGCGTTCTGTTTGTAGATGATGTGGTCCACCTTTACCAGGGTGCTGAAGGAGGTTTCCTGGGCGTTGGTGGCCTGGACGATGGTGCGGTGCGAGGCCTGTTCGAACTCCCCGAACCGGGTGCTGAAGGTTTCCACCAGCGGTTGCATCCGTTCGGCCAGTGCCACCGATTCGCCCGCCTCCTTGGAAATGGCGTCGACGCTGTCTCCGAAGCTCTGCAGGATCTTGGAGATTTCCACCGCCGCCTCCTTGGTTCGGTTGGACAATGCCTTGACCTCGTCGGCCACCACGGCGAAGCCGCGGCCGTACTCGCCGGCGCGGGCCGCCTCGATGGAGGCGTTGAGGGCCAGCAGGCTGGTCTGGTCGGCGATCTCGGTGATGATCGACAGAGAATTGATCACCTGCTGGCTGTTGGCGCTCAGGTCCTCGATGATGCGGGCGGCCGAGGCCACCTTGGCGGCGATGTCGCGCACCGACCGGCGCACCTCGTCCACCCCGGCCTTGCTTTCCGAAGCTGCGTTAGCGTTGGCGTCGGCGATGGCGACCACGTCCTCGAGAATTTCGGTGACCTGGACCATGTCCTTCTGGCACAGCTTCAGATTGCTGACCAGATTGCCGGTGTTGAGGTCGTGGAGGCTGTGGGACAGGCGGGTGGCGAGCTGTTGCTCGTGGTTCTCCTTCATCGTTTCCAGGGCCAGGTTGGCGTACTTCAGGCTGTTGCGCATCTGGCCCGGCAGGCCGTGGCCGAGGGCGCGGCGGTGGAATTCCCCGTTGCCGGCGCGGGTGAACACCGTGGTCATCTCGCGGAAATAGGCCTCGCACAGGTCGAGAAACTCGTTCAGCTCCCAGGCGATCTGACCGACCTCCCCCATGGCGTGCACCCGGGTGACCCGATGATGGAACTCGCCGCGGCGGCATTTCTTCAGCACGTGCTTGATGCGGCCGATGGCATCAAGATAACGGTGCAGGGCGAAATGGCTGTAACCGGCCAGGGCGGCCATGGCCAGCGGCAACAGGATCAGTTGCCAGTGCCAGCCCCAGGCGACGCCCTGCCAGACGGCGAAACCGGCAGGCAGCAGAACGGTGCCGCTGCAGAGAAGGTTGATTTGGGTGCGCAGGAATGGTTTGTAGGCGTAACGTTCGGAGCGATCGGTCATGGTGCTTTCCCTTCAGCCGTAGAGTTCCAGGGCGAATTTTTCGTAGTCGGTCCGTTTGCTCTGCAACAGGTCCTGCAGGTAGCCTTGCGCTTTGGCGATGCCCTGTTTGACGCCGCCGGCACCCTTCTCGATCCGCACCATTTCCCGGTAGATGGGCTCGACGGTGCGGATGGCGGAGATCGGCGCCTGGCGCCGCACCGAGTAGTAGCCGACCACCCGGCCCTCGTTGTCGATATCCGGGGTGATGTTGGCGAACACCCAGTAATAGGACCCGTCCTTGCACAGATTCTTGACGAAGCCGAAGAATTCCTTCTTTTCCTTCAAGGTGTCCCAGAGCAGTTTGAACAGCGCCCGGGGCATGTCGGGATGGCGGATGATGTTGTGCTGGACGCCGAGCAGTTCCCGTTCGCCGTAGCCGGAGATCTCCATGAACACCCGGTTGGCGTAGGTGATCTTGCCGGTGGTGTCGGTCTTGCTGACGATGAACTCCTCCTCGCCCAGTTTGATTTCCTGATCTTTCGGTACCGGTCGTTCGCGCATGGCGGCGTATCTCCCTCGGTTGCTCTACTGCCAAGTGTAGATCAAGATCACGGTTTTGCAGGCGTTGCGCCGCAAGCGCAGGCACCGTATCCTTGGATGGCATTTCATTTATGCCCATGTCATCAACGAGGGAGTTCGAGTCCATGCGTCATTCAATCGTGTTGCGAGCGACGATCCTGGGTCTGACCTTGGGATGGGCCCAATCCCAGGCGGCCGAGGAGGCGTATCCCGCGGCGAATTTCGAGCCCGAGGTGATCTATCAGGCGCCAGAGGCGGTCTCGAGTGCCGAATCCCCGGCCCCGACGACCGAGGCCGACTATCCGGCGGCCCATTTCGAACCGAAGGTCATCTATCAGGATCCAGAATTGATCGAGAGCGTCCGGGCCCAGCCGGTCCCACCGCCGGCCGCCGTGCCGGACGAACCGGAACGCCCCCGGGCGGCCGCCCCGAAGACGAACGCCTCCGGCGGTCCGGTCTCCGACGTCAGTCCGCCATACGGTATGTTGGTCTTCGCCCTCGGGGTCATCGGTCTGGCCTTCTGGTGGTCAGGCCGGGCCAGGTCCCCCAAGGCCGAGGAAAGCGCCGAAGGGGGTGATGCCGGGGCCGCGACGGGAACGGCGGAAGCGGAGGCGTCGCCGGACGATGACGCCGGTGAGGCGGAAGAGGAGCTGGAGGAGCTGGCCGAGGCGGCGGTGGCCAGCCTGGCCCACACCAACCGGCAGCGCGCCAACAAGACCCGGCGGACCCGGCGTCGCTGATCCCGTCGATCCGGGCCCGCGGACGCGGGCCCGTGCCTTCAAAGCATCGCTTTCAGTTCGTAGAGCAAGGCCAGGGCCTGACGCGGGCTCAGGTCGTCGGGGTCGATCTGCTGCAGCCGCGCCACCACCGGTGATTCCCGGGCGGTGAAAAGGTCCAGTTGCGGCGGATCCGGCCGGTTCCGGCCGCGGCTTTCCAGTTCCCGCAGTTTCTCCCGAGCCCGTTCGATCACCGCCGGGGGAACGCCGGCCAGGGCGGCCACCTGCAGCCCGTAACTCTGGTTCGCCGGTCCCGGGCGCACCGCGTGGAGAAACACGATGTGGTCGCCGTATTCCGCCGCTTCCAGATGGACGTTGACCACGCCCGGCGACGCCTGTTCCAGGGCGGTCAGCTCGAAGTAATGGGTGGCGAACAGGGTGAGGGTCCGCTTGCGGGCCAGGTGTTCCGCCACCGCCCAGGCCAGCGACAGGCCGTCGAAGGTGCTGGTGCCGCGGCCGATCTCGTCGAGCAGCACCAGGCTGTGCTCGGTGGCGTTGTGGAGAATGTTGGCGGTCTCGGTCATTTCCACCATGAAGGTGGAACGTCCCGACGCCAGGTCGTCGGAGGCGCCGATGCGGGTGAAGATGCGGTCGACCGGTCCGATGACCGCCCGATCCGCCGGGACGTAGCTGCCCAGGTGGGCCATCAGGACGATGAGGGCGTTCTGGCGCATGTAGGTGGATTTTCCGCCCATGTTGGGGCCGGTGACGATGAGCATGTGCCTTTCCGGATCCAGGTGGAGATCGTTGGGGACGAAGGTGTCCACCTGGCCCTCCACCACCGGATGGCGGCCGCCCTCGACATGGATGCCCGGGGTGTCGGTCAGTTGCGGCCGGCACCAGTTCAGGGTCCCGGCCCGCTCCGCCAGGCAGGCCAGGACGTCCAGTTCCGCCAGGGCGCGGGCGCGGCGCAGGATTTCGCCCACCAGCGGGGTCAGGCGGTCGAGGAGGGCGTCGTACAGGGCCTTTTCCAGCGCCAGGGCCTTTTCCCGGGCGCTGAGGACCTTGTCCTCGAAAGCCTTGAGTTCCGGAGTGACGAAGCGTTCGGCGTTCTTGAGGGTCTGGCGCCGGACGTAGTCGGCGGGGACGGCGTCGCTCTGGCTTCGGGGTACTTCCAGATAATAGCCGTGGACCTTGTTGTAACGCAGCTTGAGGCTGGCGATACCGCTGCGCTCCCGTTCGCGCCGTTCCAGTTCCAGCAGCCAGTCGTCACCGTGCTGGCTCAGGCGCCGCAGTTCGTCCAGTTCGGCGTCGTAACCGGGGGCGATCACCCCGCCGTCGCGGATCAGCGCCGGGGGATCGTCGACGATGGCCCGGCGCAGCGGTTCCAGCACTTCCGGCAGATCGGCCATTTCCGCGTGCAGACGCCGGAGCCGACGGCTGGCGCACGATTCGAGCAGCGGGCGGATCTCCGCCAGCCGTCCCAGGGTCTGGCGGATCAGGACCAGGTCACGGGGGCGGGCGGTGCGGAGGGCGATGCGGGAGGCGGCCCTTTCCATGTCTCCGGTCTGACGCAGCCGCTCCCGCACGAGGGCGGCCAGGTCGGCCTCGAGCAGCTCCGTGACCGCGTCGAGGCGTTCGGTGACGGCGTCATGGCGGCGCAGGGGGCGGTGCAGCCAGCGTTTCAGCAGGCGGCCGCCGGCGGCGGTGACCGTGGTGTCCAGCACCCCCAGCAGGGTGAATTCACGCTTTCCCGAGGGATGGTGGTCCAGTTCCAGGTTGCGGCGGCTGGCGGCGTCCAGGCCGATGGTGTCGGTGCTGCTTTCCACCTGCAGGCCGTCCAGGTGGGAGAGGGCGGATTTCTGGGTCTCCCGGGCGTAGGTCAGCAGGGCGCCGGCGGCGGCGACGGCCGCCTCCAGGTGCTCGCAACCGAAGCCGCTCAGGTCCCGGGTCCGGAACTGCTCCAGCAGAAGGCGGCGGGCGCTGCGGGGATCGAAATGCCAGGCGGGACGCCGGGTCACGCAAGGGTGATCCCCGAGACAGGCGGGCGGGTCCCGGTCGTCCGGCACCAGGACTTCCGCCGGGTCGAGGCGCTCCAGTTCCGCGGCCAGGGCGGCCTCGCCCGCCACCTCCTGGAGGCGGAAGCGGCCGCAGCTCAGTTCCAGGTGAGCCAGGCCGAAGCGCTCGCTGGCGGGAACCACGGCCAGCAGCAGATTGTCGCGCCGCTCCTCCAGCAGGGCTTCGTCGGTGGCGGTGCCGGGGGTGATCACCCGCACCACCTTGCGCTCCACCGGCCCCCTGGCCTTGGCTGGGTCGCCGATCTGTTCGCAGATGGCGACCGAGCGGCCCAGTTTGAGCAGACGGGCGAGGTAGTTCTCCAGGGCGTGATACGGGATGCCGGCCATGGGCACCCGCTGACCGGCGGATTCCCCGCGCGAGGTCAGAGTCAGGTCGAGTAGACGGGCCGCCTCGGCCGCGTCGTCGAAGAACAGTTCGTAGAAATCCCCCATGCGGTACAGCAGCAGCTTGTCCGGGTACTCCGCCTTGATGCGGAGGTACTGCTGCATCATGGGGGTGTGGCGTTCCAGGGGAACGTTGGGGGTCATGGGGCGGTGCGAGGGGGACGCGGTCGATCTGGATCGGTACGGAAGATCAGGGATCACCGGTGAAACGAATCGGCCGGCGGCCGGCCAGATGATCGGGGGTGATGACGTACGTGCCGCCCATGGTGGTCCGCCAGATCTCCCGCGCGACTCGCTGGTCACCGCCGGTGAAGGCCCAGGCCAGGCCGCCGGTGAGCGCCCCCAGTCCGGCGAAGGTCAGCTTGAAGGCGCCGTAGACCGGCGTGACCAGAAAGCTGGCGAAACCGGCGAGCAGGTCGGTGGCCACGTTGGTGGAGCGGGCCTGCGGGGCGGGGCCGCGCACGGGATAGGTCTGGGCGCCGTGGCCCGGCCCCGCCGTCGCCGGCACGGAGAGACAGAGCAGGAATCCCAGAAGCGACGCCGTGACCAGGCGTTTGAAAGTCGGCCGGTGATGGATCATACTGATGCCCTCCGTTCGTTGTGCGGCTGCGTACCATTCTACCGTTTCCGGCTCCATCCTGAAATGCACCGGCTCAAGCGTCTCGGGCGGCGGCCCGCCTTCCAACTGTTCGTGCTCGCCCTGGCGGTGGCCCTGACCTACGGCCATACCCTGGACGTGCCCTTCTATCTCGACGATCATCTTTCCATCGAGAAGAATCCCGCCCTCCGCACCCTGGACCCGGCCGCCCTGTGGCACGACAGCCCCCGCCGGATCGTCGGCTATTACACCCTGGCGCTCAATTACCGTTTCGGCGGCTCCGATCCCGCCGGTTACCATCTGGTGAATTTGCTGATCCACCTGGGTGCCGCCTGGCTGGTGTGGGGGCTGGCACGCGCCCTGCTGGACACGCCGGCGCTGCGGGATCGCTGTCCGGAAGGGGCGCGCTCAGCCCTGCCCCTGACGGCGGCCCTGATCTTCGCCCTCCATCCCCTGCAGACCCAGGCGGTCACCTACGTGGTCCAGCGCCTCGCCTCCCTGACCGCCCTCTGGTACCTGGCGGCCCTGCTGGGCTACGTGAAGCTGCGTCTGGCCACCGGCCCGGCGCGCTGGGGATGGGCCGGGGTCTGCGCGGCGGCGACGCTGCTGGCGCTCTTCACCAAGGAAAACGCCTTCACCCTGCCGCTGGCCTGGTGGCTGCTGGAACTGGCCTTCCTCTCTCGGGGGCGGTTCTGGGTCTGGATGACGGGAACGGCGCTGCTGGCGGGCGCCCTGGGACTGCTGTGGGCCACCAGCCATCTGGAGGTCGGCTGGCTGCGGCGGCTCGACGCCCTGACCCGGGAGACCCGCTGGTTCGGGCGCGGCGACTACCTGGCGGCGCAGATGAAGGCCCTGTGGTGGTATCTGCGCCTGTTCTTCTGGCCGGTCGGGCTGCGCCTGGATTACGGCTTCCACCGGCCGCCCGCCTGGTCCGATCCGGGCGTGGTCGCCGCCGCGGCCGGTCACCTGGCGGTGTTGGCCGCCGCGCTTCGGGGAGTGGGGCGCTGGCCGTTGCCGGCGTTCGGCGTCCTTTTCTACTATGCGGCCCACCTGGTGGAATCGTCGGTGATTCCCATCAAGGATCTGGTGTTCGAGCACCGTACCTATCTGCCCAACGCCGGACTGGCCCTGACGGCGGCCTGGGGGCTGACCGTGTGGCTGCCGCCCCGTCTGCCGCGGCTGGCCCCCGCCGTCACGGCCGCGGTGCTGGCGGCTTTGGCCGTTCTCACCTGGCAGCGCAACGAACTGTGGCGCGATCCGGTGCGCTTCTGGGAGGACAACGTCCGGCGCCAGCCCGGGGCCCTGCGTCCCAGACTGGAACTGGCGCGGGAATATTTCGACGCCGGGAGAGTCGCCGATTCCCTGCGTCTGGGTCGGGAAATCGCCGCCTCCACGCCCTGGCCGCCGAAAGCGCATCTGCCGGAGAGTGTCGTCGCCAATCTGGCGGCGGCCTATTTCGTCGCCGGACGTCACGATCTGGCCCTGAAGGCGGTGGCGGCGGGTCTGAAGCAGGCGCGGATTCCCATGGTGAAGCAGCGCCTGCTGCTGCTGCGCGGCAACGTGCACCACCGTCAGGGCCGTTACGCCGAGGCGGAAGCCGACTACCGCAGGGCCCTGGCCCTGGGAGCGGACGCCGGGATCTATCTCTATCTCGCCGAGGCGCTGCTGGCCCAGAAGCGCTATCGTGAGGCGATCGGCGCCTACGAGAAGGTGCTGGCGCTGCAGCCCGGAAACCGCCTGGCGCGCCGGCGTCTGGCCCGACTGGAAAGCCGGCGTGCGCGTCCTGCATCTCGGTGAGCGCTCGGATCCATGGTCTGGTGGCATTGGTGCAGGCCGGCGGGACTGTGAGAAAATACCCCGATGCCCATTCCCGAGGTGGAACCATGTTGGAGGCGTATTTGGCGGAAGCGATGCGGCGGGCGCGTTACGAACTGATTGAGGACGAAGAGCCGTATTACGGCGAAATACCCCCTTTGCCCGGCGTTTGGGCCACGGGCAAGACCCTGGAGGAGTGCCGGGAAAATCTCAAAAGCGTGCTGGAGGAATGGATCGTTCTGAGTCTGCGGAAAGGGCTGGAGATTCCGGAACTCGATGGAATCCGGATAGCGGAGCCGCATGAGGTGGCGAGCGAGTGGGAAAGCTGAGCCCCGTCACGCACAGGGAGCTGGTGCGACGGCTCAGGGAACTCGGCTTCCAAGGCCCTTACAGTGGTGGCAGGCATCTGTTCATGATCAAGGGAAACCGCCGCCTGACGATACCCAATCCGCATCGAAATCCCATCAGTCCGGATCTTCTCGTCCGCCTATTGAAGCAGGCCGGTGTCACACGGGATCAATGGTTGAAAGGATGACCACGAACCGGTTGGGTGCCGCGCCCGGTACCGCTCTTCCCGTGGCGCGCCGGCGTCTGGCCCAACTGGAAAGGCGGCGTGCGCGTCCTGCATCTCGGTAAGTATTACCCGCCCTTCGCCGGCGGCATGGAGCGGTTTCTCGGCGACCTGCTGCCGGCGTTGGCGGCCGAAGGCGTCGAGCCCGCCGCTCTGGTCCACGCCCACGACCGTCCCGGGCGCCGGGAGCATCCCTTTCCGGTGTGGCGGGTTCCCGCTTACGGGCGGCTGCTCTACACCCCGGTCAGCCCCGCGTTCCCGTTGTGGCTGGCACGGATGATCCGGCACTTCCGCCCCCACCTGCTCCATCTTCACCTGCCCAATCCCTCGGCCTTCTGGGTCCTGGCCTTGCCGGCGGCGCGCCGGCTGCCCTGGGTGATCCACTGGCACGCCGACGTGGTGGCCTCGACCATCGATCCCCGCCTGGCTCTGGCCTACCGGCTGTACCGGCCCTGGGAGCAGGCGTTGCTGCGCCGGGCGGTCAAAGTGATCGCCACCTCGCCCCCGTACCGCGATGCCAGCGCGCCGCTGCGTCCCTGGCGCGACAAGACCGAGGTCGTGCCCCTGGGGATCGATCCCGCCCGCCTGGCGCCGCCGGGCGACGAGGAGCTGGCCTGGGCGGTGCGGCAATGGGGCGATGGCCGGTTGCGGCTGCTCTGCGTCGGCCGCTTGACCTACTACAAGGGCCACGCGGTGTTGCTGGCGGCGCTGCGGCCGGACGACGGCATCCATCTGATCTGTGTCGGCGCCGGGGAAAGGCTGGACCCGCTGCGGCAACGGGCGCGGCAGCGACGTCTGGACGTGCACTTCACCGGTGCCCTGTCCGACGCACGCCGCAACGCCCTGCTGGCCACCTGCGACGTGCTGGTGCTGCCCTCGGTGGAGCGCACCGAGGCCTTCGGTGTGGTGCTGCTGGAGGCGATGGCCTACGGCAAGCCCGTGATCGCCACCCGGGTGCCCGGTTCCGGCATGGGCTGGGTGGTGGAGGCGGGTGTGACCGGATGGCTGGTGCCGCCGGGGGATGCGGCGGCGTTGGCGCAGGTGCTTCAGGCGGTGAGGCGATGCCCGGTCGAGCGGCGACGAAGGGGAGAGGCCGGGCGGGTAAGGCTGAGCCGGCGATACCACATCCGAACCTGTGCTCGATCCCTCGCCGCGATTTATCGGGAGGTATGTGGGTGACCGGCAGGACGATCGCTTCGGGGGCAGGTGGCTCTTTCGATGGTATACTGAACCCTCCTTCGTCCCATGATCTCGTTCTCCCATGACCTCGGTGATCGACCTCTACGAAAAGCTTTCCACGGCTCCCGACGACAAGACCCGCGCCCGCATCATCGCCGAAGCCTTCGAGGCGCTCGAAGAGCGCTATCCCAATCTTTCCGACGTGGCTACCCGGCAAGACCTGCGGGAAAGCGAATTGCGACTGACCAAGGAGATCGAACAGGTCCGGGCGGATCTGACCCGGGAAATCGAACAGGTCCGGGCGGATTTGACGAAGGAGATCGAGCAAGTCCGTACCGATCTGAGTAAGGAGATCGAGCAAGTCCGCGCCGATCTGAGCAAAGAGATCGAGCAGGTCCGGGCGGATTTGACGAAGGAGGTCGAGCAGGTGCGCGCCGATCTGACCAGGGAGGTCGAGCAGCTCCGGGCGGAGTTGTCCCTGGAGATCGAACAAACCCGGCGGGAGCAGAAGGAAACGGAATTGCGGCTGACCAAGGAGATCGAGAAAGTACGGCTGGAACTGCAAAAGGAAATCGACCAGGTCCGCCTGGAGGTCAAAGCGGTGGAAGTGCGGCTTACCCAGGCCATTCATCGTCAGACCCTGTGGGTGATCGGGTCCATCGGTGCCATCATCGCCCTGATCCGGCTGCTGGAATGGTTTCTGAGTCATCTGCCCGGGTGATATCTCGAACACGGCGGTTGAAGTTTCCGATCCAGGTGGCGGCCGAAAAAGCGCGCCGGCGTTCGTCCAGCCGGGGGACGTGGCTGATATGAACGCGGTCGTTCGGATTGTGGAATCGTCCCGGGAAGTCCCCGAGCCCGTTGCCGAATCCCGCCTGGCGGTGGTGATGCCCGCCAAAGACGAGGCCGCCGCCGTCGCCGCCGTCGTCGCCTCGGTGCGCCGCTGCCTGCCTGGCGCCGTGGTGATCGTGGTGGACGACGCCAGCGGGGACGACACCGCCGCCGTGGCCGAGGCCGCTGGCGCCGTCGTCCTGCGTCTGCCGGTTTCCCTAGGGGCCTGGGGGGCGGCCCAGACCGGCATGCGCTACGCCCTACGGCTGGGCTGTGACACCGTGATCACCATGGACGCCGACGGCCAGCACCGGGCCGAGGAGATTCCCAAACTGCTCCAGGCCCGCCGCGCTACCGGGGCCGACGTGATCATCGGCGCCTATCCCGAGCGCGGCAGCCGCCTGCGCCGCCTGGCCTGGCGCCTGTTCCGGCTGCTGAGTGGCTTTTCCTTCGCCGACCTGACCTCGGGGTTTCGCTTGTACGATCACGCCGCCCTGTGCCTGCTGGCCTCCCCGCGTGCCACCCTGCTGGAGTATCAGGACCTCGGCGTCCTGCTGCTGCTGCGCGCCCAGGGTCTGGTCATCGCCGAGACGCCGGTGACCATGCGCCCGCGCCTCGACGGCAAGTCGCGGGTGTTCGCCAGCTGGTGGCGGGTGGGGTTGTACATGGTGCAGACGGTGTTATTATTGCTTTCTTTCTCGCATCGGCGCCGCCGTCCCAAGGCCGAATGACCTATCAACTGACTTCCGCGCTGTTGGGCTTCAGCCTGGCGCTGGTGATTCTGTGGTTGATCTATAAGGACCACATGCACACCCGTCACGCCTTCTGGTGGCTGGCCATTGCCGTCACGGTGTTCGTGCTCGGCTTCTTTCCCCATCTCGTCGACTGGCTCGGTTTGCGTCTGGGCGTCGCCTATCCGCCGGTGTTGGCTCTGGTGGCCGCCATCGGCGTGCTGCTGGTCAAGATCCTGATCATGGACATCGAACATTCCCGTCAGGAACGCTGTCTGCGGCGCTTGATCCAGCGGCTGGCGATCTTGGAGGCGGAAGTGAAACAGTGTCGGAAAGTAAAAACTAAAGGTTCCTGATAACATATTGGAAATGGAAAGAACGCTGGTTTTCATTTTAGGCATGCATCGCTCCGGTACCAGCCTTTTGGCCAAGGCCGCAGAAACGGCGGGAGCAAGTCTTGGGGAAAATCTGTTGCCACCTGGTGAGGACAACCCCAAAGGATTCTGGGAAGACCTAGAGGTTTTCAATATTAATACGGGGATCATGGAGGAACTGGGGCTTCGGTGGGACTTTCCCACCGTGCTTCCCGTCACGGATCTGTCGGGTTATGGTTTGGCTCCACTGAGGTCGCGTGCCGCTATGTATCTTCGGAAAAGACTGGCGGAGTATCCCGTATATGCAATTAAGGATCCAAGGTTATGTCTTACTCTTCCCTTTTGGTTGGAATTGGTTGACCATTCGACCACCCGTGTTCGTTTTCTCGTATCGGTGAGGAATCCTGTCGATGTGGCGATCTCACTGCAAAAGCGTAACGGTTTCGACAGGCGCAAGGGATTGGCTTTGTGGCGGTCCTACAATTATCGGATGCTCAAGAATCTTTGCGCATGCGCTGAGTCCCAGAATGCCTTGTTCGTAGATTACCAACAGTTTATTGCAGATCCCCACAGCCAACTCATCCGTTTGGCGAGTTTTCTTGAATTGGATAATGAAGATACAGAACGAGAATCCACACAGCGGTGGTTCCTGGAGCAATTCGTAGATTCCGATATGTGTCATTCCCTTTCTTTTAGGGAAGATGTGCGGCAGGTGGCTAAGGATGTGCCGGGACTTCTGGAGATATACGCTTGCCTGGAAGAATTGGTAGCTACCGGCTGGTCTGGAGAATCGGTGGAGAAAGTTTTAGATGCCATCGATCCATTAACCTTGGAGGCGGAGAATTACCGGTGGCAATGTTTCCATTTCCACCAAGAGCTGAAGGCTATCCAGGGAGAGCGGGACGAAGCCGTGCGGGAACGGGACGAAGCCGTGCGGGAGCGGGACGAAGCCGTGCGGGAACGGGACGAAGCCGTGCGGGAGCGGGACGAAGCCGTGCGG
>JALSSF010000095.1 GCA_026984375.1 Methylothermaceae bacterium | reverse complement strand
AGTCGCTCCTCGAATTCACCGCGGAACTTGGCGCCGGCGATCAGGGCGGCCATGTCGAGGGACAGGATGCGCTTGTCGCGCAGCCCTTCGGGGACCTCGCCATTGACGATCCGTTGGGCCAACCCCTCGACGATGGCGGTCTTGCCGACGCCGGGTTCGCCCACCAGACAGGGGTTGTTCTTGGTGCGCCGCTGCAGGATCTGGACGGTGCGGCGGATTTCCTCGTCACGGCCGATGACCGGATCCAGTTTGCCCTGTTCGGCCTTCTCGGTCAGGTCGATGCAGTATTTTTCCAATGCCTGGCGGGTTTCCTCGGCTGCCTGGTCGGTCACTTTTTCGCCTCCGCGGATTTCCTCGATGGTCTTCTCGATGATACTGCGGGTGGCACCGGCTTTGCGCAGCAGGTCGGCCAGTTCACCCTTGTCCTCCAGGGCGGCGAGGACGAACAGCTCGCTGGCGATGTAGGCGTCGCCCCGCTTCTGGGCGAGCTTGTCCATCAGGTTGAGGATCCGCCCCAGGGCGTTGGAGATGTGCACTTCGCCGCCGGCGCCCTCGACGGTGGGCAGACGGTCGAGCCACTTGCCCAGCTCGGCGCGCAATTTCCGCACGTCGACGCCGGCCTTGATCAGGAGCGGGCGTACGGTGCCGCCCTCCTGGTCCAGCAGGGCGATCATCACGTGCACCGGTTCGATGAACTGATGGTCGCGTCCCAGGGCGAGACTCTGGGCCTCGGCCAGCGCTTCCTGAAATTTGGTGGTGAGTTTGTCCATTCGCATGATGACTCAAATCCTTGGCTTGCGGTTATGGGAAAGTTCGGCTGCAGTGAATATGGGGGATGGGGAGCGGGTTTTCAAGCGCGGCGCCAGATCAGGGTCGCGTGGCGGCCGCAGATGCCGTCGCGGCGGTAGGAAAAAAAGCGCTCGGAATCGGTGTAGGTGCAGAAAGTACCGCCGAAGATTTCCGTGACGCCGCAGGTTTGCAAAATTCGCCGCGCGATCCGGTAGAGATCGGCCAGCCAGCGGCCGCGACAGGGACGGAATGCGCAGGCCAGGGTCGGGTCGCGGGTCAGGAAGGCGGCGCGCACTTCGTCACCCACCTCGAAGGCGTTCGGACCGATGGCGGGTCCCAGCCAAGCCATGGGCGGCCGGCGCCAGGGGGGCATGCTCAGCGCGTTGTCGAGCACACCGGCCGCCAGTCCCCGCCATCCGGCGTGGACCGCGGCGACGGTTCGTCCGTCGGTCAGCAGGACGGGCAGACAGTCGGCGGTGAGCACGGCGCACACGACGCCGGGACGTCGGGTGAAACTAGCATCGGCGGTGGGTGTGCCACACCGCCCCGGGCCGATTTCGACGATGCGGTCGCCGTGGACCTGGTTCAGCCAAACCGGCTCTGCCGGCAGTTCCAGGCGTTGGCGCAGGCGGCGGCGGTTTTCGGCCACTGCGGCGGGATCGTCCCCCACGTGGGCCGCCAGGTTCCAGGAAGCGTAGGGACCGGTGCTGACGCCGCCGTCACGCAGGGTGACGGCGGCACCGATGGGTGAGGGAACGGGCCAGTCGGGAATCAACCAGTCCAATGTTCGAACCCATCTTCATCGAAATCGGCACCGGCATATTCAGCACGCAGAGTTTCCAACAGCCGTTGAAAATCCGCCGGCAGAGAGCTTTTCCAGGAAACTGTTTTGCCGCTTTCCGGATGCACCAGGCTCAGTTTCTCGGCGTGGAGGGCCTGGCGCCTGAAGTTGCGCAGCACGGCGGTGAGTGCTTCGGAGGCGCCGGGGGGCAGGCGGAGGCGGCCGTACTGGGGGTCCCCCACCAGCGGGTGGCGCAGATGGGCCATGTGAACCCGGATCTGATGGGTGCGGCCGGTTTCCAGCGCTACCCGCAACAGGGTGTGATGGGGAAAGCGTTCCGCCACACGGTAATGGGTGACCGCTTCCTTACCCGTCGGGGTAACGGCGAAGCGTTTGCGGTCCACCGGATGCCGGCCGATGGGGGCGTCGACGGTGCCCCCGGCGACGACCTGTCCCTGCACCAGGGCCAGGTAACGCCGTTTGACGGTGCGCGCCTGCAGTTGAGCCACCAGGGCGGTGTGGGCTTTGAGGCTCCGGGCCACCACCATCAGGCCGCTGGTGTCCTTGTCCAGACGATGGACGATACCGCAGCGCGGCAGGGTGGTCAGGCCGGCGTCGTGATGGAGCAGGGCGTTTTGCAGGGTGCCGTCGTGGTGGCCGGCGGCCGGGTGAACCACCAGTCCGGCCGGTTTGTCGATGACGATCAGGTGCTCGTCCTCGAAGATGATGTTCAGGGGGATGTCCTGGGCTTCACAAGTTGCCCGCTTTTCCTCCAGCGGCCACAGCTCGATCCGTTCCCCGCCCTGGAGTTTGTCCCGCGGGCGCAGGATTGCACCATCCACTTTCACCCGCTCCTGTTTGATCCACTGCTGCAGGCGGCTGCGGGAATAGTCCGGGAACAGTTCGGCCAGGGCCTGGTCGAGACGGCGGCCGGCTAGCCGTTCCGGAATCTGTCGAATCAATGGGGTTTTCGTCATGGTCCGCCCGGGTGGAATCGCCGACGGTACTTCGGACGCCCGTACTGTTCGGAAGTTGCGCCTCAACCGAAGCGTCCGGTGATGTAGTCTTCGGTCAGGGGATGACGCGGATTGGTGAAGATCTCCGTGGTTTTCCCCACCTCGATCAGCCGGCCCATGTGAAAATAGGCGGTGCGTTGCGAGACCCGGGCGGCCTGCTGCATCGAGTGGGTGACGATGACGATGGTGTAACGGGAACGCAGCTCGTCGATGAGTTGTTCGATGGTGGCGGTGGCGATGGGATCGAGGGCCGAGCAGGGTTCGTCCATCAACACCACTTCGGGGTTGACGGCGATGGTGCGCGCGATGCAGAGACGCTGCTGCTGACCGCCGGACAGGCCGGTGGCCGGATGGTCGAGACGGTCCTTCACTTCCTTCCACAGGCCGGCCCGTTTCAGCGAGGTCTCGACGATCTCGTCCAGTTCGGTGCGGTTGCCGGCCAGGCCGTGGATGCGGGGGCCGTAGGCGACGTTGTCGTAGATCGACTTGGGGAAGGGATTGGGTTTCTGGAACACCATGCCGACCCGGGCCCGCAGCAGCACCGGATCCATTTCCTTGGCGTAGATGTCCTGGTCGTCGAGGCGGATGTCACCCTCCACCCGGCAGCCCTCGATGATGTCGTTCATCCGGTTGAGACAGCGCAGGAAGGTGGATTTGCCGCAGCCGGAAGGGCCGATCAGGGCGATGACCTCGCGCTGGCCGATGTCGAGATTGATGTCGAACAGGGCCTGTTTGTCGCCGTAGAAGACGTTGACGTGGCGGCAGGTGATGCGTGGTTCGGCGAGGGTGTAGTCGCCCACGGTCCGATGGCCGTCGCTTTCCGGATCCGGGGTGGTGTGGCGTTCGGTGATCACGGTGCTCATACCGTCGTTCTCCCTTACCAGCGGCGTTCCAGACGTTTGCGCAGCAAAATGGCGGCCAGGTTCATGATACCCAAAAACAGCAGCAGGACGATGATCGCGGCCGACGTCCGCTCGACGAAGCCGCGTTCCGGGCTGTCGGCCCACAGATAGATCTGCACCGGCAGGGCGGTGGCCGGGTCGAGGAGACTTTGCGGCGGATCGACGATGAAGGCGACCATGCCGATCATCAGCAGGGGGGCGGTTTCACCCAGGGCCCTGGCCATGCCGATGATGGCGCCGGTGAGCATGCCCGGCATGGCCAGCGGCAGGACGTGATGGAACACGGTCTGCACCCGGGAGGCGCCGATGCCGAGGGCGGCGTAGCGGATCGACGGCGGCACCGCCTTGAGGGCGGCGCGGCTGGCGATGATGACCGTGGGCAGGGTCATCAGGGTCAGGGTCAGGCCGCCGACGAGGGGGGTCGAGCGCGGCAGCCCGAACCAGCCGATGAATACTGCCAGGCCCAACAGGCCGAAGACGATCGACGGTACCGCCGCCAGGTTGTTGATGTTGATCTCGATCAGGTCGACCCAGACGTTGTTCCTGGGGGCGAATTCCTCCAGATAGATGGCGGCGGCGATCCCCAAGGGGAACGACAGGGCGAAGGTGACCAGCATCATGTAGAGCGAGCCGCGGAAAGCGACCTGGATGCCGGCCTGCTCCGGTTCGCGCGAATCGCCGTTGAGTAAGAACCAGCGGTTGAAGCGCAGCACCAGTCGCCCTTCGCTTTCCAGTTTCCGCAGCCAGGCGATCTGATAATCCTTGAGGCGGCGTTCGGATGCCGGCATTTCGGGGTCGATGTATCCCTTCTTGTACAGATCCACGTCGGCGCCGGCCAGCACCCACAGGCGCACGGTTTGGCCGATCCGGTCCGGGTGGGCGAGGACGTAGTCCCGCAATTGATAGGGGGCGGCGGAACTGACGAGACGGTAGAGGGCACGTTTGCGGCGGCGGTCGTGGACTTCCGGGAACATCTGTCGCAACGAGCGTTTGATCAGGCCCGCCAGATCGGCCCGTGCCAGGTGTTCCGGGGTCGGTGGGGTCAGTTCCTCGGGATCGAGGAAGACGTCGATGGCGATTTCCGTCTGCCAGAAGGCTTTGTAGCCGCGGGCGACGATGCTGGTGATGAGCAGGGCCAGGAACGCCAGGGAAACGAAGATGGCGATGCGCCCGTACCAGCGGAACCGGATTTCCCGGCGGCGGCGTCGCGCCAGGCCGGAGCAAACGGTTTCCAGAGTCTTATTCATACTGTTCCCGGTACTTGCGTATGACGTGAAGGGCGACGAGGTTGAGCAGGAGGGTGATGACGAACAGCGTCAGCCCCAGGGCGAAGGCCGCCAGGGTCTTGGGGCTGTCGAATTCCTGGTCGCCCACCAGCAGGGCGACGATCTGCACCGTGATGGTGGTGACCGACTCCAGCGGGTTGAGGGTGAGTTTGGCGGCCATGCCGGCGGCCATGACCACGATCATGGTTTCGCCGATGGCGCGCGACACCGCCAGCAGCAGGCCGCTGACGATGCCGGGCAGCGCCGCCGGCAGCAGAACGCCGGTGATGGTTTCCGCCTGGGTCGCCCCCAGGCCGTAAGCGCCTTCCCGCAGGGATCGGGGGACGGCGGTGAGGGCGTCGTCGGTGAGCGAGGACACGAACGGAATGATCATGATGCCCATGACCAGACCGGCGGCCAGGGCGCTTTCGGAGGAAATCGACAGTCCCAGCCGGGCGCCGAGGTCCCGCAGCCACGGCGCTACCACCAGGGCGGCGAAGAAGCCGTAGACCACCGTCGGTACCCCGGCGAGCACTTCCAGGAGCGGCTTGACGATGGCGCGGGTGCGGCGTTTGGCGAATTCCGAGAGATAGATGGCCGACAGCAGCCCCAGGGGGGCGGCCACCGCCATGGCGATGGCGGTGATCAGCAGGGTTCCAGTCAACAGGGGGATGAAGCCGAAACTGCCCGAGGCCCCGACCTGATCGGCGCGGATGGCGATCTGGGGGCTCCAGTGCAGGCCGAAGAAGAATTCCAGCGGCGACACCATCTCGAAGAAGCGCAGCGCCTCGAACAGGACCGAGAGCACGATTCCGATGGTGGTGAGGATGGCCAGCACCGAACTGGCGATCAATGCGATGCGGATGACGGCCTCCACCCGATTGCGGGCGCGCAGCCCGGGGGTTATCCGCCGTTGCGCCCAGGTCAAGGCCGCGGTCGCACCGGCGAGGACCAGGACGGTCAGGGCCTGGTAGCCCAGGTGCTTCAACTGCCGGTAATGTTCGGCTGCTTCGGCCAGCGCCGGGTCCACCGTACTGGCCTGACGTTCGCCGGCGAGGAGATTTTCGATCACGTTCACCGTCAGCGAGAGCCGATCGGGGGGGAGATTCCGGTAAGTGGGGGGCAGTTCCGCCAGCACCCACTGGAGAATGATCTTGTCGTCGAGCAGCAGCCACAGACTCAGGATCGCCAGAGCCGGCAGGGCGCACCACAGGGCCACGTAGTAGCCGTAGTAGTCCGGGAGGGAATGGAGCCGGCGGATGTTGCCGCCACTGACCGTCAGCGCCCGCTTGCGTCCCAGATAATAGCCGTAAACGGCCAAGGCGAGCAGTATCCAGAACAGGGTTTGTGGTTGCATGGCGATCGTGTCGGTGGCTACGGACGGCTATTGTAAAGCAAAAGGGCGGTTTGCCCTCGCCGAGGGCGAAGTGCAAGGGAGGTTACACGAACGAAACCCCTCTCCCGGCGGGAGAGGGGCGTGGTGAGACGAGACGGCATCCTCAGAGCGATTCGAGGGGAATCAGCTCGCGGGCGATCTTGCGGTATTTCTTCCGCTCTTCCACCGGCATCGGGATCAGCCCCTTGTCGGTCAGATAGCCCTCGTCGCCCCAGGCCTTCTCGCTGGTGTATTCGTCGAGGAACTGGACGATTCCCGGGATCAGGCCGACGTGGGCCTTTTTCACGTAGATGAACAAGGGCCGCGACAGGGGATATTGGCTGGCGGCGATGTTTTCGAAGGTGGGCTCGACGCCGTCCACCCGGGCACCGGTGATCTTGTCCACGTTCTGATCCAAGTAACTGAAGCCGAAGATCCCCAGGGTGTTGGGATCGGCTTCCAGTTTCTGCACGATCAGGTTGTCGTTCTCGCCGGCTTCCACGTAGGCGCCGTCCTCACGGATGCCGTGGCAGATGGCCTTGTAGCGTTTCTTGTCTTCGTGCTTGATCGCCTTGATCCAGTCGAAGGTCTTGCAGCCGCCTTCCAGCGCCAGTTCGGCGAAGGCGTCCCGGGTGCCGGAGGTGGGCGGCGGGCCGTAGACCTTGATGGCGACGTCGGGCAGGGACGGGTCGATCTGACGCCACGTCCGGTAGGGATTGGCGATCAGCTTGCCCGGATGTTCGGGATCGGGAATCTGCTTGGCCAGGGCCAGGAAGATCTGGCGCCGGGTCAGGTTCCATCGATGAGGCGCTTTGCGCGAATAGGCCATGACGATGCCGTCGTAGCCGATCTTGACCTCGACGATGTCCTTGACGCCGTTCTTCCGGCAGCGCTCGAACTCGGACTTCTTGATCCGCCGCGAGGCGTCCTCGACGTCCGGGTGCTGGACCCCGACGCCGGCGCAGAACAGCTTCATGCCGCCGCCGGTGCCGGTGGACTCCACCTTGGGGGTGGGGAATTCGGTCGCCTTGCCGAAGTGTTCGGCGACGGTGGTGGTGAAGGGATAGACGGTCGAGGAGCCGACCGCATAGATGTAGTCACGACCGGCGGCCTGTCCCTGGAGCGCCAGCAGCCCCAAAGCGGCGACGGTCACGGTTTTGAACAGTTTCATCGGCAGCGTCACTCCTGAAAGTCAGTTTCGGGGGTGCCCAGGATAAGGGGGTTCTGTTACTGAATTGTGACAACGGTCAGCAGGCGTCTTCGCGCCGCAGGCTCCTGTCGATCGTCCGTTCCCGCTGGAACACCAGCACCGCCGAGGTTCTCAGGGCCCCGAGCACCAGCAGCAGGGCGCTCAGGGACAGGATCAGCTCGATGGTGAGGGTCTTCTGGAACAGGCCGATCATCACGTCGCGCAGCACCGAGACGATGGCAGCGTCGGCGATGAAGGTCAGGCGCAGGCGCTGGACGTGGAAGTATTCCGCCAGGGAACGGGCCAGCTCGATGACCACGAACAGGGACAGCACGTCGGTGATGATGTCGATGTAGCTGCCGGTGATGGCCCCGCTCTTGACCAGGGGCCAAAGATGGAGGAACAGCTTGCCGACCCCGAGGAGGATGGCCAGGGACAGGAACGCCAGCATGACGGCGAAGACCCAGTCGGTGAAGCGGAAGAAGACCTTGAGCGGCAGGCTCGGCATGGCGGTGGATCAACCCGACAGGGCCTTGTCGACGATTTCGAACAGATCTTTCGACAGCTCGGGGGTCTGGCGGATGCGTGCCAGCTCGCGGCGCATCGAGGCCTGGCGGTCGCCGTCGTAACGGCGCCAGTTGGCCAGCGGCTGCGCCAGGCGGGCGGCGAGCTGCGGATTGATCCGGTCGAGTCTCAGCAGCCAGTCGGCCAGCAGTCGGTGGCCGCGGCCGTCCCGGGCGTGAAAGTGCACCGGATTCCGCTGGGCGAACACCCCTAGCACCGAGCGGACCCGGTTGGGGTTCGTGGGGTCGAAGTCGGGATGGGCCAGCAGCGTTTCGATTCGCTCGATGGCTCCCGGCGAGGGATCGGCCGCCTGAATGGCGAACCATTTGTCGAGCACCAGCGGCTGCGAACGCCAGCGGCGATGGAAGTCCTCGACGACCGTGGTCTTGGCCGGGTGGTCTTCGTGGACGACGGCCTGGAAGGCGGCGAGCCGGTCGGTCATGTTGCGGGCGCTGCGGTATTGCGTCAGGACCAGCTCGTGGATGGTCGGGTCGTCACGCGTCGCCAGATAGGACAGGCAGGTGTTCTTGAGCCGGCGGCGGCCGATGGCGGCTGCGGAGGTGTCGGCCCACTCGTCGGGGCGGTGGTGGGCGTGATAGCAATCGAGGAAATCGTCTTTCAGGATGGTGGCCAGTTCGCGGCGGGCCTGCTCACGCACCCGGTGGATGCCGTCCACGTCGATCACGTCCATCTGTTCCGCCAGGTAATCTTCCTCCGGCAGGCGCAGCAGCCAGGCGGTATAGGACAGGTCGTCCAGGGGCTGGGACAGCAGCGGCTCGAAGCCGGCGACGAGCCGGGGGTCGAGCGCCGGCGCCGGTTCGGGAATCTGTGCCAGCAGGCAGTGGGACATCAGGGTCTGGCCGGCATCCCAGCGATTGAAGGGATCGTTGTCGTGGCGCCAGAGGAAGTACCATTCGTCGGGATCGCGTTCCATGAGCAGCTTCACCGGGGCGGAAAAGTCCCGGAAAATCGACAGGACCGGCGGTTCCGGCACGTTGACGAAACGAAACCGCTGATGGGCGCCGGTCAGTCGCAGGACCCGCGAGGTCCCCCGGGGAGCGATCTCCCCCTCCAACTGGAGGGGGATCGGATTGCCTTCACCGTCGAGCAGCGCCAGGCCGACGGGAATCAGGAAGGGTTCCTTGTGGGGCTGACCGGGGGTCGGGGGGCAGGACTGGGTAAGGGCCAGGACGAAGGTGCGGCGATCGGCTTCGTAGTGATACTGGACTTCCACCCGGGGCGTGCCGGCCTGGGTGTACCAGCGCATGAACTGGGCCAGATCGACCCGGTTGGCGTCCTCCATGGCCCTGACGAAATCCTCGCAGGTGACCGCCTGGCCGTCGTGGCGCTCGAAGTACAGGTCCATGCCGCGGCGGAATCCCTCCCAGCCCAGCAGGGTGTGGAGCATGCGCACCACCTCGGCCCCCTTTTCGTACACCGTCATGGTGTAGAAGTTGTTGATCTCGATGTAGGACTCGGGCCGTACCGGATGGGCCAGGGGGCCTTCGTCCTCGGGGAACTGGCGGGTGCGCAGCAGGTTGACGTCCTCGATCCGCCGGACCGCCGCCGAGCCTTCGTCGGCGCTGAACTGCTGTTCCCGGAACACCGTCAGCCCTTCCTTGAGGGAAAGTTGGAACCAGTCGCGCAGGGTGACGCGGTTGCCGGTCCAGTTGTGGAAATATTCGTGGCCGATCACCGCCAGCACGTGTTCGAAATCCTCGTCGGTGGCGGTTTCGGGACGGGTGAGGACGTAGCGGCTGTTGAAAAGATTCAGTCCCTTGTTTTCCATCGCCCCCATGTTGAAGTGGCTGACGGCCACGATCATGTAGCGGTCGAGATCGTACTCGCGTCCGTATTTGATCTCGTCCCAGGCCATGGCCCGTTTCAGGCAGCCCATGGCGTGATCGCATTGGTCGAGATCGGAAGGCGCCACGTAGATTTCCAGGCGCACCCGGCGGCCCGAGCGGGTGGTGAAGGTATCGGTGCATTTTTCCAGCCGTCCGGCCACCAGGGCGAACAGGTAGCTGGGCTTGGGGAACGGGTCCTCCCAGACGGCGAAGTGACGGCCGTCGTCGAGATCCCCGGCGTCGACGCAGTTGCCGTTGGCCAGCAGCACCGGAAAGCGGTCGCGGTCGGCGCGCAGGGTGACGCGGTAGCGGGCCATGACGTCGGGACGATCGGGAAAGTAGGTGATGCGCCGGAAGCCTTCCGCTTCGCACTGGGTGCAGAGCATGCCTTCGGAGACGTACAGGCCCTCGAGGCGGGTGTTGCTCCGGGGATGGATCAACACCTCGGTGGTCAGGGTGAAGGCGGTCGGCACGTCCGGGATGATCAGCCGGTTCTCGTCGACGGTGTAGCGATCTTCCGCCAGGGGGGCTTCGTCGAGCAGAACGCTTTGCAACGTCAGATCCTCGCCGTCGAGGACCAGCGGGGTGGGATCCAGGTCGTATTGCAGGTTGCGGCGGACGTGCAGCCGGGCCCGTACCCGGGTGGTTTCCGGGTCCAGGTCGAACGCCAGCTCGATGCGGTCGACTAGGTAGGCGGGCGGACGATAATCCTTCAGATGAACGGGTTTGGGCGTGCCTTCACGCATGTCGTTTTCTCCAGGCGGACCAGGCCAGCAGGAACCAGGCGGCGATGAACGCCAGGCCCCCGAATGGGGTAATCATGCCCAAAGCGGGCGTCCCGCTCAAGACCATCAGGTACAGGCTGCCGCTGAAAAGCAGGATGCCGGCCGCCATCAGCCGGCCACTCCATCTCGACCATGGATCGTCCTCCAGTCCGGCGACGAGGATCAGTCCCAGGGCGTGCCACATCTGGTAGGTGACGGCGGTTTGCCACACGACCAGTTGGTCGCGGTCCAGGAGACCTTTGAGGGCGTGGGCGCCGAAAGCGCCGAAGACCACGGCCAGTCCGGCGAACAGGGCGCCCAGGAAAAGGAACGGACGTGACCGCATCAGCCCAGCGGCGCCACGCCGAACAGGCGGGCGTGGCCGTGGAGGAAGCCGAAATACAGCACCAGCGCCAGGATGAGGCGCCACCACCCCAGTTCTTGCCACACCAGCCGCTGTTTCCCCTGGAGGACGGCCAGGAAAGGAACGTTGGAAGTCTGCGCCATGTAGTGCCGCCAACGCTCGCCGAATTGCCGCAGGCGTTTACGGTCGAGATCGAAGCTGCCTTTGACCGCCAGGATCAGGAAGGTGCCGAAGAAGATCGTTGCCGCCAGATCGCCGTTGGCCAGCAGGTGCAGCGCCGCCCACAGGGCGATGCCCCAGAGGACGGGATTGCGGGTGATGCGGAGGATGCCGGTGGGTTCGAAATCGTCGGTCAGGGTGGACTCCTGCCCCAGACGGGTCGGATTTTTGGTGGTCAGGCCGGCGATGACGAGGAAGAAAGCCAACGGCATCAACGCGACCGCCAGGTAGCGGAAGATCGCCGGGCTGCCCCAAAGGGGGACGAGGGGTGCCTGGCGCCAGGCGTACACCAGAAAGATCAGGCCGAACAGCGCCGAGGCGGCGAAACCGATCCGGTAAGGGAGCGGTCCGAAGCGTTCGATCAGACGATCGCGCACCGAAGTGGCGGCGATTCCGAAATGGATGCCGAGAAAGAACAAAGAAGCGAGGATGAGTAGGAACATGGGTGACCTCCGTGGCGTTATTCCCGTAGTCGGGGCATCAACTCTACCAGATTGCAGGGCCGGGTGCGGTAGTCCAGCTGCGCCTGGATCAATTTGTCCCAGGCGGTGGCGCAGGCGTTCCTCGATCCGGGCAGGCAGAAGATGTAGGTGCCGTTGGCCACCCCGGCCAGGGCGCGCGACTGGATGGTGGAAGTGCCGATCTCGGCGTAGGAAATCGTGCGGAAAACCTCGCCGAAGCCGTCTAGTGTCTTGTCGAGCAGGGGAGCGACCGCCTCGGGGGTGCCGTCACGGCCGGTGACGCCGGTGCCACCGGTGGTAAGAACGACGTCGACGTCCGTATCGGCGATCCAGGCCGACACCACGGCGCGGATGCGGTAGATGTCGTCGGGGACGATGATTTTTTCCGCCAGCCGGTGGCCGGCATCCTCCAGGCGTTCCACCAGCAGTTTGCCCGAGGCGTCGGTCGCCTCGGTACGGGTGTCGGAGACGGTGAGGACGGCGATGCGCAGGGGGATGAAGGATCGCTCGTTCATGATGGTTGCACTCCGGTCGGGAATCGTTATGCTAGCGGTAATTCAACCATATCATCTTCACCGATGGCACGTACCTTTCAAATCCGCTTGCGGGAACACCCCGAGATCCTGCTCGACAAGGCCTCCCGGATGGCGCGGGAAAATCAGGTCCACTTCATCGCCGATCAGGTGGAGGGCCGTTTCGCCGGCAAGGGACTGGAAGGCACCTATCGCTTCGAGGGGGAAATGCTGATCGTCAGCGTTTCCAAGAAACCGCCTTTCGTCACCTGGAACATGGTGGAAAGGATGCTGTACCGATTTTTCGCCTGAGGGAGAGACGATGGCCAGGCACGCCCGGATCGAAGCGGTTTCCGTCGAAGACTATCTGGCCGGCGAGCAAATCGCTGAAACCCGCCACGAATACGTGGCCGGGCAGGTGTTCGCCATGGTGGGAGCCACCCGGGCCCACAACGTGGTGGCTGGAAACATTTTCGCTTTCCTGCGTCGTCATTTGCACGGCACCCCTTGCACCGCCTACATCAGCGATATGAAAGTGCGGGTCGAAGCCGCCGACGCCTTCTATTACCCGGACGTGGTGGTCAGCTGCGAACCGTTGGCGCCGACGGCGACTTTTCTCAGGGAACCGGTGCTCGTCGTCGAGGTGCTGTCGCCCTCGACGGAAACCGTCGATCGGCGCGAGAAGCGACTCAACTACCAGAAGCTCGCCAGCCTGCGCGAGTATGTGCTGGTGGCTCCCGACGTCGTCCGGATGGAAGTGTTCCGCCGCCGCGGCGGGGGTTTCGGCGAGCTGGACGTGTACGAAGCCGGCGACGAAGCGGCCGTCCTCGAATCGCTGGACGTGCGGTTGCCGCTGGCGGAGGTGTATGCCGAAGTGCTGCCCTGATCGAATGACACCGCAGAGACGCAGAGTGCGCGGAGTTCCTTCCTGACCCGGCGTTCTCCGCGTCTCTCCGGTGAACGTCATACCTTACGGTAGATCTCCGCGCCCTGGGCGAGAAATTCCTTCGATTTCTCCTGCATCCCCCGTTCGATTTCCTGTTCGGCGAAGTCGCGCACTTCCTGGGTGATCTTCATGGAGCAGAAGTGAGGGCCGCACATGGAGCAGAAGTGGGCCACCTTGGCGCCTTCCTGGGGCAGGGTCTCGTCGTGGAACGCCTGGGCCTTTTCCGGATCGAGGCTGAGGTTGAACTGGTCGCGCCAGCGAAACTCGAAACGGGCCTTGGACAGGGCGTTGTCGCGGTACTGGGCCGCCGGATGCCCTTTGGCCAGATCGGCGGCGTGGGCGGCGATCTTGTAGGTGACGATTCCCTCGCGCACGTCCTCCTTGTCCGGCAGCCCCAGATGTTCCTTGGGGGTGACGTAACAGAGCATGGCGGTGCCGTACCAGCCGATGTTGGCAGCGCCGATGGCGGAGGTGATGTGGTCGTAGCCGGGGGCGATGTCGGTCACCAGCGGCCCCAGGGTGTAGAAGGGCGCTTCGTAGCATTCGGTCAGTTCCTTGTCCACGTTCTCCTTCACCAGGTGGAGGGGCACGTGGCCGGGGCCCTCGATCATCACTTGGACGTCGTGCTCCCAGGCGATCCGGGTCAGCTCGCCCAGGGTCTTGAGCTCGGCGAACTGGGCTTCGTCGTTGGCGTCGGCGATCGAACCGGGGCGCAGGCCGTCACCGAGGGAGAAAGCCACGTCGTAGGCCTTCATGATCTCACAGATTTCCTCG
>JALSSF010000094.1 GCA_026984375.1 Methylothermaceae bacterium | reverse complement strand
CCGATGCCGCTGTCCCGCTTCGAAGCGCTGATCGAACGGGGACTACCCCGGCAATGGTTCAGACCTCGAACGCTAGCCCGATGATGTTGTATCCAGCATCGACGTAGACCACTTCCCCGGTGATGCCGGAGGCCAGATCGGAGCACAGGAAGGCCGCCGCGTTACCCACCTCTTCAATGGTGACGTTACGGCGCAGGGGCGCGGCCCCTTCCGCCTTGCCGAGCATTTCCCGGAAATTGCTGATCCCGGAGGCGGCCAGGGTCCGGATGGGGCCAGCGGAAATGGCATTGACCCGGATCCCCTGGGGTCCCAGGGAAGCGGCCATGTAGCGAACGTTGGCTTCCAGGCTGGCCTTGGCCACGCCCATGACATTGTAGTTGGGAATCACCCGCTCGGCCCCCAGGTAGCTCAGGGTCAGCAGCGCGCCGCCGGAACGCAGCATGGGTCTCGCCGCCTTGGCCAGGGCGGTGAAGCTGTAGGAGCTGATGTCGTGGGCGATCTGAAACGCTTCCCGGTCCACCGATTCCAGATAGTCCCCCTCCAGGGCGCGGCGGGGGGCATAGGCGACCGAATGTACCAGGATGTCCAGCCCGTCCCAGTGCCGCCCCAAATAGTCGAACACGCCCTGGATCTGGTCGTCGTCACTGACGTCGCACGCGACCGTCAGATCGGAATCGCACTGGGCCGCCAGTTTTTCCACCCGCTCCTTGAGCTTGTCGTTCTGATAGGTGAAGGCCAGTTGGGCTCCTTCCCGATGCATCGCCTGGGCGATCCCCCAGGCGATGGAGCGATTGCTGGCCAGTCCGACGATCAACGCCCGCTTGCCTTGCATGAATCCCATGGATTTCCTCCCTTACGTTCGTTTCTGAAAGATGGCCCTATTATCTTGCACCGGGCCAGGGGATGCCAGTGCCTTGCCAGGAATACCACAGCGGCAGGGTGACGACCGCCAGCAAGGTGGTCACGGTGACCAGGAGCGCATAAAGACGGCTGTCCAGACCGAAACGGTCACACAGCACGATGCCGAAAAGCATGCTCGGCATCCCCGCTTCCATCACCAGCGCCGCCGCTTCGACTCCCGCGAACCCCAACCGTCCCACCAGGAGGGTGGCCACCAGGGGGATCAGCAGCAAGCGCAAAACGACCACCGGCAACACGTGGGACCAAAACCGCTGCCCCGCCCGGGGCCATTCCAGCGCCAATCCCAGAGACAGCAGCATCAGGGGAGTGACGCCCTGGGCGAGCAGGTCGAACAGGTTCGACAGCCATGCCGGCCACTGCCAGCCGGCGAGGTTCACACCGACGGCCACGGCGGCCGCCCACAAAGGCGGCACCCGAAGCAGAGTGTTGACCGGATGCCCCTTGCCTTTGCAACCCAATGCCCTGGCGACGGAAACCCCCAGGGTCAGAACCGCAGGGGTGAAGGAAAACAGATCCAGTTGAATCACCAACAGGGCGGCCCAGTCACCGAAGGTTTCCAGCAATACCGGCAAGCCCAGAAAGGTGACGTTGGGGAAAGTCACCGCCAGCCAGACCGCCCCCGCCTGGGCCGGGGGCAAGCGACGCCCGAACACGTAGGCGGCGGCAAACATCCCCCCCAACCCCATGACGACGAAACCGAACAGGGAAATCCGCAGCGATTCACCACCCAGTTCGGCCCGGCTCATCAGTTTCAGGATCAGGGCCGGCAGGAACAGGTAGTACACCACCGCCGTCAGAACCCGGCGGGTCTGATCGCCCTCCAGGCCGGCCGGGCGCAACAGACGCCAGCCTGCACCGCACAGGATCAGCAGAAACATCTGAATCAGAACGTCAAACACCTCGACACCTTTGCCCTGTGACGGCGAACGCCTCCTGCCTTGGGACCCGGATCCTGTATCATGGGGGTTTTCCCTGAATCGAGGTTACAGTCCATGTCTCTGTCCCAAGAACCGATTGCGGCCAAGGACCGTCTCATCGTCGCTCTGGACGTGCCGAGTCACGCCGAAGCCAGGCGGCTGGTGGAAACGCTGGGCGACGCGGTGACATTCTATAAGATCGGCCTGGAACTGTTCATGGCCGGTGACTATTTCGACCTGATCGCCTGGCTTACGGCCCGAGGCAGGAAAGTCTTCGCCGATCTCAAGTTCTACGACATTCCGGCCACCGTGGAGCGGGCGGTCAGGGCCTTGAGCCGCCATCCCGTGGCGTTCGCCACCGTCCACGGCGACCGGGCCATCATGGAGGCGGCCGCCCGGGGCCGGGAGGGAGATCTAAAAATTCTCGCGGTTACCGTTCTCACCAGTATGGACGAGAAAGCCCTCGAGGAACTGGGTTATCAGGGGGACTTACAGGCCCTGGTGCTGAAACGGACCCGGCAGGCCCTGGAGGCCGGTCTCGACGGGGTGATCGCCTCCGGTCTGGAAGCCGGTTTGATCCGGGAGACCATCGGCGCTGCCCCCTTGATCGTCACCCCCGGCGTCCGCCCCGAAGGCGGTGCCTCCCAGGACCAGAAGCGGGTGGTCACCGTGGAACAGGCTTTCGTCAACGGCAGCGATTACATCGTGGTCGGCCGCCCCATCCGCGACGCCGCCGATCCCAAGGCGGCGGCCTACGCCATCCAGCGGCGGATCGCCGCCCTGTTCCGGGGATAAAAAAAGCGCGTCCGAAGACGCGCCAACGGAGGATATGCCAGTGCTTTGGCAGGTCAGAAGGTATAACTCATAGTGACGTAGACGTTTCGGCCCGGATTGGGAACCCGATTGCCAAGGCCGACACGACTTTCCCGCACGCGGTTGATGCCGTTGAGGTGGTCGGCATGGCGGTTGTCGAAGATGTTGTCGAGCCCCACCGCTAGCTTCAAACCCTGCACGTATTTGTACGAAGGCTGATACTGGAAGCGGACGTTGACCACGCTCCAGTCGGAGGTCTTGCGCTCGTCGTTGTAATCGGCCACCTTGTCCTGACGCAAAGCGCCGACGTACTCGGTGGAAAACGCGAAATCCAGGATCGAATAGGTCAACCGCACCCGACCGTTGAGCGGGGCGATGCGGTAGAGGTTGTCGTCCTTGCCGCTGAGCTTTTCCCCTCGCGTGTAGGTCATGACGCCGTCCACGCGCAAGTGCTCGCCCAGGGCCATCCCCCCCTGGATGTCGACCCCGTAGAGCTGGGCGTCCACGTTGGTCCAACGCAATGCACAATTGGCCACGTTCCCGCTCGGATTGTTGGGACAACCGTTGGGCAGCATCATGTTGAGGAACATGTTCCACTGCATCGCCGTCAGGCCGAGATCGGCGGGATCGACCGCTTGACCCTGGATGTAGTCGTTGACGTAGCGGTAGAAAGCCCGGGGCTCCAGATAGACGTCGTGCACCACGCTGCCCAACTGCGGCAAGTTCAGGTCGAAGCCGGCCACCACTTCATAGGACTTTTCGCTGTCGAGACCGATGTCGCCGATGTAAATCCGGCCGTCGGCCAAACCGCCGGTGGACTCCAAAGGCAACCAGGTATAACGTTGCTGATAGGTGGGTGCGTGGGTCTTGCGCGCCAACCCCAAGGCCAGGTTGAGGTTGTCATTCAAACGGTAATTGAAGTCGAGGGCGATATCGACGTCGTGCTGATCCTGACGCCGATCGGCGGCATTGAAACGGTCACGCAGGATGGTCGCCGCCCGCATCATCGGATTCATCTGGCCCATGATCGCCGGTGTGCCGTCGACTTTGCCGGCATCCATGTAGGTATAGCGATAACGCACGCCGGCGTTGACGTGGAGCCGGTCCACCGGCTCGCCGCGCCATTCCAGATAGCCCCCGTAGCGGTTACGGTTGACGTCGTTGTAGAGGCGAACGAAGAAAGCGGCATTGTTGGGGTTGGTGACGAAGGCGTTGTGGGTCGCCAGATCCCCGTCGACGCCCAACTCCAGCTCACCACCCATCACCTCGCTCCAGACCAGCGCCGCCTTGTAACCGCCGGCGACCACATCGGTGTTGTTTTGCCGCCAGCGGGCCGGATCGGCGGGCGGATTGCGGCGATGGTAGTTGGTCATCTCGTGGTCGGCATCCTGGAAGAACATCGCCGCCTTCAAGGCGACCGTGTCGCTCAGCTGCCAGCGATAATCGGCGTTGACGGTATCGGTGCGGATCCAGCGAATGTCCATCGGCAGCGAAGGCGTGCCGCTGTCGCCGGTGTATTTGTGGTTATAGGCGGCGTTGAAGGTATGCCCCTGGCGTTGCAGGCCGAACTGGGCCTGGTAGGTCTGGCGCTCGTAGTTGGTGTATTTGACGTTGTCGGTATCGTTGTAGCGGTAATTGTCCCCGTCTTCATGGGAAGCCAGAAAACCGAACCGATAGTTTTGATTGGCGATGCCCGCCAAACCGCCGCCGAAGACGCCGTCGTTGACGCTGCTCCATCCGGCGGTGGCGAATAACTGCGGCATCCACCGTTCGCTTTCGCCGAATTCCACCTGACGGCTCTTGGCGATCACGGCACCCCCCATCGTCTCCAGGCCGACGGATACCGGCGTCACCCCCCGGTAGACCCTGAGCGATTGAATCAAAGCGGAAGGAATCGCACTCATACGCGAGTCCATGGCGTTGGGCCCGGCGTTCTTGACGGCCATGCCGTCAACGACTACCGCTACCCGGTCCCCGTACAGACCCCGAAACTGGGCGATGCCGGTGAGCGGACCGTTGCGGTTGACGTTGCCCCCCGGCACCTGTTTGAGCAGGTCGGCGGCATCCAGAGTTCCCACCGTTCCCGGCTGGATCGAGAAGGTTCCCGGTGCCATCGTCTCACCCTCGACCACCAGGGTGGGCAGCTCCTCGTATTCCGCCCACGCCATCGGACATTGGACGGCCACGGCGGCCGCGAGCACGCCAGGCACCCATCGGATGGATTCTCGTTTCTTCATCAACAACCACCTCGACAAAGTTCGTTCATACCAACCAACTTCCTTATGCACCGATCGGGCCAAGGTTGCAACATATTGATTTTAAATAGGTGACTGGTTAATTTTGGTCGCCACCCCCCGGTAGGTGCGGCATATGCCACAATCACTGCGGCATATGCCTCATGGTTTTCTATCCATACTAACTGAAGACGCCCGCCACCGATCAGCCCCAGGGGTCGGGCTCACCACCGATCCGTTTGCTTTTTCGTGGTATGTTTTCCCCATGAATGTCTGGCACGACCTCGATCCCGTTTACCTGGTCGCTTTCTTGATGGGCCTGTTCAGCAGTTTTCATTGTCTGGGCATGTGCGGCTCCATCATCGGCACCCTGACCCTGAGCCTCAGCCGGCGGATCCGGGAACGCAAGCGCCGTCTCACTCCCTTCGTCTTCAGCTACAATCTGGGACGGATCTTCAGTTACGCCACGGCCGGACTGATCGCCGGAAGCCTGCACTACGTTCTGGATCTGCCCTTCGGCAACGGCCGGGGCTACCGGATACTGCAGATCGCCGCCGCGGTGATCATGGCCGGCGCCGGGCTTTACATCGGCGGCTGGTTCCCCCGCTTCGCCTACCTCGAACGTCTGGGCGGCCGGTTGTGGCGCCACATCGAACCCTACGGCCGCAAGATCATTCCGGTCACCAATCTCTCCCAGGCGTTTCTGTTCGGGATGGTCTGGGGCTGGCTCCCCTGCGGCCTGGTTTATACCGCCCTGGCCCTGGCGGCTACCGCCGGGGGGCCGGATCGGGGCGCCTTGACCATGATCGCATTCGGACTGGGAACTTTGCCGGCGGTCATGGGGGTCGGTATAATGACGAGCTGGATGACCCGATTGGCCAGGATGCGGCGGTTTCGCCATTTTGCCGGCATCGTGATGATCTTCCTGGCCCTGTTGTCCGCCTTCCCGGAATTAAACCCATGGGTTATGCAACAAATTAAAAGAAACGGGGTGGACCTGATGGAGAAGTTCAAAACGCTGATCGGCCAAGCACCCAATTTCGAGGCCCTGTTGCGTGCCGCCAAGATGGTCGCGGCCACCGACGTGACGGTGCTGATCTCCGGTGAAACCGGCACCGGCAAGGAGGAATTGGCCAATGCTATCCAGCAGGCCAGTCCCCGTGCCGACCGGCCTTTCATCACCATCAACTGTGCCGCGCTGCCGGAATCGTTGGCCGAATCGGAACTGTTCGGCCACCGCAAGGGCGCCTTCACCGGCGCCACCACCCACCAGCAGGGCAAGCTTCAGGCGGCCGACGGCGGCACCCTGTTCCTGGACGAAATCGACTCCATGCCCCTGCCCCTGCAGGCCAAACTGTTGCGCTTTCTGGAAAGCGGCGAGTGTCAGCCGGTGGGGGCGACGGCACCGGAACGGGTCGACGTCCGGATCATCGCCGCCTCCAACGCCGACCTGGAACGGAAAATCCGGGAAGGTAGCTTCCGTAAGGATCTCTATTACCGCCTCAACGTGGTTCCGCTGGAAATCCCCCCGTTGCGGGAACGGCCCGAGGACATTCAACTGCTGGCCCGGCATTTCCTCCAGCGCGCGGCGGGCAATTATCAGCTGCAGCCGGCGAGGCTGTCGCGTGCGGCCCTCAAGGCGATGCAGGAATACCACTGGCCCGGCAACGTGCGGGAACTGCGCAACGTCTGCGAGCGGCTGGCGATCCTGCTTCCCGGACAGACTATCGAACCCGGCAACCTGCCTGCGGAATTCAGCCGGACCGCATCGACAGACGGTTCCGGCCATATCGTCCTGCCGGAAACCGGTCTGTCGCTGGAACAGGTGGAAATCGAACTGATCCGCCAGGCCCTGGCGCGGACCAACGGCAACCGCAGCCGTTCCGCCCGCCTGCTGGGGATCAGCCGCGACACCCTCCTCTACCGGATGCAGAAATACGGCCTGACCTGAGGCGCGCCGGAATCGGCGCGCCTACCGGGCTCAGATGTTCCGGCCCGAGCGGGCCGCGATGCGAAGGCGCAGGGCGTTTAGCTTGATGAACCCTTCGGCGTCCTTCTGATCGTAGGCACCGGCGTCCTCCTCGAAGGTGGCGATGCTGGCGTCGAACAGACTGTTTTCCGACTTCCGCCCCACCACGAACACGTTGCCCTTGATCAACTTCAGCCGCACCACCCCGGAAACCTCCGCCTGGGAAGCGTCGATCATCCGCTGCAGCGCCTTCCGCTCCGGACTCCACCAGTAGCCGTTGTAGATCAAGGTGGCATAGCGGGGCATGATTTCGTCTTTGAGGTGGGCCACTTCCCGGTCCAGGGTGATGGACTCCATGGCGCGATGGGCCTTGAGAAGGATGGTGCCGCCGGGCGTCTCGTAGCAACCCCGGGATTTCATTCCCACGTAGCGGTTTTCCACGATGTCCAGGCGCCCGATGCCGTGCTCGCCGCCGATCCGGTTGAGGGCCGCCAACAGTTGCGCCGGGGTCATGGTTTCACTGTTGAGCGCGACCGGATCCCCCCGTTCGAAGGTCAGTTCGATATAGGCCGGTTCGTCCGGGGCGTTTTCCGGCGCCACGGTCCAGCGCCACATGTCTTCTTCCGGTTCCGCCCAGGGATCCTCCAGAATCCCCCCCTCATAGGAGATGTGAAGCAGATTGGCGTCCATGGAATAGGGCGAGGACTGGCCGCGCTTTCTTTCGATGGGAATGCCGTGGCGTTCGGCATAGGCCAGCAGCTTTTCCCGGGAGGTCAAATCCCACTCCCGCCACGGGGCGATGATCTTGATGTCCGGTTTCAGGGCATAGGCCCCGAGTTCGAAACGCACCTGGTCGTTACCCTTGCCGGTGGCACCGTGGGCGATGGCGTCGGCACCGGTCATCTCGGCGATCTCGATCAGGCGTTTGGCGATCAGCGGCCGAGCGATGGAGGTACCGAGCAGATATTCCCCTTCGTACACCGCATTGGCACGGAACATGGGGAACACGAAATCCCGCACGAACTCCTCGCGCAGATCGTCGATGTAGATCTCCTTCACCCCCAGCGCCTTCGCCTTCTGCCGGGCCGGTTCGAGCTCCTCCCCCTGGCCGATGTCGGCGGTGAAGGTCACCACTTCACAGCCGTAGGTTTCCTGAAGCCACTTGAGAATGACGGAAGTATCCAGGCCGCCGGAGTAGGCCAGTACGACTTTTCTGATGCTATCGGTCATGAAAGTTCGATGTGTCAAATTGGCGGAGGGAGTATTATACTGGAAACGAAACGGCCGCCTGCAGGCGGCCGTTTCCTCACCGGAACGGATCAGGCCAGACGCTCCCGAATTCTCTGATAGGCATTGCGCAGCTCTTCGCCGACCACCTTGACGGACTCGACCACCTCGTCGGCCACTTCCCGGGTTTCCCCCAAAATTTCCTCGGCCTTGGCCCGGAAGTGCTCCCACTGCTTTTCCGCCTTTTCCCACTCCTGTTGCAGCTCCATCTTGGCCAGGTGCATCCGCACCTTGAGTTCATCCCGCTCCTGTTTCACGGTTTCCAACAATTCATTCAATTCCATCGCCTTCCTCCCGGATTGGTTTCGATCGCTTTCATGAAAGTGGGGACGGGCTCCGGGAATTCAATCTTCGGGACACGAAAAACCCGGCCACGGCCGGGTTCATTTCAAAAGTCCTCGAGATCGAAGACATCCCCGATCTGCTCCCGCAGGCGTTTCATCTCCAGATACTGCTCGACCCGCCGGCGTGCCGCCAATTTGTCCTGATCTCTCTGCCATTGGGTAAACAGCTCTTCTACTTCCTGTTCGATTTCGTCTCTGGAATGCTCCGGATCCAGGAGAAAGTCATCGTTCACTGCCATGGACATCACCTCCTTTTTCATGCCATCAGTGAATCTCCGCCAACAGACGTTGCATCAGACGTTCCGCCTGGGCGCGATAGCCGCCACCGAACAGATTCAAATGATTGAGGACATGGTAAAGATTGTACAGGTCCTTGCGGACCCGATAGCCCGGATCCCTGGGCAGTGTCGCGTCGTAGGCCCGGTAGAAATCCGGACCGAATCCGCCGAACAGTTCGGTCATGGCGAGATCCGCCTCGCGGTCGCCCCAGTAACAGGCCGGATCGAAAACCACCGGTGTATCCCCGACGGCGGCGGCATTGCCGCCCCACAGGTCCCCGTGGAGCAGTGACGGATACGGCCGATAGCCGGAGAAAAACCGTACCAGTTCCGCCATGACCTTTTCGCCCAATCGCTGCAACCTTCCCCGGTGCCCCCGCTTCGCCGCCAGTCGAAGCTGGAACCCCAGGCGCCATTGCCGCCAGAAGGTCACCCAGTCCTCATGGACTGGATTGGGCTGCAGGGTGGCGCCGATAAAATTGTCCTGCGACCAACCGAACGCCCGCCGGGAAACGGCATGGAGCGCGGCCAACTGCTCCCCAAGGCGCCGGTCAGCGGCCGGGGTACGAGGCACCAGGGGCAAATGTTCCAGCACCAGATAGGCGACCGCCCCGGCCACGCCCCAACCGAACGATCGGGGCACCCGGAGCGTCCCGGTGGAAGCCAGCGCCTCCAGCCCTGCCGCCTCCGCGGCCAACACCTTAGACAAATCCGCCCGGTTGAGTTTCACGAAATAGCGCCTTCGGCTCCCTTCGAGAATCCACACCGAATGAATGCAGCCGCCGGCGACGGCTTGACGGCGGACGAGTACGAAATCCGGATCGAAGCGCTGGATTCGCCGCATCAGCTCGGACCAGGGTACTTGACTCCGCATCCCGTTTGCCTGAAATTGACCCTGTCACATGAAAACGGAGCGACCCATGCGCACCTGGTTCGTCGGGTTCATCCTCCTGACGGTGACCCTTGGCCTTTCAGCGGAAACAGCGAGGAACACCATGAGTCTGACACTATCTTCCCCCGCCTTCCGGCACAATGGGGAGATTCCTGCCCGATACACCTGTGACGGCGAGGACATTTCCCCGCCGCTCACCTGGTCCGGGGTTCCGCAGAACACCCGAAGCTTGGCACTGATCGTCGACGATCCGGACGCCCCCGATCCCCGGGCACCCAAAATGGTCTGGGTCCACTGGGTACTGTACAACCTGCCGCCGGAGGCCGGTGGACTTCCGGAGGGGGTCGGCAAAAACCGGCTGCCGCCGGGCACCCGGGAAGGTCTGAACGACTGGAAACGGACCGGCTACGGCGGTCCCTGCCCCCCGATCGGCCGCCACCGCTATTTCTTCAAACTCTACGCCCTGGACACGGTGCTGCCCGACCTGGGCACCCCAAGCAAAAAACGACTGGAACAGGCGATGCAGGGACACATCCTGGAAGAGGCCGTCCTGATCGGCACCTATCAGCGCCGCTGAGATCAGGCGGGTTTGCGAAAAACCACCTGGTACCAGCGGTCGCGGCGATGCCGTCCCAGATCGCGTTCGCCGAGCAAAACGAATCCGGTGTGGTGCCGGACCAGTTCGTTCAAAGCGGCCCGGTCCTTCCAATGGAAGGATTCATACTCGCCTGGGATGAATCCTTCCTGGAACCCGGCCAGCTGATCCATGACGAACACCCCCCCGGGACGCAGCACCCGGACCACCTCGGCAAGGACGCGCTCCGGCTCGAAAGCGTGATCGAAGGCGTTGGTATAGACGGCATCGACGGAGGCGTCGGCAAAGACCAGAGCGTGGAAATCACCCGGCAGGACATAGGGATTCTCAGGCCCCGGATTCAAATCGACGCCCACGGCGAAATAGCCCAACGAATGCAACGCCTTGACTTCGGTGCCCAGTCGGGCTCCCAGGCAAAGCACCGAACGCGCCGGCTTCAGGGGCTCACAGAGGGAAAAACGGCGCTGAAACTCCTGGAAGTCTTCCGCTTCCGTCTCCTTCAGCCGGTGGAGCACCCGCTCCAGCTTGGCACTTTGATGGCGGACGTAGTCCTCGTAGGAATCGTAGTGGCGCCGGGCCAAGCGTTCGTCCCGGTACCAGCGCTCGGAATGAAACTTCTGCTGGCGCCGCTTCTCCTTCTCGGCGCGCTTGCGTTTTCTCTCTGCTTCCCTGCCGTAGCGCAACCGGTCGATGAGACGTCTCAATTTCACGATCATTCTCCCTGACAAAGGCAAACGAGGCGACGATGCCGCCGTACAAAAACCAAAAAAAACGCCAATCATAATTCAGCATGCGGAAATTGACCAAGGCCAGCAAGCCGTGCAGCGACAGGGCGGCCATCACCAGCAGGAACACGTCCGCCGGCAGGCGCCGCGTGCGAAGCGCCCGCAGGGCCGGTCTCACTGCCGTCACCCCGACGGCGGCAACCAGCACCAGACCGACGATCCCGAACCGGAGCAACAATTCCACCGGAGCGCTGTGCAAATCGTTGAAACGCCGAAACACCTCCGGGGCGCAGCAGGCGATCAAGTGTCGGGTGCCCGCCGGACCCCAACCGAACCAGGGTCTTTCCAGCCAATGGGCGATGCCGAACCGCCACATGGCCACCCGCACCCCGATGGAGTATTCGCTGCCGTCGGCCCGCTGCATGGGAATGGCGGCGAAATTCCCCTGCAACAACTGTCGATAAGTCTGCCCCTCTTCGGTCAACCTGTGGGCGAGGACCGAATACTGGCTCATCCCGACCACCAGCCCCAGCACCGCAACCAGAACGACGGCCTTGCGGTACCGGCGCCAGAGCGAAGGCGCCGTCCTCCGGGCCGAAAGCGAGACCAGGACGAGCACCCCCAGCAGGGCACCCCAGACACCGCGGGACTGGGACAGAAGCACGCATTCGGTGGCAAGCGCCAGCCCCAAAAGCCAAGCCGCCCGCGCCCCCCAACCCCGGCGCGCCAGGAAGCGCGGCCCGAGAATCAGCAGGATCAGCAACACCGTGGCGGCGTACTGCCCCAGCGGAATGGCGGTGGGAAAGCCCAGCTGATGACGAAAGCGCCAAAAGTCATAACCGTACTGGAGCAACTCGTCGAGATACGCCAAGCGACCGAGGAAAAAACCGGCCACGGCCCACGCCAGAATCGAAACGATCCGCCGGCACTGCCCCTGCAGATAATACGCCACCAGGAGAAAACCCGCCAAATAGGACCATCGGAGCGCCGCCTTCCAGTGCTCTGGAAACAATGCCGGGTCGGTGATGGCGACCGTCGCCAACTGAAAAGTCAGATACAGCAGCCACAGGATGGCAGCCTTCACCGAAGCGATCCGCCCGAAGCGGCGCCATCCGACCCCCGGACGGAGCAGTCCCGCCAGCATCAGGGCGATGCCGGCGACGGCCACCGCCCGGTGCCACCACAATCCAAGGGCGAACAGGTACAGGCCGGCCAGGCCGAGCGCCGCCAGCCGGTCATTCACAGAGGGCATGAATCCGGGCCACCACCTTGGAAATCTCGTCCGGAACCGCTGTGCCGGAACGGGGAAAGGGAAACCGGTGATCCCGCAGCGGCACTGCCCACCCTTTTCGGTACAGCGACTGATGGATCACCTCCAGATCACGCAGGTTGCCGATCCATCCCAGACGAAGCATGGTCCGCATCCATGCCGGCAGCGGCCGACCGGGGCGATAGCCCATCGCCCGCATCGCATGATACCGCATCCGGGTGGTCCAGGATTTTTCCAGGGGCAGGGGATAAATACCCAGGGGCTTTCCCATGCGCGCCACTTCGACCAGCATGGAAACGCTGTCGCCGGTCACCACGAAACCGTCGGCCAGGGCCAGCAGGGCGCGGTAGGGATTGTCCTCCGGCGGATCGATGCCGAAGCGATACAAACGGGCGTTGGCAGGGAGCTGCCGTTCCAGGGCGGCCACGGCCTCGGGCCGGGTACGGCGGCTGGTGGAGAAATACCAGGTTCCCCGCCCGCCGCTGGCCCGGTGGACCTGGTCGAGCAGGCCCTGGACGGCGTCGGCATCCAGCCGATACGGTTTGGTGGTGCCGCCCACCATCACGGCCAGCAGCGGCCTGGGCAGGGCTTCCAGACGCCGGCGCCAGTCCCGGGCCGCTTTCTCGACCGCCCCGGTGTCGGGATGGATCAGGGGCAAATCCAGTGGCAGCACGTGGTCCGCCGCCGGCAAATGGTACTGGGGCGGGGCGACGATCAGGTCGAAGTCGTGCAAATGGCGTTTGGGTCGGCCGAACAGAACGATGCGGGTGCGGCCGCCCGATTGCCGCTTGATCCACAGAGCCACCATGGCGGGCCGCCGCCCGATGGTCAGGATCAGGTCCGGCCAGGGGGGCTCGATGGGATCGGAGCGCTGACGGTCGACGTGAAACAGGTCGGGCGCGAACCGGGGTTTACCCAGCACGTAGGGCTCCCGGAAAACCAGACGGCGGTATTCCTGCGGCCAATCGAGCGCCCGGGCCACCGCCGCCACCTGGGCATTGTCTCCAAGCTTGTCGCCGATCAGCAACCAAACCTTTGGTTTTCGCGCCATATTTGCCCCGATACCACAAAAAATTGAGTAAAATACCACAAATCATCCAACGACAGGGGATTCGACATGGCAGTAGCAACCGACACTATCAGACAGGCGCGGCGCCGCGCCATCATCAAGACCGGAAAACTGCTCACCCGCGCCATCGATCGTATCCTGGCGTCTCAATCCCTGATCGGCGATCCGCCCGTCTTCGACCCCGCGCAGTTCGATTGGATCCGGATCCTGGAACGGAACTACGAGCCGATCCGCAAAGAGGCGGAACAACTGCTCAAAGAACGGGAACTGATCCCCGCCTTCCACGAGGTCTCCCCGGACCAGAAGCGGATCTCCAAGGGGGATCACTGGAAAACGCACATCCTGTACGGCTTCGGCCGCCGGATCGAGACCAATTGCCGGCGTTGTCCCGAAACCGCCAAAGTGTTGGCGCAGATCCCCGGCATGACGACCGCCTGGTTCTCGATCATCGATCCCGGCTATCACATCCCCCCCCACCGGGGACCGAGCAAGAGCTTCCTGGTCTGCCACCTGGGCCTGATCATCCCCAAGGAGCGGGACAAATGCTACCTGCGGGTGGCCGACCGGAAGCTCCACTGGGAGGAAGGCAAGTGCTTCGTGTTCGACGACACCTTCGACCACGAAGTCCGCAACGACACCGATGAATACCGCGTCGTGCTCCTGGTCCACGTCGCCCGACCGATGAAACCCCTGGGCCGTTGGGTCAGCAAGCTGATGATCGCCCTGATCAAGGCCTCCCCTTATTTCAAGGACGGGGTCAAAAACATGCGCAAGTGGGAGGACCGTTACGCCGCCGCCCTCCGGCGCATGGAAAACCA
>JALSSF010000093.1 GCA_026984375.1 Methylothermaceae bacterium | reverse complement strand
TGCGGGCGGCCATTGTGCACGGCGATGGTCAGACCGATCATCTCCGGAACGATCATCGAGCGACGCGACCAGGTTTTGATCGGCCGCTTGTTGCGACTCGCAACGGCCTGTTCGACCTTCTTCATCAGATGATGATCGACGAATGGACCTTTCTTAATCGAACGTGGCACTGCCTCTTCCTCTTAACTGGTTTATTTCGCTTTGCGCCGCCGCACAATCATGTTTTCAGTACGCTTGTTGCGGCGGGTCTTGTAACCTTTGGTAGGCTGACCCCAGGGCGAGGTAGGATGCTTGCCCTTGTTACGCCCTTCCCCGCCGCCGTGGGGATGATCCACCGGGTTCATGGCCACACCCCGGACCGTGGGACGGCGACCGCGCCAGCGACTGGCGCCCGCCTTGCCCAGCGATTCCAAATTGTGTTCGGAATTGCCGACTTCCCCGATCACGGCCTTGCAGTCGATGTGCACCTTGCGCATTTCACCGGAGCGCAGCCGTAAGGTGGCATAGACCCCCTCCTTGGCCAGCAATTGGGCCGAGGTCCCGGCACTGCGCGCCAGTTGCGCCCCTTTGCCCGGTCGCAGTTCCACACAGTGCACCAGGGTGCCCACCGGCATGTTGCGCAAAGGCATGCAGTTACCCACCTTCACCGGCGTCTCGGTATCGGCGATGACCTCCTGACCCACCTGCAGGCCCTTGGGCGCCACGATGTAGCGCCGCTCGCCGTCACGGTACAGGATCAGGGCGATATGGGCGCTGCGATTGGGATCGTACTCCAGACGTTCCACCTTGCCCGGAATACCCATTTTGTCCCGCTTGAAATCGATGATCCGGTAACGGCGCTTGTGTCCACCACCGCGGTGGCGGGTGGAGATTCGTCCGGCATTGTTGCGACCGCCGGTCTTGGTCAGTTTTTCCACCAAAGGTTCGTAGGGATCTCCCTGCCACAAACCTTCGGTCTTGACCCGAACGACGAAACGGCGTCCCGGTGAGGTGGGCTTGCACTTGATGATGGCCATGTTCGGTATATCCTTCTCGATTGGTTCTCTCAGTTTCTATCAGGCCGCGGAGAGGTCGATTTCGTGCCCCGGCTTCAAGCGCACATAGGCTTTCTTCCAGTCCGGGCGCTTGCCGAGAATACGCCCGAAACGCTTGGACTTGCCCGTCACGTTCAAGGTACGCACCGACTCCACCTCGACCCCGAACATGAGTTCCACGGCCTTTTTCACCTGGGCCTTGCTGGCGTTCTTGCGGACCTTGAAGACAAAACAGTTTTCCGTATCCGCCACCCGGGTGCTCTTTTCCGAGATGACCGGAGCCAGCAACACATTCATCAGTTCCAGCCGATTCACGCTCATGACAGACGCTCCTCCAAGATCTTCGCCGCTTCCGTGGTGACCACGACCTTGTCGGCCGCCACCAGGGAAACGGGATCGACACGACCGGCCTCGCTCACCTGCACATCGGGCACGTTACGCACCGCCCGTTCCAGGTCCGGATTCTCCCGCTCCACCAGGATCAGAATCCGGCGGGCCAAACCATACGCCTGTAGCTTACTGACGAACGCCTTGGTCTTGGGTTCACCGGGAATCAAGTCCGCACTGACCGCCAGGCGGTTCTGGCGCAGCAATTCGGAAACGATGGCCCGCATGCCGGCCCGATACATCTTTTTGTTCAACTTCTGGCGGTAATTCCGCGGGGAAGCGGCGAACGTCACCCCCCCGCCCCGCCAGAGGGGACTGCGGATACTGCCGGCCCGCGCCCGCCCCGTGCCTTTCTGGCGCCAGGGTTTCTTGCCGCCGCCGCTGACCGCCGAGCGGTTCTTCTGGGCCTTGGTGCCGGCACGGCCATTGGTCAGATAGGTGGTCACCACCTGGTGCACCAGCGGCTCGTTGAAGGCCTGACCGAAAACCGCTTCGGAAACCGCAACCGGCCGAGCCGAATCCGTTTCGTGAACGACGGGTATCTCAACACTCATGGCTTAATCCTTTTTCGCTTTGATGGCGGGCCGAACCACGACATCCGCACCCTTGTGACCGGGGACCGCCCCCTTGATCAGCAGCAGATTGCGTTCTTTGTCGACGGCGACGACCTGCAAGTTCTGCACGGTACGCCGCACGTTTCCCATGTGACCGGCCATGCGTTTGCCCTTGAATACCCGACCAGGGGTCTGGCATTGTCCGATGGAACCCGGCACCCGGTGGGAAAGGGAGTTACCGTGACTGGCGTCCTGGCTGTTGAAACGATGACGTTTGATGGTCCCGGCGAAACCTTTGCCGATCGTAGTGCCGATGACGTCGACGTATTGCCCTTCGCTGAACACGTCGACCCCAACCGTGGCACCCACCTGGAGATCCTCTCCTTCACCTTCCTGCAGACGGAACTCCCAGAGGCCGCGGCCGGGTTCGACCCCCGCCTTGGCGAAATGGCCGGCCTCCGGCTTGGTCAGGCGGGAAGGCTTTTTCGTCCCGGTGGTCACCTGCACGGCCCGATAACCGTCACGATCCAAGGTGCGCAACTGGGTGATACGGTTCTCCTCCACCTGGATCACCGTCACCGGAATGGAGCGACCATCCTCGGTGAACACCCGCGTCATGCCACATTTGCGCCCGACTACTCCAATCGTCATGGCAACGTCCTCAATTCAATTTGATTTGCACGTCGACCCCGGCCGCCAGATCCAGTTTCATCAGGGCGTCAACGGTCCGGTCGGTGGGCTCGACGATGTCGATCAAGCGCTTGTGGGTTCTGATCTCGTACTGATCCCGGGCGTCCTTGTTGACGTGGGGCGAGATCAGAACCGTATAACGCTCCTTCTTGGTCGGCAGCGGAATGGGACCCAATACCTGGGCCCCGGTGCGCTTGGCGGTTTCGACGATCTCCTGGGTGGACTGCTCCACCAGGCGATGGTCAAAACCCTTCAATCGGATGCGAATACGTTGGCGTTTGTCCATGGAATTCACTTACTCGATGATTTTGGAGACCACGCCGGCCCCGACCGTGCGCCCGCCTTCCCGAATGGCAAACCGCAACCCTTCCTCCATGGCAATCGGGGCAATCAGCTTCACCGTAATCTTCACATTGTCCCC
>JALSSF010000092.1 GCA_026984375.1 Methylothermaceae bacterium | reverse complement strand
CGGCGGCCGGGGTCATGTGCGCCGAAAGATCAGGGAGAAATTGTTGGCCGGCATGTCGATTTGCTCGGCCAAGGTCAGGCCGTGGGTTTCCGCCGCCCGGCGCAGATCGGCCACGTCCTTGAGCCCCCACTCCTCCACCCCGGCGGAACGCAACATACGGTGAAATTCCTCGTTGGACGGCGTGGTGAAGCGGCCGTCCACCATGAAGGGGCCGTACACCAGAAGGAAGCCGTCGTCGGTGAGCAGGCGGGCGGCGCAGGCCATCATGCCGTCGGCGATGCTCACCGGAGCCACCTGGAAGATGTTGATGCAGAACATGGCCCGGTAACCGCCTTTCTCGGGCCAGGTGTCGGGCTGGGTCAGGTCGAGGACGATGGGGTCGAGGACGTTGGCGTTGCCCTGTTCGTCACGCAGGCGGCGGATGTGTTCGAAGGTCTCCCCGCTGCGGTCCGAGGGCTGGAAAGTCAGGTGGGGAAAGTGGGGAGCGAAGTAGTTGATGTGCATCCCGCTGCCGCTGGCCAGCTCCAGCACCTCGCCGGCGTCCTGCGGCAGTTTGGTCTTGAGGACTTCGAGAATCGGGTCACGGTTGCGCCGCCCGGCCCAGGCGACGTAGTCGCTCAGGGGATGGGGGTCGAGCGGGGGACGATCCTGATAGTCGGTCATGATGGCATACCTCCGGGAAGTGTCGAATTTGTCGTTGTACGACAACCATAGCTGCAATGGCCGTGCCAGTGCCGGGCCAACGGCAACCGATTGAAATTTCCAGCCGGAAGCGTTATGTTCGAGAAACATGGTTTCACTCGATGAAAATTGGTTTCACTCATGCCCCACCGCCCTTCCTTCGCGCAACTGGATCCGGTGTTCTTCCTCCAGACCTTCGTGCTGGAGCTGTTGCACGCTTGCGAGCAGGAGGGCGGACCCAAGACCGAATACATCGAGCGCATCGCTCACAGCGCCGGGCGTTTCTTCGAAGAGGCCTATCGCAACGACCACGGGCTCGACGGCCCCCTGGACCGGGAACGCTATCTCGATCTCATCCTGGGGTTGAAGAACCGGATCGGCGGCAATTTCTCCCTCGACTCCAGCGACGCCGCCTGCCTGCGGGTGCACAACACCCGCTGTCCCTTCGGCGAGGGGGTGAAGAACTTTCCCGATCTGTGCCGCATGACCTCGAGCGTGTTCGGCGGCATCGCCGCGCGCAACTTCGGCTACGCCAAGGTCCACATTCCCCGCTGTATCGCCCGCGACCACGGTCACTGTCAGGTGGAGATCCATCTGGACCGGCGCCGGGCTGCCGGAGTACCGGGGTGCGAATATCTGCCGCCGGAGCAGAGCCGGCGCGAACGCGAAGAGATCGGTGCGTTGCAGTCCCGCATCGACACCCAGTTGCACAAGCTCTGGCTACGCAGGCGAGGCAAAGGCAAGGCCGGGGAGGCGCCGTTCATCGTCGCCGAGTCGCCGGCCATGCGCCGGGTGCTGCGGCTCATCCACCGGGTGGCGCCCACCGACGCCACGGTGCTGATCCAGGGGGAGACCGGGGTGGGCAAGGAGCTGGTGGCCCGCGCCATCCACGCCCTCAGCCCCCGGGCCGGGCGACCGTTCATCGCCGTCAATTGCGGCGCGATTCCCGAGAGCCTGTTGGAAAGCACCCTGTTCGGTCACGAGAAGGGGGCCTTCACCGGCGCCGTGGACGTTCACCGGGGGGTGTTCGAACGGGCCGACGGCGGCACCCTGTTCCTGGACGAGATCGACGCCCTGTCGCCCGCCGCCCAGGTGGGTTTGCTGCGGGCGCTTCAGGAGGGGGAGATCGAGCGGGTCGGGGGGCGCAGCACCCTGCACGTGGACGTGCGTCTGCTGGCGGCGAGCAACCGCGATCTCGACGCTCTGGTGCGTGAAGGACGGTTCCGCCAGGATCTGTTCTTTCGCATCAACGTGGTGCGCCTGGCCATTCCGGCGCTGCGGGACCGGCCGGAGGACCTGCCGGCGCTGGTGCAGCTGATCCTGCAGCGGCTGGCCCACAAGTACGGCAGGCCGGTGCCGCGGGTCGGACGCCAGGTGATGGCCCGGCTGCGTGCCTATCCCTGGCCGGGCAACGTCCGCGAGCTGGAAAACGTGCTCGAGCGCGGTTTCCTGTTCTGCGAGGGGGACGAGCTGACCGAGCTGGACCTGGAAGGGCCGCCGGCCGAGCCGGTTTCCTGGGCGGAGCGGCGGGCCCGGGCGCTCGAGGGGGCCGAGCGCCGCTATCTCGACGAGGCCCTGCGCCGCCACGGCGGAGACGTCAAAGCCGTCGCCGCGGAGATGGCGCTGACACCGCGAGCGGTCTATCACAAGCTCAAGCGCCATCGTATCGATCCGGCCGCCTATCGCACGGCGACCCCGTGAGGCGGTACCACCGATCGGTTTGCGTTTCCGACGGAATGATCGGTGGCAGCCCATTTGGCAGCGGGTGGGGAAATGCTATGATGAAGGGCATGAATCGTCCGCTCGCCTGTCTGTTGATGCTTACCACCCTGTGGATGGCCACCTGGTTGGTGACCGACGTCCACGTGCTGCCACAGGGCGGTGATCATCAGAGCCATCCGCTGTTCTCGTTCCAGGTGGAGACGGGAAAGCTGGCACCCGCCGATGACGCCGGGGGCGGCGATGCCTGTCACTTTTGCAGCGACGACCACGGCGGCCACGTGGGCGGCATGGCATTGCCGCCGGTGTTCTTCCTGGCCGTCACCCCCGTTGCGCGCCTGCATCCGCCGCCTTACCGTCCCCGCTTCTCCCCTCCGATTCAACCGCCTCTCCACCGACCTCCCATCGTCTGAGGCACGTTCCCCGTCCGCCCCTTCGGGGGGTGTCGTGTCCATTCGTTTGCGGGAGGAAAGGAAATGTCATCGTTGCGTGGGCGGTCGTCGTGCCGCCGGTCGATCTCTTGGTTGGTCGTTCTCGGGTTGTCCTGGGTGATTTCCGCGTCGTCTCTGGCCGGGGAGCATGCCCACGGGGAGGAAGACGGTCACGAACATGAACACGAGGCGCTGCATTTGGCACCCGAAGTGTTGCAGGAATTCGGCCTCGAACTGGCGGTCGCCGGACGCGGCAAACTGGCGCTGACCCGCCGTCTCAGCGGCGAGGTGGTGACCGCTCCGGACCGTCTCTATCACGTGGTGCCCCAGGTCGCCGGCATCGTCCGCCAAGTGTTCAAGGAAGTCGGCGACAGCGTCGAGGCCGGCGAGCCGCTGGCGACCCTCAGCAGCCGCGAGCTGGCCCAGGCCCGGGCGGACCTGCTGATCGCCAAGAGTCGTCTGGATCTGGCCAACGCCAATCTGGCCCGGGAACGTCGCCTGTACCGCAAAGGGATCACGTCGAAACGGGAATTTCTCAAGACGCAGCAGGAACAGATCGCCGCCGCCGTCGCTCTGGACGCCGCCCGTCACCGCCTGCTGGCCCTGGGGATGAGTGCGGCGGAAATCGACGCCCTGCTGGCCGATCACCGGGAAGTGGATCTGTCGTTGTATCGGCTGCGGGCCCCGGCGGCCGGCCAAGTGATCGAAAAACACGCCGCCCTGGGTGAGTTCCTCCGTTCCGACCGCAGCGCCTTCGTCCTCGCCGATCTGAGCCGGGTGTGGGTGTCATTGACGGTCTATCAGAAGGATCTGGCCCGGGTTCGTCCCGGTCTGCCGGTGCGGGTCGAGGCGCCGGGCATCCCGCCGGCCGAGGGGGTCATCGACTACGTCAGCCCGGTGCTCGACGAGGCCACCCGCACCGCCCAGGCCCGGGTGGTGCTGGACAACCCCGACCGGCGCTGGCGGCCGGGGATGTTCGTGGACGCGGCGGTGGCCGTGGCCGAAGTGGAAGGGCTGGTGGTGCCCCGGGAGGCCGTGGTCGAGTGGGAAGGGCGGCCGGTGGTGTTCGTGCGCGAAGGCGACCACTTCGAACCGCGGCCGGTGCGCCTGGGGCAGGGCAACGCCCGGCGGGTGATCGTCCAGGCCGGTCTCGAACCCGGTGAAACCTACGTGGCCCGTCATGCCTTCCTACTCAAGGCCGAGCTCGGCAAGGGCGAGATGGACACCGGTCATCACCACTGAGGAGGGTTGGCTATGATCGAACGACTGATCGAATTTTCCCTCAAGAACCGGCTGCTGGTCGGGGTTCTGGTGGTGATCGTGATGGCGGCCGGCTACCAGAGCTACCGGCGGTTGCCGGTGGACGCCTTTCCCGACGTCTCGCCCAATCTGGTGCAGGTGTTCACCCTCACCGAAGGATTGGCCCCCAACGAAGTGGAGATGTACGTCACCTATCCGGTGGAGGCGGCCATGACCGGCCTGCCCGGCATCGAGAAGATCCGATCGGTGTCCAACTTCGGCCTGTCGGTGGTGAACGTCTATTTCAAGGACGACATGGACATCTACTTCGCCCGCCAGCTGGTCAACGAGCGCCTCCAGGAGGCCCGCGAGCAGATCCCCCCGGGCTTCGGCAATCCCCAGATGGGACCGATCTCCACCGGCATGGGGCTGGTGCTGTTCTATTTCCTCGAGGACACCACCGGGCGCTATTCCCTGGAGGAACTGCGCACCATGCAGGACTGGATCGTCAAGTTCAACCTCCAGACCGTGCCCGGGGTCACCGAAGTATTGGGCATCGGCGGTTTCGAGAAGCAGTATCAGGTGGTGGTCGATCCCGAGGCACTGCTGCGCTACGACCTCACCCTGGCGGAGCTGGTGCGGCGCATCGAGGCCAACAACCTCAACGTCGGCGCCCAGTATCTGGTGATGGGCGGCGAGCAGCTCATCGTCCGCTCGGTGGGACTGGCCACCGGAATCCGGGATCTGGGCGACATCGTGGTCAAGACCGTGGACGGGCGGCCGGTGTATCTGCGCCAGGTGTCCGACATCCGTATCGGCGGAGCGATCCGCTACGGCCTCCAGACCCGCAACGGGGAGGGGGAGGTGGTCGCCGGCATGGTGATCAAGCTCTACGGCAGCAACGCCTCCACCGTGATCGAGCGGGTGGAGAAAAAAATCGCCGAGATCAACCGCGCCCTGCCGGAGGGGGTACGGATCGTCCCCTATTATCAGCAGAAGGACATCGTCGCCGCGGCGGTCCACACCGTGACCTCGGCCCTGGTCCAGGGGATCGCCCTGGTGGCGCTGGTGCTGCTGGCCTTCATGGGCGGGTTGCGTCCCAGCCTGGTGGTGGCGGTGGCGATTCCGTTCTCGGTGCTGTTCGCCTTCATCGCCATGAAGTGGCTGGGGATGTCGGCCAACCTGATGTCGCTGGGGGGGCTCGCGATCGCCATCGGCATGATGGTGGACGGCACCATCGTCATGGTGGAGAACGTCGACCGCCACCTCGCCGCCGCGCCGGCCGACGAGCCCCGCTGGCACGTGGTGCGGCGCGCCTGCCTGGAGGTGGGCCGGCCCATCGTCTTCGCCATCGCCATCATCATCGTGGTGTTCCTGCCCCTGTTCACCCTCCAGGGGGTGGAGGGCAAGACCTTCCGACCCCTGGCCTACACCGTGGCGTTGGCGATGCTGGGTTCGCTGGTCTACGCTCTGCTGGCGGCGCCGATGGTGAGCGATCTGCTGCTGCGGCGTGGGGGGTGGTCAGGGGGTGAGCGCACCGGGGGACACCGTGAACCCGTCCCTGGGGGTTCGACGATGGCCGTCCAGGCCATCAACGCCCCCGATGCGATCACCCCCCGCCCACCTGGGGAATCCCAAACGAACGAGGTCTGGCTGGTACGCAAGCTCTTGCGGCTCTACCGTCCCTGGGTCGCCTGGTTCGTGGCCCGGCCCGGGGTCGCGGTGGCCCTGGCCGCCGCTCTGTTCGTGACCGGGGCGGCGGTGTTCCCGTTTCTCGGTTCCGAGTTCACCCCTAAACTGCGCGAGGGCACCCTGGTGGTGCGTCTGACCATGGCGCCTTCCATCGCCCTGGAAGAAAGCAAGCGCCTGACCCTGATCGCTGAACGCCGCCTGATGGCGATCCCCGAAGTGACCGGGGTCACCAGCCGCATCGGCCGTGGCGAGGTGGGAGCCCACACCGACCCGGTCAACTCGGCGGAGATGTACGTCCTGCTCAAGCCGAAGGACCAATGGCGCCGCCCCGGGGACCAGGCATTCGTCGAGGCCGAGGTGCGGGAAAAACTCCAGGGGATGCCCGGCGTTCTGGTGAATCTGACCCAGCCCATCGAGATGACCGTGGACGAGTTGCTCGAAGGGGTGCGGGCGGAGCTGGCGATCAAGCTGTTCGGTGACGACCTCGACGTCCTCAAGGCCAAGGCGGACGAGATCGCCACCGTGGTCCGCCAGGTGCGGGGCGCCGCCGACGTCCAAGTAGCCCAGGTGAGCGGCACCCCGCAGCTTTTGATCCGTCCGGACCGGGAGAAGGTAGCCCGCTACGGCCTCAACATCGAGGACGTGCAGACCACCCTGCGGACGGCAGTGGGCGGCGAGAGCGCCGGCCAGGTGTTCGAGGGCGTCCGCCGCTTCGACATCTACGTCCGCTACCGCGAGGAAGCACGCGCCACTCCCGAGGCGGTCGCCGAACTGCTGATTCCCGGGCCCGGGGGCAGCCGGGTGCCCCTGTCCCAGGTGGCCGAGATCCGGCCGATGGTGGGGCCGCGGCAGATCACCCGGGAGAACAACCAGCGCTTCATCACTATTCAGGCCAACGTGGTCGGCCGCGACATCGGCTCCTTCGTCGCCGAGGCGCAGAAAGCCATCGAGGCCCGAGTGAAACTGCCGCCGGGGTATCTGGTGACCTGGGGCGGCCAATTCCGCCTCCAGCAGGAGGCCAACAAGCGTCTGGCGGTGGTGGTGCCTATCACCCTGATGGGGGTGGCGCTACTGCTCTACAGCAGTTTCGGTTCCCTCAGGAACACCGCTTTGATCCTGCTCAACATACCCCTGGCACTGGTGGGCGGGGTGATCGCCCTGGGACTGACGGGACAACATCTGTCGGTGCCTTCCTCGGTGGGGTTCATCGCCCTGTTCGGCATCGCTCTGGAGAACGGCATGGTGCTGATCACCTACCTGAATCAGCTGGTGGGCGCCGGCGTGCCCGTGACCGAGGCCGCGGTCCGCGGCGCCTGCCGGCGCCTGCGCCCGGTATTGATGACCGCGGTGACCACGGCCCTGGGACTGATCCCGCTGCTGGTTTCCACGGGTACCGGATCCGAGGTCCAGCGTCCCCTGGCGACGGTGGTGATCGGAGGACTGGTCACCTCGACGGTGCTGACCTTGCTGGTGATCCCGGCGTTGTATCGCTGGTTCGCCGGACCGGAGATGAGGGAGCGCGTTTAGGGGCGGCTGCTTCCGACGGAGCGACCGGTGGCCAGCCCGCGGAGGAAAGGCCGCTTGGCAAGCGTCGTGCCAGGGGGTATATTTCTCGAATGGAAGCGATTGTTTTTCGAAAATGAACATTCTCGTGCGTTTGCCATTCGATGCTGCCCGTTTTTCCTTCGTGATTCCGGGTCACTCCGGGTCGGTGCTGCGACTGCTGCCCCGTCGGGGGCAGGATCAGGTCGTGTAAACATCGTCGAACGTCGCCGATTTCAAGCCGTACTGACACGGAGTTCCAGAAACCATGAAAGACAAGCTCATCATTTTCGACACCACGCTGCGCGACGGCGAGCAGAGCCCGGGCGCCTCCATGAACCGCGACGAGAAGGTTCGCATCGCCAGGGCCCTCGAGCGCCTGCGGGTCGACGTCATCGAGGCCGGTTTTCCCGCCGCCAGCCCCGGTGATTTCGAGGCGGTCCAGGCGGTGGCCAGGACCGTGACCGACAGCACGGTCTGCGGCCTGGCGCGTGCCCTGGACCGGGACATCGACCGCGCCGGGGAAGCCCTCAAGGAGGCCGGCAGACCGCGTATCCACACCTTCATCGCCACTTCCCCGATCCACATGGAGCGCAAGCTGCGCATGTCGCCGGACCAGGTGGTGGAGCGGGCGGTGGCGGCGGTGAAACGGGCCCGCCGCTACACCGACGACGTGGAGTTTTCCCCGGAGGACGCCGGGCGCAGCGAGGAGGATTTCCTCTGCCGCATCATCGAGGCGGTGATCGCCGCTGGCGCCACCACCATCAACATTCCCGACACCGTCGGCTACAGTCTGCCCCACGAATTCGGCGCCTTGATCGCCCGCCTGCGGGAGCGCATTCCCAACGCCGACAAAGCGGTCTTTTCCGTCCACTGCCACAACGATCTGGGGCTGGCGGTGGCCAATTCCCTGGCGGCGGTGCTGAACGGCGCCCGCCAGGTGGAATGCACCATCAACGGCCTCGGCGAGCGGGCCGGCAATGCGGCGCTGGAAGAAGTGGTCATGGCGGTGCGCACCCGTCAGGACGTCTTCCCGTGCGACACCGGGATCAACACCCGGGAGATCGTGCCCTGCTCCAAGCTGGTGTCGTCCATCACCGGCTTCCCGGTCCAGCCCAACAAGGCCATCGTCGGCGCCAACGCCTTCGCCCACGAGTCCGGCATCCACCAGGACGGCGTCCTCAAACACCGCGAAACCTACGAAATCATGCGGGCCGAGGACGTGGGCTGGAGCGCCAACCGGATGGTGCTGGGCAAGCATTCGGGACGCAACGCTTTCCGCACCCGGATGAAGGAACTGGGAATCGAGTTCGAATCCGAGGAGGCCCTCAACGAGGCCTTCGCCCGCTTCAAGGAACTGGCGGACAAGAAGCACGAGATCTTCGACGAGGACCTGCAGGCGCTGATTTCCGAGCAGATCTTCGAGGCCGAGGCCGAGCGGGTCAAGCTGATCGCCCTCCACGTCTGCGCCGACACCGGGGAAATCCCCGTGGCCCGGGTGGTGCTCAAGATCGATGGCGAGGAGCGGACCGGCGAGGCCGGCGGCAGCGGGGTGGTGGACGCCACCTTCAAGGCCGTCGAATCGCTCCTGGACACCGGTGCCACCCTGCTGCTGTATTCGGTCAACAACATCACCACCGGTACCGACGCCCAGGGGGAAGTGACGGTGCGCCTGGAGAAGGCCGGCCGGGTCGTCAACGGCCAGGGCGCCGATACCGACATCGTCATCGCTTCAGCCAAAGCATACATCAACGCGGTGAACAAGCTGCTGAGTCCCCGCTCGCGTAAACATCCGCAGGCCGCGGACGTCTAAGGCGATGGACCCGCGACGACTTCGCTATCTGCAGGCCATGGGCATCCAGGCCTGGGAACTGCGCCGGCCCCTCGTCGGAGACGGCGGGGGACCACCGCCTCCTGACGAGGAGTCCCTGTGGCGGGAATTGATCGACGAGATCGCCCGCTGCACCCGCTGCGACCTGCACCGGGGACGGACCCGGACCGTTCCGGGCGTCGGCGATCGTCACGCCGACTGGATGTTCATCGGCGAGGCCCCCGGCGAGCAGGAAGATCTCCAGGGCGAGCCTTTCGTCGGCCGGGCCGGCAAGCTGCTGGACGAGATGATCCGGGCCCTGGGCTATCGGCGCGAGCAGGTGTACATCACCAACATCGTCAAGTGCCGGCCTCCCGGCAACCGGGATCCCAAGCCGGAGGAAGCGGCGGCGTGCGCCCCTTATCTGAAGCGGCAGATCGCCCTGGTGGAGCCGGAAATCATCCTGGCCGTCGGACGGATCGCCGCCCAGAACCTGCTGAAGACCAACGCACCCCTGTCCCGGTTACGGGGCAGGGTTCACGACTACGAGGGGATTCCTCTGGTCGTGTGGTATCACCCGGCCTATCTGCTGCGCAATCCCCCCGCCAAACGGCAGGCCTACGAGGATTTGAAGCTGGCCTGGCGCGTCTATCGAGAGCGGAAGAAGGAAGCCGATGGATAAACTGACCAGCATGAAAGTGTTCGCCCGGGTCGCCAAGCACGGCAGCTTCGCCGCCGCCGCCAGGGAGCTGGGCATTTCCCGGGCCATGGCCACCAAGCACGTGATGCATCTGGAAAACGCCCTGGGGGTGCGGCTGTTGAACCGGACCACCCGCAAGATCAACCTGACCGAAGCCGGGTCGGCCTATCTGGAACGTTGCCTGCAGATTCTCGAAGATATCGAGGAAACCGAGTTGGCGGTCACCCAGTTGCATACCGAGCCCCAGGGACTGCTGCGGATTTCCACCCCGCCGTTCTTCGGGACCTTTCACCTGGCGCCGACCATCGCCGCCTATCTGCAACAATATCCCAAGGTACGGGTGGATCTGGTGGTTCGCGGTGGGTTGGTGGACGTGGTGGCGGAAGGGCTGGATCTGGCCATCCGCCTGGGAGAACAGCCCGATTCCAGCCTCATCGCCCGGCGCCTGGCGTCGTCGCCGCGGGTGGTGTGCGGTTCGCCGGATTATTTCGAGCGCCACGGCAAGCCGCGTCATCCCCATGACCTGCGCCGGCACAACTGCCTGATCAACTGGGGTTTCGAACCCCACGACACTTGGAAATTCACCGACATCGACGGAGACACCATCAACGTCAAGGTGTCTGGCAATCTCCAGGCCAACACCGCCGATCCGCTGCGGCTGGCGGCCATCCACGGTCTGGGCCTGGTGGTGCTCCCTACCTACATCGTCGGCCAGGATCTGAGCAAGAAACGCCTGGAGGCGGTGCTGCAGGATTACGAGCTGCCGCCCATGGACATCTACGCGGTGTATCCCCACCGCCGCCACCTGTCCGCCAAAGTGCGCACCTTCCTGGATTTCCTCGCCGAACGCCTGCACCCCGTCCCCTATTGGGAAAAGTGGCGCGCCGCCTGACCATGGACCGGAGAAACTTCCTTCGCATCGCCGTCGATCTGCCCGCCGAGCTGCATCTCGACGGCGGGGAACGAATCGTGGCCAGGGTGCGGGACGTGTCCGCCGCCGGGGTGCAGATCCAGTGTGACGCCCTCGACAGCCAGATCCTGGCCCCCAAGGGGAGTTGTATCGGCCCGCAGGGCCGCCCCATCGAGCTGGATCTGGGTTTCCGCTTGGACGGGAGGAGGCTGAAGATCCGTTGTCGGGTGGTGTTCGTGCGGCGCGTTTCCCACGACGAGTACCGCATCGGCATGCGTTTCAGCGACGTCTACCAGGAAGACGTCCTCGAGCTGGAAAAACTGCTGGTCCGCCGTCACTGACCGGCCGCCAGCGTCTCGGTCAACGCCCGGACCAGGTCCTGCCGGATGGCGTCGGACAGGGGATCGTCGTGGCGGTCGGTCAGGCGGAACACGTCTTCGGCCCGGTTGCCCAGGGTGGCGATCCGGGCCTCGTGGACCCGGATGCCGAAGCGGTCGAAGACCTTGCCGACCGCGGCCAGCAGGCCGGGGCGGTCCGAAGTGACCAGCTCCATGAGGGTGTGGCGGCGTCTGTCGTCGAGATGAAACTGCACCTCGGTGGGGATGGCGAAATGGCGCAGCTGGCGGCTGGGTCGCCGGTCGATCTGGAAGCACAAGGGGGTCGGTTCCTTGAGGCAGCGCTTCAGTTGCTGGACGATCTGCCGTTCCCGGGCCAGGTCGGCGATCGGTTCGCCGTTGCGTTCCAGCACCTGGAAGCTGTTGATCGCGTAGCCGTCGGACGAGGTTTCCAGGCGGGCGGTGAGGATGGTCAGCCCCAGCCGGTCCAGCAGCGCGACGGTCTGGGCGAAGATACCGTCGCGGTCGCGCATGTAGACGAACACTTCGGTGCTGCCGCGCCGGTCGTGAGGGCGGACCATGACCAGGGGCAGGTCCCGTTCGGGGGTGGCGGCGATGGCGACGGTGTGCCAGGTGCATTCCTCCGGATGGCAGCGGAGGAAATAACTGGCGTTGAAGTGGCGCCAGATGTGTCTGGCGGCGGCTTCCCCGATTCCCAGCCGGGCCAGGCGGTCCAGCACTTCCTGCTGAACGCGCCGGATCCGCTCCCCCTGGTCGGGCAGGGCCAGGCCGCGGCGGAGTATCTGCCTGGCGCCGAGATACAGTTCCTGCAGCAGGGTGTCGCGCCAGGAATTCCACAGGGTCGGATTGGTGCCCCGGATGTCCGCCACCGTCAGCAGGTACAGATGATTGAGGCGCTCCTCGCTTCCCACCAGGCGGGCGAAAGCCGCCACCACTTCCGGGTCGTTGATGTCCTTGCGCTGGGCCGTGACGGACATGACCAGGTGGTGGCGCACCAGCCAGCAGACCAATTCGGTATCGTAGTCTTGCAGCCGGTGGCGGCGGCAGAAATCCTGGGCCAGCCGCGCGCCGATTTCCGAATGGTCGCCGCCCTGGCCCTTGCCGATATCGTGGTAGAGGCCGGCGATGTACAGGATTTCCGGTTTGGCGACCAGGGGGAAGATGCCGCTGGCGAAGGGGACTTCGTCGCGGTGCCGGGGCAGGCCGAGACGCCGCAGGTTGCGGACCACGAACAGAATGTGTTCGTCGACGGTGTAGCTGTGGAACAGGTCGAACTGCATTTGGCCGACGATGCGGCCGAATTCCGGCAGATAGGCGGCCAGCACGCCGTAGCGGTTCATGCGCCTCAACTGATGGGTGAGGCCGTGGGGCTGGCGGAAGATTTCCAGAAACAGTCGGCAGGCCCGGGGATCGCGGCGGAATGCGTCGTCGATCCGAGGCAGACAGCGGCGGATGGCGCGGATGGTGTCGGCGCGAATGCCCTTGAGCTCTGGATACTCCTGCAGGCGCAGGAAGATTTCCAGCAGCCCCAGGGGATATTCGTTGAAAACCTCCCGGTGGCGGATCTCGATATGGTCGTTGACCACCTGGAAATGCGCGTCGAGCACCGTGGCCTCGACGTGGAAGTCCGGCGTCAGGTTCTCCTCCAGCAGTTGCAGCAGCATCTCGTTGAGGCACTGCACGCTGCGGGCGGTGCGGAAATAGCTTTGCATGAAGGCTTCGACCGCGGCGTTGCCCTCGCCCCGGAAACCCAGCAGTTCGGCCACGTCCCGCTGGTAGTCGAACAGGAGCCGGTCCTCGCAGCGTTTGGCCGCCAGATGGAGGGCGAAGCGGATGCGCCACAGGTAATGCAGATCCTGCTGCAGTTCCGCGTATTCGTCCTCGTCCAGACAGCCCCGTTCCACCAATTCGTGCAGGGTGGCGGCGTCGAAATGGCGCTTGATCACCCAGGCGATGGTCTGGATGTCCCGCAGCCCTCCCGGCCCCTCCTTGAGATTGGGTTCCAGGTTGTAGGCGGTGTCGTTGAACTTGGCGTGACGGGCCGCCTGTTCCCGGACCTTGGCGTGAAAGAAGCGGAGGGAAGGCCAGATGTGGTCCGGGCCGATTCCCGCCTTCATGGCCTGGAACAGATCTTCCCGGCCGAGGATCAGGCGGGCGTCCATGAGGTTGGTGACCACGGTCTGGTCCCGGGCGGCCGTCTCGATGCATTGGGCCACGGTGCGGACACTGTGCCCCGGTTTCAGGCCGATGTCCCACAGTTGGGTGAACAGGCGGCTCAACCCTTTCTCCAGATCCGGTTCCGGGGTTTCGGGGACGAGCACCAGCAGGTCGATGTCGGAATAGGGGTGCAGTTCGCAGCGGCCGTATCCGCCGACGGCCACCAGCGAGGCGTTGCCGGCCTGGGTGCCCAGATGATGGCGCCAGCAAGCGCGCAGCAGGGCGTCGATGAAGCCGGCGCGGGCGTGCAGCAGATCGGCCACCGGGGCACCGGCGCGGAAGCGGCGCGCCAGTTCATCGTGAAATGCCTGAAGCGCCCGTTTCAGGCCGGCGGGATCGACGGTCACCTTGGCTCGGATGTGCGGGGGAAATCCTCCTCGGGGCGAAGGGTGAGGACCTCGAAGCCGTCCTCGGTCACCGCCAGGGTGTGTTCCCACTGGGCCGACAGGCTCCGGTCCTTGGTCACCACGGTCCAGCCGTCCGGGAGCAGCTTCACCTGACGCCTGCCGGCATTGACCATCGGCTCGATGGTGAACGTCATCCCCGGCTCCAGGATGATGCCGGTGTCCGGCTTGCCGTAATGGAGCACCTGGGGTTCCTCGTGAAATTCCCGGCCGATGCCGTGGCCGCAGAACTCGCGCACCACCGAGTAGCCCTGGGATTCCACGTACTTTTGAATGGTGTGGCCGATCTGACCCAGGTCGACGCCGGGCCGGACTTCGCGGATGCCCCGGTACAGGGCTTCCTGGGCCACTTTGACCAGACGCCTGGCTTTCAGGGAGGGCTCGCCCACGAAGAACATCTTGCTGGTGTCGCCGTGCCAGCCGTCCTTGATGACAGTGACATCGATGTTGACGATGTCTCCGTTCTTGAGGCGTTTGTTGCCGGGAATGCCGTGGCAGACCTGGTGGTTGACCGAAGTGCAGATGGATTTGGGAAAGCCGCGGTAGTTCAGCGGTGCCGGGATCGCCTTCTGGACGTTGACGATGTAGTCGTGGCAGATGCGGTCCAGTTCGGCGGTGGTGATGCCGGGCTGTACGTAGGGGGCGATCATGTCGAGCACTTCGGCGGCCAACCGGCCTGCGATCCGCATTTTTTCCAGTTCGGCGGAGCTTTTGAGGGAATAGCTGCGCGTGTGGCGTCGCCGGGGTCCGTGTTTCATCGGGCGTTGTCCGTCGGGGGTGAATCGTGG
>JALSSF010000091.1 GCA_026984375.1 Methylothermaceae bacterium | reverse complement strand
CGTCACCCTCGCTGCTGGCGGCGATGTGCACCTCGCCGTACTTCTTCGCCTCGGCGGCGGCCTTCTTGCCCCAGGAACCGGTGAGAACGTAGTTCATCTTGCACCGGTCCCCGAGCAGGTTCATGGGCACGGCGGCGAACTGGCCGGTGGCCCCGCCCTGCAGGAACAGGCAGTGATAGTCGTCGGAAACGCCCAGAAGCTCGCGCAGCAGGGCTTCGCTGCTTTCGGCGATCCGCTTGAAGTGGGGGCCGCGGTGACTCATCTCCATCACCGACATGCCGCAGCCGTTCCAGTCGAGCATTTCCTCCCGGGCCCGCTCCAGGACCGCCTGGGGCAGCATGGAGGGGCCGGCACTGAAGTTGTAGACGCGCATGGTGGTTATTCTTCCTCCCATTGTTCGATGCGATCGACGCCGATCAATTTCTCGCCCTTGCCCAGGCGGATGATGCGCACCCCCTGGGTGTTGCGCCCCAGCACCGGGATCTCCCGCACCCGGGTGCGCACCAGGGTGCCGCCGGTGGTGATGAGCATGATCTCGTCGTCGTCCTGGACGAGCACCGCCCCCACCAGCCGGCCGTTGCGCTCCGACGGCTGGATGGCGATGACCCCCTGACCGCCGCGCCGGTGGCGCGGAAACTCGTCGAGGCGGGTGCGTTTGCCGTAGCCGTTCTCGGTCACCGTCAGCACCGTACCCTCGGTGCCGATGATCATGGCGATGACCCGGTCGTCTTCGGGCAGCTTCATGCCTCGGACCCCGCCGGCGGTCCGCCCCATGGAACGGACCTCCGACTCGTTGAAGCACACCGCCTTGCCGCCGCTGGAGAACAGCATCACGTCCTGGCCGCCGTCGGTGAGATCGGCCTTGACCAGGCGGTCGCCGGGCTTGAGGTCGATGGCGATCTTGCCGTTGCTGCGCAGGTGCTCGAATTCCTTGAGCGGCGTCTTCTTCACCACCCCGGCGGCGGTGGCCATGAAGATGAAACCGCCGGCGGCGAAATCCCGTACCGGCAGCACCGCGTTGATGCGCTCGTCCCCCTCCAACGGCAGCAGGTTGACGATGGGCTTGCCTCTCGAGGTACGCCCCGCCATCGGCAGCTCGTACACCTTGAGGCCGTAGACCTTGCCCTGGCTGGAGAAGCACAGCAGGGTGTCGTGGGTGTTGGCGACGATGAGCTTCTCGACGAAATCCTCCTCCTTGGTGGCGGCGGCCGCCTTGCCCCGCCCGCCGCGGCGCTGGGCGCGGTATTCCGACAGCGGCTGGGCCTTGGCGTAACCGGCGTGGGTCAGGGTCACCACCACCGCCTCCTCGGAGATCAGATCCTCGCGCGACAGGCTGCGCTCCTCCTGATAGATCTCGGTGCGGCGCTCGTCGCCGAAGCGGTCGCGCAGCTCGATCAGCTCCTCGCGGATCACTTCCAGCAGACGCCGGTCGCTGCCGAGGATGGCCAGCAGCTCGTCGATCCGGGCCAGGAGGCTCTCGTATTCCTGGACGATCTTGTCCTGCTCCAGGCCGGTGAGGCGGTGGAGACGCAGGTCCAGAATCGCCTGGGCCTGCGCCGGCGACAGGCGGTAACCGTCGTCCCCGAGACCGTAGCCCTCGGCCAGGTCCTCGGGGCGGGTGCGGTCGGCGCCGGCCCGTTCCAGGTAAGCCCGCACCACGCCGGGACGCCACACCCGCGCCAGCAGCGCTTCCCTGGCTTCCGCCGGACTGGGCGAAGACTTGATCAGCTCGATGATCGCGTCGATGTTGGCCAGGGCCACCGCCAGCCCCTCCAGCACGTGGACCCGCTCGCGGGCCTTGCGCAGTTCGTGGAGGGTGCGGCGGGTCACCACCTCGCGGCGGTGGTCCACGAAAGCCTCGAGAATTTCCTTGAGATTGAGCAGCCGCGGCCGCCCGTCCACCAGCGCCACCATGTTGATGCCGAAGACGTTCTGCAGCTGGGTGTGCTGGTAGAGGTTGTTGAGGACCACGTCGGGCTGCTCGCCGCGCTTGAGCTCGATCACCATGCGCATGCCGTCCTTGTCGGACTCGTCGCGCAGGGCGGCGATGCCCTCGAGCTTGCCTTCCTTGACCAGGGCGGCGATCTTCTCGATCAGGCGCGCCTTGTTGACCTGGTAGGGCAGTTCGGTGACCACGATGCTCTGGCGCCCGCTGCCGGCGGCGGTCTCCACGTGGGAGCAGGCGCGCAGGTAGATGCGGCCGCGGCCGGTTTCGTAGGCCTGACGGATGCCCTTGGCGCCGTTGATGATGGCGCCGGTGGGAAAATCGGGACCGGGAATGTGGCGCATCAGTTCGGCGATGCCGATGTCGGGATCGTCGATCAGCGCCAGGATGCCGTTGATCACCTCGGCGAGGTTGTGGGGGGGAATGTTGGTGGCCATCCCCACGGCGATGCCGGCGGAACCGTTCACCAGCAGGTTGGGCACCTTGGCCGGCAGGACCTCGGGTTCGCGCTCGGACTCGTCGTAGTTGGGGACGAAGTCCACCGTCTCCTTGTCGAGGTCGGCCAAAAGCTCGTGGGCGATGCGGGCCATGCGCACCTCGGTGTAACGCATCGCCGCCGGCGGGTCGCCGTCCACCGAGCCGAAGTTGCCCTGCCCGTCGACGAGCACGTAACGCATCGAAAACGGCTGGGCCATGCGAACGATGGTGTCGTAGACCGCCGCGTCCCCGTGGGGATGGTACTTACCGATCACGTCCCCGACCACGCGGGCCGATTTCTTGTAGGGCTTGTTCCAGTCGTTGCCCAGTTCGTGCATGGAATACAGCACCCGCCGGTGCACCGGCTTGAGGCCGTCGCGCACGTCCGGCAGAGCCCGACCCACGATCACGCTCATGGCGTAATCGAGGTAGGACTGTTTCATCTCCTCTTCGAGGGAGACGGGAAGGATCTCTTTGGCGAATTCACTCATAAACTTCCGATTTCCGACGGCTGGCGGATCGTTCGACGCAGCATCGGCGGGTTCAGGGAACCCGGCTCCCCGCCGCGACAAATTTTTGAATTATACCACTTTACCGGATCTAGACGCGGAATCCGGCGGCAAGTTCAGCAAAATCAATAACGTATGAAATGCTTCCGGTAATACTTCAGCTCCTCAATGGACTCGAGGATGTCGGCCAGGGCTTCGTGGGCGTTCTTCTTTTTAAAGCCTTCCTTCAGGTCCGG
>JALSSF010000090.1 GCA_026984375.1 Methylothermaceae bacterium | reverse complement strand
TGGGCTATCTGTTCAGTATGAAGCAGAAGAACGTCCGCAAATCGGAATTGATCGTCTTCATCCGTCCCACCCTGATCCGCCACGCCAGCCTCGACGGCGATCTGGCGGACTACCGGGTCTTTCTCGAACCTCAGGAGCAGGGGGGGCCATGAAGCGGTGTGTTTTCGCCGGGCTGGTGCTGGCGGTCGCGTTGCCGGCGGCGGCCGAATCACCTTGCCCTCCGCCTCCGGCCGAGCCGGCCGCGGACGGGCCGATCCGCCCCGGCATGCTGCACATCGTTCCGGTGGATCACGGCGAGGTGTACGCCTGCTGGGTGCGCCAGGCCCGGGAGCGATGGCGTCGGGGCCGCATGGGCGAGGCGGAAGCGGCCTTCCGCCGGGCGCTCGCCGCCGTGCCCGACGGCACCGAGGCGCTGCTGGGGCTGGCGGCGCTGGCGCTGGAGCGGCGTCGGCCGGAACGGGCCCGTCGCCTCTACCGGCAGGTGTTGCGCCACCATCCCGACCACCCCCTGGCCCTGGCGGGACTGGCGATGGTGGCGGGCCGGGATCGCCCCCGGCTGCGGGCGGCCCTGGAAGGGCTGATCCGGCGGCACCGCGATCGGGCACCGCTCCATTATGCCCTGGCCAACCTGTATGTCCGGGAAGGGGATTGGCGCCAGGCCCAGCGGTCCTATTTCGAGGCCCTCCGCCTCGATCCGGACCAGCCCGACTACGCCTACGACCTGGCGGTCAGCCTCGACCATCTGGGCAAATACCGCCTGGCGGCCCGGTTCTACCGCAAGGCATTGCAACTGGCCCGCCTGCGCCGCCCCCGCTTCGATCCGGCCGCCGCGCGCCGCCGCCTGGCGCAGTTGGAGGAGGCGCTGCCGTGAGTCCGCAGAAGAAGCGTCTCGGCGAGTTGCTCCTGGAAGAGGGGATCATCACCCCCGACCAGCTGGAGATCGCCCTCCAGGAACAGAAGAACAGCCCCGAGCGGGAGCCCTTGGGGAAGATCCTGGTGCGCCTCGGTTTCGTCCCCGAGACGGTCATCCGCGACCAGCTCGGCCGCTCCCTGGGGCAGGCGAGCATCGATCTCAAGCACTGGGTGCCCGACCCGGAAGCCCTCAAGCTGATCGATCAGGAGACTGCCCGCCGGTTGCGGGTGGTGCCGGTGGCCTACGACGAGGAGGAACGCCGTCTCAAGGTGGCGATGACCGACGTCTTCGACATCGTCACCCTCGACCGCCTCGCCGCTCGTTTCGAGGGGCGCATCGAGATCGAGCCGCTCCTGGCCGGCGAGGCGGAGTTGGAGGAGGCTATCGACCGTTTCTACGGCTACGAGCTGTCCATCGGCGGCATCCTCCAGGAACTGGACAGCGGGGAGCAAGCGGAGGAACTGGGGCTCGACACCGAGCGCTACAGCCATCCCCTGGTCCGGCTGGTGGACGCCTTGCTGGTGGACGCGGTGCGCCAAGGGGCCTCCGACATCCATTTCGAGCCCGAGGCGGGTTTCATGCGGCTGCGTTACCGCATCGACGGGGTGCTGCACCAGGTGCGGGTGCTCCACAAGCGCTTCTGGCCCGGGATGCTGGTGCGGCTCAAGGTGATGGCGGACATGAACATCGCCGAGACCCGCGCCCCCCAGGACGGCCACATTCAGCTCACCGTGGCCGGCCGCGAGATCGACTTCCGCGCCGCCACCCATCCCACCGTCCACGGGGAGAACCTGGTGCTGCGCATCCTCGACCGCCACAAGGGCATCGTGCCTTTGGAACGCCTCGACCTGGCCCCGGACCTGCTGGAGCGGCTGAAGGCGCTGGTGGCGCGGCCCGAGGGCATCCTCCTGGTCACCGGCCCCACCGGCAGCGGCAAGACCACCACCCTGTATTCGCTGCTCAACCACATCAACGACGAAACCGTCAACATCATGACCCTGGAGGATCCGGTGGAATATCCGCTGCCGGGGGTGCGCCAGAGCAGCCTCAACCACGCCGCCAAGATGGATTTCGCCGCCGGCATCCGCTCCCTGCTGCGCCAGGACCCGGACGTGATCCTGGTGGGGGAGATCCGCGACCGGGAGACCGCGACCATGGCGCTGCGGGCGGCCATGACCGGCCATCAGGTGCTGTCCACCCTGCACACCAATTCCGCCGTCGGCGCCCTGACCCGCCTGCGCGACATCGGCATCCCTGCCGATCTGATCGCCGGCAACCTCGTCGGCGTCGTCGCCCAGCGCCTGGTGCGGCGGTTGTGTCCCGGATGCCGGCGGCCGGCGGAGGTGGCCGATGAGGATCGCCGGCGCTGGGGTTGGGATCGGCAAGCGGTGCCGGTCGTCTACGAACCGGGTCGTTGCCCCGCCTGCCACTATCGCGGTTACCGGGGACGGGCCCTGATTATGGAGGTGCTGCCCTTCGACCGCGAACTCGACGCCCTGGTGGCGGCGGGCGAGCCGGCCCAGGCGATCGAGACCCTGGCTCGGAGCAAGGGTTTCCGCTCCCTGGCCGAGGACGGGTTGCGCCGGGTGGCCGAGGGCGTCACTTCCCTGGCCGAGGTCCGCCGGGTCACGGAGCTGCCCTAGGATGGCCCGTTACCGCTACACCGCCGTCGATGCCGAAGGCCGGCGTCTGACCGGGTTGGCCGACGCCGACAACGAGGACATGCTCGAATCCCGCCTGGCGCAGCGGAACCTGACCCTGGTGCGCGCCCGCCCGGCACCGCAGCGGCGTTTCGCGGTGCGGACGCGGATCGGTCGGCGTGAGCTGATCCATTTCTGTTTTCAGATGGAACAGATGGTGAACGCCGGCATCGGCATTCTCGACGGCCTGCGCGACTACGCCGACGCCTTGCCGCCCGGCGCCCTGCGGGACGTCGTCGCCGGGGTGGCGGATCGGGTCGAGACGGGCAGTACCTTCTCCGAGGCTTTGGCGGCCTACCCGACGGTGTTTCCCGCCCTGTTCGTCGATCTGGTGCGCGCCGGGGAGCGCAGCGGCGAACTGGGGGCGGTGCTTCGCCATCTGACCGAGTCCCTCAAATGGCAGGACGAGATGATCGCCCGCACCCGCAAGGCCCTGGCCTATCCGGCGTTCGTCGCTGTCATCGTCCTGGGGGTGGTGGCATTCCTGATGGTGTACGTGGTGCCCCAGGTGACCGATTTCATCCTGTCGATGGAAGGGGAGGTGCCCTGGTACACCCACCTGCTGATCGCTGTTTCCCACACCGTGGCGGACGACTGGCCCTGGCTGCTGGGGGTGCCGGTGATGGCGGTAGTGGCGCTGAAGCTGCTGCTGGCCCGCAGCGGGGCGGCGCGGTTGTGGTTCGACGCCTTCACGCTGCGGCTGCCGGTGATCGGTCCGGTGCTGGAGAAGATCGTCATGGCCCGTTTCGCCCATTATTTCGCCCTGCTGTTCCAGGCCGGCTTGCCGGTGCTCGAATGTTTCCAGCTCTGTTGCGGCGTGGTGGGCAACCGGCATGTGGCCCAAGCCTTGGAACGGGCGCGGCGGGCGGTCGCCGGCGGCGAGGCGGTGAGCGACGCTCTGGATGCCACCGGTCTGTTCCCCCGCCTGGTGCTGCGCCTGCTGCGCATCGGCGAGCGCACCGGCGATCTGGCCCAGGCGCTCGCCAACGTCAACTATTTCTATCGCCGTGACGTGGACGAGGCCATCGAACGCCTGCAAAGCCTGATCGAGCCGGCCCTCAACCTGATCATCGGCCTGCTCATGGGCTGGGTGATGCTGGCGGTGATGGGGCCCATCTACGATCTGATCGGACAGTTGCGTTTCTGATGGCCTGGATTCTGTATCTCGGCAATCACCGTCAGGTGCTCTACCGCGGCGGTCTGCGGGGGGGGCGTCCCGTCTGGGAGGGGGAGGGACCGCCCGAGGACCGTCCCCGGGCGTGGCGTCCGGTGCGGCGGGTACGGGTGCTGGTGGATCTGATCGAGGAGGAATTCCGCCTCGAGCGCCTGCCCCATCTGCGCGGCGCCGATCACCGCGCCCTGGTGGCGCGCCGACGCCGTCAATTGTTTCAGGACGCCGAACTGGTGCGGGTGGAACGGCTGGGCAGGGAGACACGAGGCCGCCGCGACGACCGGGTGCTGTTCGGCGCCGTCCGCGCCTCGGCGGTACTCGAGCGTTGGTCCCAGGCGCTGGCCGCCTGGGGGATCGGGATCGCCGGTTACTGGTCGCTGCCGCGCCTGGCCGAGTGCTTGTTGCCGCGCTGGGGGGACGGCCTGCGCCTGCTGCTCTATTCCCAGGGCGAACGCCTGGTGCTGCGCCAGAACTACCGGGAAGGGGGGCGGCTGGTGTTCAGCCGCCTCAGCCGGGTGGAAAGGGAGACGGCCGAAGAGGAAGTGCCCGAGGAGGTCGAACGGACCTGGCGTTATCTCCAGCGCACCTTGGAGGTCGCCGGGGAGCGCCGCTTCCAGGTGGTGGCCGCCGAAGCGCTGGCCCGTTCTCTGGGAAACGTTCTGGCGGAACTGCCCGATACCCGGGTGGCGGTGCTGCCGGCCACCGGGGAAATGCCGCAACGGGCGGCGCTCCGCCTGGCACGGCGCTACTGGTGCCGGCCCCATTACCGTCCCCCACGGCCGGCCAAGGCGCGGGGGGCGGCGCTTCTGTACGCCGCCGCCGTCGCCGGTCTCGCTCTCGCCGGCGGTTACTTCGCCTACGCTTGGCAGCGGCACGGGGAACTGGAACAGGCACGCCGCGAACTGGCGGACGCCCGCGACCGTCTGCAGCGGCAATTGGCCGCCCTGCCGGCGCCCGCCGCCATCGATGGTTTCACGCCCTGGCAGATGGAGGTTTGGCTGGAAGTCGATGGAACGTTGGCGCGGCGACGGTTGGCGCCGGATGCGCTGCTGGAGCCCCTGGGGCGGGTGTTGACACGCTTTCCGGCCTGGCGGCTGGTCGAGCTGTCCTGGAAACGGTCGGCGGCCGACGAAGAGGAAGGGGAGACCTCGATTTTGCCGGGGCGGCCACCGGTGGCGCTCCTGACCCTGCGCCGTGATCACGTCACCGACGTGCGTCGCCTAGCGGCCGAACTCGGCCGTCTGCGCCGGGCCTTCGCCGCCGAGGCGGTGATCCGGCGCGTCGAGGTGGCGGGTGGCGATCCCCCTCTGGACGAGCGCACCCCGCTGCAAGGAAAGGTGGTCGCCGGGGCGAAACCGGAAATGTCGGCTACTTTTAAACTAAAGATTTGGTTCGTCCCTGCCGATGACGAGGCGTGAGTACCTGCCATACCTGGTCTGCGTCACCGCCCTGTGCGGTGCTGCGGCGCTGGTTTATCTGGGCTGGTTTCGGCTGCAGGCGGCCGGTGCGGCGGTGCAGCGGATCGAGGCCCAGGTTCGGGATCTGAAGGCGCGGATGGCCGAGCGCCGTTCCGCCCGGGACATCGTCGCCGAATCCGGTGCCCGCTTCCGCCGGTGGTGGCGCCGGGGTGGCTGGGGGGCGACCCGGCTCGACTGGGTGGCCGCCGCGCCCCGGTTGGCCGCGGCGGCGGGGGTGCCCGAGTTGGACTACACCCTGGGACCACGGCAGACGGTATGGAATCAGGAGAACTTGCGGTTATGGCGCAGCGAGATCGAATTGCGTTTGGGTCTGGTGCACGAGGGGGGATTGCTGGCTCTGTGGCGCGGGCTGGAGCGGGCGGAGCTGGGGTATTTCAGCCTGGAATCGTGCCGAATCCAGCGTGCCGGCGAGCGTCCCGTCCCCGGTGGGGTCAATCTCACCGCCCGTTGCCGTTTGTACTGGTACGGTTTCGCCCATGAAGACCATGACGATGGTGATGACGGCGCTGTTGACGACGGCCCTGCCGTCTGAGGCCGGTTCCCTGGGGCGGTTGTTCTTCACCCCCGAGGATCGCCGGGCCCTCGAAGCCGGGGTGCCGGACAGGGGGCATACCGGCGCCGTCGCGCTGCGGCTGGAAGGTTGGATCGACGACGGCCGCGGCGGCCGCCGCTTCTGGATCGACGGCCGACCCTGGGGCGAAGGGCAGCCGGCGCTTCGCCCCAGGCTGCGGAGGGGTGCCGTGATGCTGGAATGGCACGGCCGGCGCCTGCGGCTGCGTCCGGGACAGGCCGCCGTGGCCGACGGGACAAGTGGCGTCACGATCGAGGAATTCGCCGGTGAATAGAGACAGAGGCAAAGGCTTTTCCCTGGTGGAAATGGCCTTGGTGCTGACGGTGTTCAGTCTGATGCTGGGCGGCATGCTGGTGCCCCTGGCCAAGCAGTACCAGTTCCGGCGCGAGCGCGAGGCCCAGCGCCAGCTCGGCGAGATCGTCGAGGCCCTTTACGGCTATGCCCTGCTCCACGGCCGCCTGCCCGCCGCCGTCGGGGGGGACGGGTTGCCCTGGGCCGCCCTGGGCGCGCCCCGGACCGATCCCTGGGGACGGCCGTGGCGTTACCGGGTGGCCGCCGCCACCGCGCCGTGTTCCCCGTCCGCGCCCATCCAAGTGCGGGAGGCGGACGGAACGACCGTGCGGGTGACCGCGGTGGTGATCTCCGGGGGGAAGCGCGCCTTTCCCACCGAAGCGGAGAACCAGGACGGGGATGCGGTCTTCGTCCGGGAGGAACCGGCCGAGGACCGTTTCGACGATCTGCTGGCCTGGATTCATCCCACGGTGCTGGCCAACCGGGCCACCCTGGCAGGTTTGTGCGCCGCGGCCGCTGGCGGGACGGAATCGGACGACGATGATGAAGATGACGATGACGACTGAAATGACGACACGAGCGAGGTGACGACGATGAAACGGCAAACGGGATTCACCCTGACGGAAATCGCCATTGTCCTGGTGATCATCGGCCTGCTCCTGGGCGGGGTAATGAAAGGCCGGGCGATGATCGAGAACGCCAAGGTCAAGAATCTGGAAAACAGCGTCAACGGCAACGTCGCCGCGGTCAACACCTTCATGGACCGCTACCGGGCCTTGCCCGGCGACTTCAAGAAGGCCTCGAGTCGCATCAAGGCCGGCCTGGCCGACGGCAACGGCAACGGCCGGATCGACGGGGGGGAACGCTATCCCTTCTGGAGCCACCTGGCGGCCGCCGGCATCGTTTCCGGGGATTTCGACGGCACTTCCGACCTGCCCAAGCACACCTACGGCGGTACCGTTCTGCCCATGTGGGCCAGGGTCAACGGCAAGTGGGACCACTGGTTCCAGTACGCCAACGTGCCGGTGAAGGCGGCCGCCCAGCTGGACATCGACTTGGACGACGGCAAGCCCCGGAGCGGATCGATACAGACCAACACCGCCGCCTGCATCGGCGGCACCGACTACAAGGAGACGGCAGAGGCGATCTGCGCCGTCTACGCCGAATTCTAAGATCATGAACGATTCTTCGGAATCCCGTCGTGAACCCCGGTTCCCCTTTCCCGGCGGACGGGTCGACATCCGCCGGGCCGGCTGGAAAGCGGCGGGTGGTTACCACGCCCACCGCCTGGTGGACCTCAGTCCCAACGGGCTGGCCTTCGTGGCCCATGACTCCTCCCTTGAGCCCCTCGACAAGATCGGCTTCCGGCTGCGGCTCGGCGCCTGCGAGGCCGAGGGGCGGGCGGTGGTGTGCTACCGCCGCGCCGAGGGGGGCGGGATCTGGCGCTATGGCACCCTGTTTCTGGAGGTGACGCCGGACATCGAGGTCCTGCTTCGGGAAACCGAGGTCGATCCCACCGAGGTTCGGACGGTGGCCCGGGCGCTGGCGGAGGAAATGGTTCTGGCGGGCTGCGGCGATGCCGAGGAGCGGGCCCGGTTGCGCCGGCAGATGCTGCTCCAGGAGGCGGTCGACGCCTGGCTCGGCCGCCTGCGGGAGCTGGGGTGGCGGCCGCCGCTGGCGGTGACGGCGGAGCGCGAGGGACTGCGTATCGAAATCGAAGGCGCCGATCCGGTCGCCATCCGCGCGCTGGCGGGGCGTCCGGGGTTCGCCGGCGACGGCGATCGCTATTTCGCCTCGGTGTTCGAAGTGTTGGAGTTCCTCCGGACGCTCGTCGGTCCGGAAGGGCGGTCCTAGCCGCCCCAGGTGCGCACCGGGCCGGTGTCCACGTGGATGAAGCCGGAGCGGGTGTACAGCCCCACCCCGCCGCGCTGCAGGTTCCAGGCGGTCCGGTACAGATGGCGGACGTCCACGCCCGGCAGGCGGACGTCGATGGCCTGTCCCCGCATGTGGAAGCTGTGTTTGGCGACTCCGCTGCTGCGCCGGCGCAACATGGCGTTGGTTTTCGGCGAGCGGTAGGCAGAGAATACCTCGAAAGGGCGGCAGCGGCCGACGGTGCGGCATCGCAGGGTGTAGAGGAGATCCAGCAGACCTGGATCGATGGGGTGCACCTCCCCGGTGCGGAAGTCGCGCAGGTAGTGATCGACCGTGCGCAGCGCGTCGTCGAGATATCGTCTGCCGTCGTGGTATTCCACCTGCAGCGTTTCCCCGGTGTGGAGGTGACGAAAGGCCAGTTCCCGGGGACGGGGGGCTTTGCCCCAGGACGGAAAGGCGGGTAGCGTCACCAGCGCGGCCACCGCGCCGGCAAGGAAGCGGCGCTTGGACAGATCGGGTCGGTTATCCATATTGTGACGGACTTCAAAAAATGAACGAATCTTGTTGAGTATGGGACATCGGGGGAAAAATTCAAGTCCGGTCCGGCTGTGGGCGGTGCTGATTCTGCTGTTTCACGGAGCGGTGGCGCCGGCGGACACCGGCGGCTTCACCGAGCGCCTAGAATCCCGCTTCGAGCTGTTCCGCAGTTCCGGCCGGCTGGAGGCGGGCGGCGAGTCCGTCGTCGAGCCCCGCTTGGTGATGGCCCTCTACGAGCGTGCCGGCTTTCGGCCGCTGTGGACCGACGGGGGCACGGCCGCCGTTCTGATGGAATGGATCGAACGCAGCCGCCGGGAGGGACTGAATCCGCTGGACTATCACCGCGCCGCCCTGAGCCGTGCCGACCTCGATGCCGTGGATCGGGAGCTGTTGCTGAGCGACGCCCTGGCGACCCTGGCGCTTCACTTCAGTGCCGGCAAGGCCGACCCCGCCCGATTGTTCAAGGCTTGGAACTACCGGCCGCAGTTGGGCTGTACCCTGACGGTGGATGCCTTGCTCAGCGCGATCCGCAGCGGCGGGATCGGCGATCTGTTGACCCGGCTGCTGCCCGAAGGAATCTATCCCGCTCTGCGTGCCGTCCTGGCCCGATACCGCGAAATCGAGGAGCGCGGCGGGTGGCCGACGATTCCGCCGGGTCCCAGTCTGCGGCTGGGAATGCGGGATCCCCGGGTGGTGCTGCTGCGGCGGCGCTTGGCGATCGCCGGCGACTGGGAGGGGGACGCCGGTACCGAACCGGAAGCGTTCGATCCCGCTTTGGTGGAGGCGGTGCGGCGGTTTCAGCGGCGCCATCTGCTGGTGGACGACGGCGTCGTGGGACGCCGGACCCTGGCGGCGCTCAACGTTCCGGTCTCCCACAGGATTCAGCAGCTGCGCGTCAACCTGGAGCGGCTGCGCTGGCTGTACCACAGCCTGCCGGAGGAATTCCTCGGCGTCGACCTGGCCGGATTCCAGCTCCATCTGCGGAAAGGCCAACGGTCGCTCTGGTCCAGCCCGATCCAGGTGGGCAAGCCCTACTGGCAGACCCCCGTGTTCCGGGACCTCGTCACCTACATCGACATCAACCCCACCTGGACCGTGCCCCGAAGCATCCTGCGGCGCGAACTGGTCCCCCGGCTGCTCGAGGACCCGCTGGGGTTCCTCGCCCGCCATGACATGGAACTGCTGCTGCCCGACGGCCGGCGGGTGGACCCGGCGACGGTGGACTGGACGGCGGTCACGCCGAGGAACTTTCCCTTCATCCTGCGCCAGCGCCCCGGTCCCCGCAATGCCCTGGGGCGGATCAAGTTCATGTTTCCCAATCCCTACCACGTCTATCTCCACGATACCCCCAGCAAGGCCTTGTTCCGGCGTCCGCGCCGGGCTTTCAGCCACGGCTGCATCCGGGTCGCCAGGCCGCTGGAACTGGCCGAGATCCTGCTGGCTCCCAACGGCCCGCAATGGACCCGGGCGCGCGTCCAGGCTTTGATCGACAGCGGCCGGACCCGCACCGTGGTTCTCAAACGGCCGATGCCGATCCTGATCGTCTATCTCACCGCGATGCCGGATGTGGAAACCCCTGAATTCGTTCAGTTCCGTCCCGACCTGTACCGCCGCGATCCCAGGGTGCTCCGGGCCCTCGACCGGACACCGCGGGAGAAGGGCCCTGCGCTGGGAATCGTGAATCGAGCCGGACCGTGCTAAAATAGCGCCACGACGGAGAGGTGCCGGAGTGGTCGAACGGGCCTGACTCGAAATCAGGTGTACGCGTTTCGCGTACCGAGGGTTCGAATCCCTCCCTCTCCGCCATCCTTCATCCGGAGGGAAGCTGCCATGTGGATCCAGAAGACCATCACCCTGACCCCCAAATCCCGCGGCTTTCATCTGGTCACCCGGGAACTGCTGCAGCAGCTTCCGGAAATCCGCGATTTCCGCATCGGACTGGCGCACTTTTTCATCCAGCACACCTCCGCCTCCCTGACCGTCAACGAAAACGCCGATCCCACGGTGCGGGCGGACATGGAGGCCCATTTCCGCCATTTCGTGCCCGAGAACGCCCCTTATTACCGCCATACCCTGGAGGGGGCGGACGACATGCCAGCCCACATCAAGGCCTCGCTGCTGGGCTGTTCCGTCACGGTGCCCATCGGCAACGGGCGCCTTCTCCTGGGCACCTGGCAGGGGATCTATCTCGGGGAACACCGCGACCGCGGCGGGCGGCGCACCGTGGTCGCCACCCTGCAGGGCGAATGACCCGGCTGCTGGCCGGCGACGTCGGCGGCACCAAGACCTGGCTGTGTCTGGCCGAAGTGCGCGGTGACGCGGTGCGCCTGATCGCCCGGGAGCGTTTCTCCAGCCGCGCTTACGACCGTTTCGAGGCCGTGCTGGACGAATTTCTTGCCCGCCATCCCAGCCCGGTGGCCGCCGTCGGTCTCGGCGTCGCCGGTCCGGTGCGGGACGGGGTGTGCCGCACCACCAACCTGCCTTGGGTTCTGGAGGCCGAAGCGCTGTCCCGGCGGCTGAACGGGGCGCCGGTGGATTTGCTCAACGACCTGGAGGCGGCGGCGTATGGCATCCTCGAACTGCCGCCGGACCGGTTCGTCCCCCTCAATCCCGAGGGGCGGGTCCGGGAAAGCGCCCACCGGGCGGTGATCGCCGCCGGCACCGGTCTCGGCGAGGCGCTGCTGATCCATGCCGAAGGCGGCACCACGGTGGTGGCGACCGAGGGTGGCCACTGCGATTTCGCTCCCCGCGACGCCCGCGAGGACGCCCTGCTGGCCTGGCTGCGGCGTCTTTACCCGGATCATGTCAGCTGCGAGCGCGTGGTCTCAGGTCCGGGGCTGGCGGCGATCTACCGTTTCCTGGCCGAGACGGAACCGGAGCGGGCCGATGCCCGGGTGGGGGCCGCGATGGCGGAGGGCGACGCGGCGGCGGCCGTGAGCCGGGGGGCGCTGGAATGGGGCGATCCCCTTTGTCTCGAGGCGCTGCGCTGGTTCGCCTCCCTTTACGGCGCCGAGGCCGGCAACCTGGCCTTGAAAAGCCTGGCCCTGGGCGGCATCTATATCGCCGGTGGCATCGCACCGAAGATTTTGCCGGTGTTGCGGGAGGGCTATTTTCTCGCCGGCTTCACGGCCAAGGGACGGTACCGGGATCTGTTGGCCGGGGTGGCGCTGCAGGTGGTGATGTTTCCCGAGGTGGTGCTGCTCGGGGCGCTCGCCCGGGTTTGCCGGCGGAGGCTCGGAGTCGCAGGGGCAGCCGTGTACAATGGCATGGTGCAATCTTAACCGGAAGCGAAAGGAGGCAGAGCGATGCAGAAGACATGGGTGGTAGCGGCAGAAAGCAGCCGGGCGAGGATTTTTTCGGCCAACGGCCGGACGAAGCCGATGCAGGAGTTGGAGGGTTTCACCCATCCGCGATCGCGGGCCAAGGTGCTGGACATCAATTCCGACAATGCCGGCCACGTCTATGACCGCAAGGGTCACGGGATCCACGACATGGAGAGCGAAATGGATCCGAAGAAGACCGAGGCGGACCGTTTCGCCAAGGCGCTCGCCGACCATCTGGACCGGGCCCGTGCCGAGGGGCGGTTCGAGAACCTGGTCCTGATCGCCGCACCGGAGTTTCTGGGCCTGCTGCGCAAGCATCTGTCACCGGAAACCGCCAAGCTGGTGACGCGGGCGGTGAGCAAGAATCTGGTGCGGGCCGACGAAGCCGTGATTCGTCAGGCCGCCCTCGAGTTGACCTGATGCGTGTCGGTGTCCCCCGGGAGATCAAGACCGAGGAGTACCGGGTCGCCCTGACGCCGGAGGGTGCCGGGGTCCTGACCGGCGCGGGTCATGAAGTGGTGGTGGAACGGGGCGCCGGGGCCGGTGCCGGTTTCGAGGACGCCGCCTATCGGGCAGCCGGTGCCCGGATCGGTTCGGTGGCGGAGGCCTGGGGGAGCGAACTGGTCCTCAAGGTCAAGGAGCCGCAACCGGTCGAGTGTGGCTATTTGCGCGGGCAACTGGTATTCACCTATTTCCATCTGGCCGCCGCCCCCCGGGAACTGCTCGAGGCCCTGCTGGTCAGCGGCACCGTCGCCATCGCCTACGAGACCCTGGAAGACCGGGAGGGGCGCCTGCCTCTGCTGGCGCCGATGAGCGGGGTGGCCGGCAACATGGCTACCCTGATGGGGGCGTACTATCTGGCCCGCTTCAACGGTGGTCGCGGCACCCTGCCGGCCGAGGTGCTCGGGGTGGGCTACGGCAAGGTCCTGATCGTCGGCGACGGCGTGGTCGCCCGCCACGCCGCCCAGCGCGCCTGCGCCATGGGGGCCGAAGTGGTGATGGCCGGTCTCGATCCCCGCCGCGGCGACGACCTGAAGGCGCGCTATCCCGACGGTTTCCGCTTCGTGCGTTCCTCCGCCGCGACCCTCTCCGAGGAGATCGTCGACGCCGATCTGGTGGTGGGGGCGGTGCTGATCCGGGGTGCCCGTACCCCCCGTTTGATTACCGAAGCCATGGTCGAATCCATGGCGCCCGGTGCCGTGATCGTCGATGTCAGCATCGACCAGGGGGGATGCGTCGAGACTTCACGGCCCACCACCCATGCCGATCCGGTGTTCACCGTCCACGATGTGATTCATTACTGTGTCACCAACATGCCCGGTGCCTATCCCAGGACCTCCACCATCGCCCTCACCCGGGCCACGTTGCCCTACGCCCTTGCGCTGGCGGAAAAGGGGTTGGATGCGGTGCGTGAGGATCCGGGGCTGGCCAAGGCGGTCAACACTTACCGGGGCTGGATCACCTGCCGGCCGGTCGCCGAATTCTGGGGCATGCTGGAACGTTACCGTCCGTTGGAATCGTTGTTGTCGGAGGCATCGTGACCGTCACCGTCGATACCCGCAAATGGAGCGAGGGCCGTGTGGTCGAACGGTACCGCTGGGCCGAGCGGCTCTATTCCCTGCGCGTGGAAGCCGAGATCGAACCCTTCGAGGCCGGTCAGTTCGGCCGGCTGGGGCTGGTGGTCGGGGATCGTTTCGTCAGCAGGCCGTATTCCTACGTCAACGCCCCGGACGAACGGCCGCTGGATTTTTATTTCATCGTCATTCCCGACGGTGTCCTGACCCCGCGGCTGGCGCGGCTGCAACCAGGCGATTCGGTGTGGGTGGCGCGCCGGGCGGCCGGTCTGTTCACCCTCGGCCAGGTGCCGGAGGGCAGGCATCTGTGGCTGCTGGCCACCGGCACCGCGCTCGGCCCTTTCCTCTCCATCCTCAAGACCGGGACCCCCTGGCGCCGGTTCGAGAAAATCGTCTTGGTCCACGGTGTCCGCACCCGGGCCGAACTGGCTTATTGGGACACCATCGAGAGTTTTCGCCGCGCCCACGGCGACCGGCTTCGGTTTTTCGCCAGCGTCACCCGCGAGCCCTGTCCCGGCGCGCTTCCCATGCGCATCACCCAGGCCATCGAGTCGGGCGAGCTGGAACGACGTGCCGGTCTGGAGATCCGTCCGGAGGACAGTCAGGTGATGATCTGCGGCAATCCGGACATGGTCAGAGACACGGTGGCGCTGCTCAAGCGGCGGGGGCTCCGGGAAAATCTGCGCAAGCAGCCGGGCCAGATCACCACGGAACGCTACTGGTGATTCAGACGGATCCAGCAGCGGTCCGCCATCGTTTCCAGGTCGAAGCGCAGCGGCAGGAAGCGTTCGATGACCTGGACGTTGGTGGTGGTGTGCCGGGTGGGCGGCAGGGTCAGGAAGCGGCCGCCGCCGGCCAGGGCCATGGGCACCAGCAGTTGATCGGCCAGATGGGGCCCGACCGGCACGCCGGCGTCCAGGTAGGCCCTGACCTGACGGGCCAGTTCCCCGGCCACCGCCTCCGCTTTTCTGCCCCGTTCTCCGAAGCCGGTGAACAGTTCGGTGAGGTGGCGGCTCCGTACCGTGACCATGACCACATTGCCGACGCCGCAGCCGGTGAGTTCTTCCAGGGCGAGGTCGCCGGCGGCCAGTGGCAGTTCCCGGGCCAGTACCGCCAGTTCCCGTTCGCCGATGTGGCGGGGCAGGCCGGCGACGATCGCCCGGG
>JALSSF010000089.1 GCA_026984375.1 Methylothermaceae bacterium | reverse complement strand
GCGCCACCGTCCGTCATCTGCTCACCCAGGCGGTCCTCGACAACCCCATGTTCACTGCCCGCTGGCGTGCGGTGGCGGCCATCTCCCTGGCGATCCGCCGCTTCCGCGGCGGCCGGCGCACCCCGCCCTACCTGCTGCGGATGGAGGCCGAGGACTTGGTCACCGCCGTCTTCCCCGACCAGCTCGCCTGCCTGGAGAACATCCAAGGCGACCGTGAGATTCCCGATCATCCGCTGGTACGCCAGGCCCTCGACGATTGCCTGCAGGAGGCCATGGACATCGAGGGTCTGGAAACCGTGCTCCGCGGCATCGAGACCGGAGACATCGCCGTGACCGCCCGGGAAACCGTCGAACCTTCCCCCCTGGCGGCGGAAATCGTGGGGGCGCGGGTGTACGCCTTCCTCGACGGCGCCCCCCTGGAGGAACGGCGGGTGCGGGCGGTGTCCCAGCGCCGCTGGCTCGACCCGAAGGAGGCCGGTGGTCTGGCCCGTCTCGACCCCGAGGCCGTCGCCCGGGTACGGCGCGAGGCCCGTCCCCAACCCCGGGATGCCGAGGAACTGCTCGACGCCCTCGTCACCTGCGGCTACCTGCTGGAGACGGAAATCGAGCCACGATGGCGCCCCTGGCTCGCCGCTCTGGAAAACGAAGGGCGCGCCTGCCGCCTGGGAGCGCGTTGGATCGCCGCCGAGCACTGGCCGCGCTGGCGGGCCTTCACCCGGGACGCCCCCGAGCCGACGCCCGCCCTGCCCCCGGCGCTGGCGAATGAATCCTGGCGCGCCGAAGACGCCCTGACCGCCATCGTCCGCGCCCGCCTCGGCATCACCGGGCCGGTCACCGCCGCCGAGCTGGCGGCCCAGATCGGGGTCGACACCGCCGCGGTCGAAACGGCCCTGCGGCGCCTGGAACAGGAAGGCAGCGTGCTCACCAGTGACGACGGCTGGTGCGAACGGGGACTGCTGGCCCGCATCCACCGCCTCACCCTGACGCGGCTGCGCGCCGACATCGAGCCGGTGGCCGCCGGCCGCTTCCTGGCCTTCCTGGTCCGCTGGCAGCACGCCCACCCCGACACCCGCCTGCGCGGCCCGGAAGCCCTCAAAGCCATCCTGGAACAACTGGAGGGCTTCCCGGCCCCGGCACCGGCGTGGGAACGCCATCTCCTTCCGACCCGCCTGCCCGATTACGACCCGGCCTGGCTCGACCGCCTGTGCCAGTCGGGCCGCTTCGTCTGGGCCTGCCTCACCCCCAGCGGCCGGCGCACGCCGGTCGCCAAGCTGCCCGTCGCCTTCCTGCCCCGGCGCCGGCTGGCCGCCTGGATCGCCGATCCGCCGCCGGCACCGGTCTCGGCTGCCGCCGCCTTGGTCCTGGAGACCCTCGAACGCGAGGGTGCGCTGTTCTTCGACGAGATCCAGGCAGCGACCCGCCTGCTCCCCACCCAGCTGGAAGCCGCCCTGGCGGAACTGGCGGCGTTGGGACAGGTCAGCTGCGACAGTTTCGAGGGCCTGCGGGCGTTGCTGCTGCCGGAGACCCGGAAACGCCGTTACCGGCGGGTGTTGGCGAGCCTGGAGAACGCCGGCCGCTGGCAACGCCTGCGGCCGGCCGGGATGGCGGACGAGGCAGTCGAACAGCAGGCCCGGGCGCTGCTGCGGCGCTACGGCGTCGTCTTTCGCGCCCTGGCGGCCCGGGAAAGGACCATGCCGTCGTGGCTCGAACTGGTGCGGGTCTACCGCCGTCTGGAGGCCCGGGGGGAAATCCGCGGCGGCCGCTTCGTCGCCGGCACCTTCGGGGAGCAGTTCGCCCTCCCGGAAGCGGTGACGCTGCTGCGCCGCACCCGGGAGAGCGCGACGCCACCATTCACGCCGGGCGATCCCCTCCATCTCGCCGCCGCCGTCCTGCCCGGTCTGGGGCAATCGGAAAAATCGGCCGTGCTATCTTAAGTGGCCGGCGCGCTAACCGACTAATCGAACAGCCGCGGAATCAGCGCCGCCGTCACCGCGACGATCACCAGCGTCCCCACCAGATTCAGCACCAGACCGGTCTTCACCATGTCGCCGATGGCCAGGCGGCCGCTGGCGAAGACGATGGCGTTGGGCGGGGTGGCCACCGGAAACATGAAGGCACAGGAAGCCGACAGGGCCGCCGGCAGCATCAGCCACACCGGCTCCTGCCCCAACGCCCGGGCCAGGGAAACCAGCAGGGGGAGGACCAGCTGGGTGGTGGCGGTGTTGGACGTCAGCTCGGTGAGGAAGGTCATGCCGCCAGCCACCACCGCCATCGTCTCCAGCCGCCCGAGGCCGGTCAAATCCCCCAGACGGGCGGTCAGCCACGCCGACAGACCGCTGTCCCGGAAACCGGAGGCCAGGGCGAAACCGCCCCCGAACAGGATCACCACTCCCCAGGGTAGACGGGCGAAGACACCGGCGTCGAGCAGGGTGGTACGGCCCCGGGCCGGGAGCAGAAACAGCAACACCGCCATGGCGATGGCCACGGTGCCGTCGTCCACCAGTTCGCCATGGGGCAGCCATGCCTGCCAGCCGGGTATCCGCACCGCACCGACGGTGACGCCCTTGCGGGTCGTCCACAACAGCGCCGTCAGCCCGAACACCGCCGCCACCCGTTTTTCCTCCCGGCTCATGGGGCCGAGGGCGGCCCGTTCCGCCGCCACCGCGGCGCTCAGATCCACACCGCCGTCCAGGCGGCGCAGGCAGACGGCGTAGAGGTAGCCCACCAGCACCGCCAGCAGGGACGCCCCCACCGGCACGCCGACCAGCATCCACCGCAGAAAGTCCACCTCGATTCCGGCCGTCTCCTGATACAGGCGGGCGAACACCAGATTGGGGGGACTCCCCACCAGACTCATCACCCCGCCCATGGAGGCGGCATAGGCCAGGCTCAACAGCAGGGCGGTAGCGAAGCGCCGGGCCTGGTCGCCGGGCAACGCCGCCTCGAAACGGCCGAGCACCGCAAGGGCGATGGGCAGCATCACCAGGGTGGCGGCGGTGTTGGAAATCCACATGGAGAGAAAGGCGGTGGCGCAGACGAACCCGGCCACCACCGCCAGCGGCCGGCCGCCGAACGTCCCCAGCACCGCCAGGGCGATCCGCCGGTGCAACCCCCAGCGTTCCAGCGCCTGGGCGATGAGAAAACCGCCCAAAAGCAGGAACACGGTAGCGTTCATGTACTTGGCCGCCACTGCCTTGGTGGCGGCGATGCCCAGCAGGGGAAACAACACCAGCGGCAGCAGGGCGGTGACCGCCAGGGGCAGGGCCTCGGTGAGCCACAACACCGCCATCAGGGCCGCCACCGCCGCCATCGCCCCGGTTTCGGGGCGTCCCAGATCCACCCCCCACCACAGGCCGAGGAAGACGGCCAGCGCGGCGAGCAGTCCCCAGGGTTTCACCGATGGAAGGCCGGGCTCAGTTCGTGGACCGCTTCGACCATCGCGGTCACGTGGTCGGGATTCACGTCCGGCAGGATGCCGTGACCCAGGTTGAAGACGTGGCCGCTGCCGGAACCGTAACTTTCGAGGACGCGGGCGACGCGGCCGCGGATGGTGTCGGGATCGGCGTACAGAGTGACGGGATCGAGATTGCCCTGGAGGGCGACCCACTCCCCGACCCGGCGCCGCGCCTGGCCGATGTCGCAGGTCCAGTCCAGGCCGAGGGCGTCGAAACCGGCGTCGGCCTGCCATTCCAGCCACTGGCCGCCACCCTTGGTGAACAGGATCGCCGGCACCCGCGTCTCCCCCATACCCAACCGCAGACGCTCACGAACCCGGCGCGCCGCCGCCAGGGCGAAGTCGCGGTAGTCCTCGGCGGGGAGCACCCCGCCCCAGGTGTCGAACAGCATCACCGCCTGGGCGCCGGCGGCGATCTGGGCGTTGAGGTAGTCGGCCACCGCCACCGCCAGTTTGTCCAGCAACCGGCGCATCAGATCGGGGCGATCGTAGAGCAGGGTCTTGACCTGCCTGAAATCGCGGCTGCCGCCCCCCTCCACCATGTAGACGGCCAGGGTCCAGGGACTGCCGGAAAAGCCGATCAGCGGCACGGCGCCGTCCAGCTCGCGGCGGATCAGGCGCACCGCCGCCATCACGTAACCCAGATCGTCCTCGGGATCGATAGGCGGCAGGCGGTCGACGTCGGCCTCGCTGCGGACGGGCCGGGCGAATCGCGGCCCCTCCCCCTCGGCGAAGGACAAGCCCAACCCCATGGCGTCGGGAATGGTGAGGATGTCGGAAAACAGGATGGCGGCGTCGAGGCGGAAGCGGCGCAACGGCTGCAGGGTGACCTCACAGGCCAGATCGGGGTTGGTGCACAGATTCATGAAGCTGCCGGCCCGTTCGCGCACCCTGCGGTATTCCGGCAGATAACGGCCCGCCTGACGCATGAACCAGACCGGGGTCCGTGGTACGGGACGCCTCAGCAGGGCGTCGATGAAAACGAAAGATTCCGACATGGACGGTCCTTAGTAAATTTAAGGTTGAACGGATCGGGCGGCGCGGATCTCCTTGTGCACCGATCGCAGGCGCCGCAGCCAGGGCCTGCCGATTTCCGTAGGCAGTCCGGCCAGAGCCTGGCGGGCCTCTTTGACGGTGGGATAGACGCCGAAGAGCAGAGAATACCACTGCCGGCCCTGCCGCCGTTTACGGTAATAGGCCAACGGCCGGAGTTGCCGATAGCGGCGCGCGAACCGGATCAATTCCCGGGCGTCGTCGAACGCGCCGATCTGCCAGGTGAAATGTAGTGGGTCCTGCGCCAGCAGCCACCGGGCGTCCTTGATCCCCAACGCTTCGGGAATCGTTTCGGAATCCACCGGCTCGGGATCTCCGGCCCTGGCGGAAGGAACTTCCGCGGCCGGCTCCGCCTTCGAGACGGCGTCATCCCGCTGGCCTCCCGGTTCCGCCGTCGAATCGACGGCGACCGGCGCCACCCCCGGCCCGGCACTCATTGCCGCCGCCGGCGTATCGGCCTCCGGAACCGACACCACTCCCTTTCCGACGTCCTTTTCCGTCCCCGGCGAGTCGATTTCCGGAACCGGCGTTACCGACGCAGGGGGCCGGGGCAGCGCTTGCCGAGGCGCCGGTTCGGTCGCGATCCTTCTCTCCGCCCGCTTACCGCCGGCTTCCGCTTCGGTGGCGATCGGATGCCGCTGCTGCCAATAGGTCAGACCGACCACCAGCGACGACACGATCCCCAAGGCGACATAGACGGGCTTCGCCATGGCGCGATGCCAGCGCACCGGCGGCCGGCCGATCCGTTCCAGCGCTTCCCGGCGCACCCGGGCGGGAATACCGTGGGAACGACCGTAGACCGCCCGCACCAGGCCCTCGTCCGGTTCCCGACGCCCCAGCCGGGCCCACAAACGGCAAACGAAGATCCGGGTCTGGTCCTCGGACAGGGGGGGAATCTCGATGACGTGGGCATCCTCTACCGCCCAGCGGTCGGTGACTCCCTTGACGTGAAGATCATCGGGACGCAGGGCGACGACCATCCGCAACGCGTCGTACCGGGCGGCAAAGCGCCAGACCGCGTCCAGGACCCCCGGCAGCAGTCGTCCCCCCTCGTCCAGCGCCAGAACGAGCACTTCGTTGGCCGCGCCCATGCGCTGCAGCTGGGCGGACAAGGCCGCTTCCGTGGTCTCCTGCAGCCCCAGGCCCCGGCTCAGCGCCTGCTGCACCGTCTCCAGATTGAGACGCTCGTCGGCTTCCAAGAGGCAAACTCGCCAGCCGGGCAGCGCCTCGGCCTTCAGCTGATGCAGAAACGTGGTCTTGCCGATACCGTCGGGACCGGCGAGCAGGATCAGGCGGGGCAGATTGGCCAGCAGGTGCAGCAACAGGTCGAACTTCTGCTGCCTTTCCGGCGCCAGAAAATCGCACTGCCGCCGGGACGACGGCTGGACGTCAAACAACCGTTCGGCCGTACTCATCCAGGGTAGCCTTCAGCAATTCGACGGGAACCGCTTGCGGCAGCGCCGCACGTCCGATCTCTTCCAACAAGATTAGGCGAATTCGGCCGTCCACGTTCTTTTTGTCGACCGCCATCAGCCGCAAGAACCGCTCACTGTCCAGTTCCGCCGGGGGGACCGTGGGCAGCCCGGCCCGTTCGATGAGCCTGACGATCCGGGCCACGTCCTCCGCTGGCAGCAGCCCGAGACGGGCGGAAAGATCCGCCGCCTGACACATGCCCACGGCCACCGCCTCGCCATGGAGGAATTTGCCGTAGCCGCAGCCGGTCTCGATGGCGTGACCGAAGGTATGGCCGAAGTTGAGGATCGCCCGCAAACCCACCTCCCGCTCGTCGGCGGAGACCACTTCGGCCTTGTTGCGGCAGGAACGCTCGATGGCGAAGGCCAGGGCCGCTGGATCCCGCTGCAGCAGGCGGTCGAGGTTGGTCTCCAGCCAGTGGAAAAATTCGGCGTCGCGGATCAGGCCGTATTTGATGACTTCGGCCACCCCGGCGCGCAGCTCCCGGTCCGGCAGCGTATCCAGGGTCGCGGTATCGGCGATCACCGCCCGGGGCTGATGGAAGGCCCCGATCATGTTCTTGCCCAGCGGGTGGTTGACCCCGGTCTTGCCCCCCACGGAGGAGTCCACCTGGGCCAGCAGGGTGGTCGGCACCTGGACGAACGGGATGCCGCGCTGGTAGCAGGCCGCGGCAAAACCGACGATGTCGCCGATCACCCCGCCGCCGAGGGCGACGAGCGTGGCGTTGCGGCTGTAGCGGCGCTCCAACAGGGCGTCGAAAATGCGGTTGACGGTGTCGAGGGTTTTGAACGCCTCCCCGTCGGGCAGGACCAGACTGGCCTTGTCCGGCGCCGTGATCGAGGCCATGACCGGATCCAGATACAGGGGCGCCACCACGTCGTTGGTGACCACCAGCACCTGCCGGCCGGCGATGTGGCGGTCGATCAGACCGGATGCCGTCAGCAGCCCGGCACCGATATGGATGGGATAACTGCGGTCTCCCAGATCGATGGTTAACGTTTTCACCATGGCAAGTTCTGTAGAATTTTCTTGATGACCATACGGCTGGAACAGGTACCGGTATTGACCTTGAGATCGGCGGTCGCCTCGTAAAGCGGCGCCCTCTCCTTCAGCAACGCCCTCAGCCTGGCCTCCGGATCCGCGGTCCGCAGCAGCGGCCGGTGGGTGTCCCTGGCGGTCCGTTCCAATTGTTTTTCCACCGGACAGCACAGATAAACGACGAAGCCGTTCTGAGACAACAGACGGCGGTTCTCGGGCCGCAGGACGATGCCGCCGCCGGTGGCCAGGACGATGTCGTCCAGTTCGACCAGGGACCGCAGGATTTCGGTTTCCCGGCGGCGAAACCCCTCCTCCCCCTCATACTCGAAGATCGTCGGAATGTCGACGCCGGTATGCAGCTCGATCTCCCGGTCGCTGTCGTAGAATTCCCTGCCCAGTTCCTTGGCCAGCAGTCTGCCGATGGTGGTTTTTCCAGCCCCCATTGGGCCGATCAGATAGAGGTTCTTGCGCTGTTTCATAGAAAATCGCCAACCGGCGGGACGTGCCCGGCAATCTTATCACGATTCGACGGCCTCCCCCGCACAGGGACGGCCGGCGGCGAAAACGGCGCGACACTGGTCGGGCCGGGCCAGGTGCATCAGAACGAACAACTGATCCTCCAGGCTTTGACAACGCCGCAGCCGTTGATCCAAATACGGATCACCGGCGACGTCCAGCACCCAGAAATCGGCCGCCTTGCCGGGGGCGAAATTGCCGATTTCCGCTTCCAGCGCCAACGCCTGCGCCGCCCCCAGGGTGACGAGGTGAAGCAACTGGGCCACCGTGGGCGCCTCTCCCTGGAGGCGCTGGATCTTGTGGCACTCGGACAGTTCCTCCCAGACCCAGAAATGCAGCCCAGCCCCGACGTCGGTGCCCACGGCGAGTGGGACACCGTGCTGGACATGGCGGCGCAACGGGAACAGCCCGCTGCCCAGAAACAGATTGCTGCTGGGACAATGGCAAACGCTGCTGCCGCTCTCGGCCAAGGCCCGCATTTCCGATCCCTGAGGATGGATGTTGTGGGCCAGCAGGGTGCGGCGCCCGAGCAGCCCGAAACGGTCGTACACGTCGAGATAGTGGAGCGCGTCCGGAAAAGCCCGCAGCACCGCGGCGATCTCCTCCCGGGTCTCGTTGATATGGGTCTGGAGATAAACCTGCGGATAACGGCGACGGAATTCCCCGCACATGCGCAACAGCTCCGGGGAGCAGGACAGGGCGAAGCGGGGAGTCAGGGCGTAACGGAGCCTGGGGTCGTCCCCGTACCGTTGCACCAGTCGTTCGGCGATGCGCCATGCGGTCTCCGGATCGGTCCGCAGCGGTTCCGGACCGTCCCGGTCCATGAGGGTGATGCCGGCGATCAGACGCAGCCCCCGGCGCCGGGCCGCCTCGAACAGCGCCTCGGTCGCCTCCGGAAACTGGGAGCCGAACATGACGGCGGTCGTCACCCCGCTGCGCAACAACCGACTGACCAGCGCGTCGGCGACCCCGGCCGCATAGCGCGGATCCCGGAACGCCAGTTCCGCCGGATAGACGCTGTCCCGCAACCAGGACAACAGGCCCCGGTTGGCGGCGGCCACGACATGATACTGGGGGAAATGCAGATGGGCGTCGACGAGACCGGGCAGCAGCCAGGCCCGGCCGAAATCCACGATCTCGGCGTCGGGGGGAAGCTGCCGGCGGATCCGCCCGGCGTCGCCGAAGGCGACGATCCGCCCCCGCTCGTCGACCCACAGGGCGCCGCGTTCGATGATCTCCAGCGCCCCGGGATACTGGAAGGGATCGCGGCGCAGATGGGCCAGGGTGCCGAGATAGGCACGGGTCATGGCCGGCCGAGAACCCGGGGCAGGTCGGCGATGGAATCGATGACCAGATCCGGCCGGACTTTGGAAGCCGCCACGTACGCGGGGCGGTATTTGCCGGTGCGCACCAGAATGCCGGTCAAACCTACCCGCTGACCGCCGCCGATGTCGGTGTCGATGTCGTCCCCCACGATCGCCACTTCCTCCGGCGCCAGCCCCATGTCCGCCAAAGCGGTACGGAAAAAGTCCGGGGACGGTTTGCCGAAGATCCTGGCCTGCTTGTTGGCGGCGTATTCCAGGGCGGCGACGAAACCGCCGATGTCCATTTTCAGTCCTGCCTCGGTCTGCCAGAAACGGTTCTTGTGCACCGCCAGCAGCTCCGCCCCTTCGAACAACAGATTGAAGGCACGGTTGAGAATGGCGTAGTTCCAGCGCTCGCCGATGTCGCCGACCACCACGTAGTCGGCGCGCTGGTCCGACTGGGGAAAGGCGCCGAAATCCCGCTTCACGTCGTCGGCGAGCAACAAGTGGCAGACCGGATTGCCCCGGTGGCGCAAAAACAGGACCACCGCCTGGGGCGCACTGATGATTTCCTCCCGGGCGACGGTGAACCCCATCCGCGTCAGCTTGCCGTGCAACGAATCCAGGGACAGGGTACTGGTGTTGGTGATGAAGCGGCAGACGAAATGCCTGCGCAACCGCGCCAGCGCTTCGCGGGCGCCCTCGATCACCCGGCCGCCCACGTAAAGCACCCCGTCGATATCGAGCAAAAGACCACGGATTCGGCCAAGTTCCGCCACGGCTGCCTCCATTACCTGCTTTCAGGAAAGACTAAGTTTACCATCGGGCCGGCCCCGTGCGGGTGACGGCGGACTGCTATAATGGGGGGCCGATTTTTCGACCAATCCGACGAGGAGAGAATTCCATGGCTGACATTCCCGTCTTCAAAACCGGCGAGGCCACCGTGTTCGCCAGTCACGACCAAGGCACCGACGCCATGCCGGAAGTGGTGCTCGGCGCCGTGGACGGGCCGGTGGGAACCGCCTTCGCCACCCTGATGGGGCAGACCGAGGGACACACCCGGCTGTTCGCCATCCGCGCCTGCAACCAGCAGGTCAAACCGGCCACCCTCATGGTGCCCAAGGTCACCATGAAGAACACCAAGTACATCAATCTGTTTTTCGGCGTGGTGCAGTCGGCCATCGCCGACGCCGTGCTCGACTGTGTCATCGACGGAGTCATCCCCAAGGACTGGGCGGAAAAGGTGTGCATCATCGTCAACGTCTGGCTCGATCCCTGGTGCGCCGAACAGGAAAACCCCGACAAGAAGGACCTCTACCGCACCAACTACGAGGCCACCAAGCTGGCCATCCGGCGCGCCATCGAAGGCAAGCCCACCATCGACGAACTGATCGAAAACCGCCACAAGATCCATCACGAAATGTACGATCCGGAAACCGGCGCGTCCAAGTGGTGAGCCCCATGCATACCATCACCCTCATCCCGGGCGACGGCATCGGCCCGGAAATCACCGAAGCCGCGGTCCGGGTCATCGAGGCGACCGGGGTGCCGGTCCGTTGGGACCGGCAGCTGGCGGGGATGGCGGCGTTGGAAAAATACGGCACCCCCCTGCCCGAGGAAACCCTGGAATCCTTCCGCCGCAACAAAGTGGCCCTCAAGGCGCCGCTCACCACCCCGGTGGGGGGCGGTTACCGCAGCGTCAACGTCACCCTGCGCCAGGAATTCGATCTGTTCGCCAACGTCCGCCCGGCCCTGTCCTTCGAGGGCACCCGGGCCCGCTTCGACAACGTCAACCTGGTGACGGTGCGGGAAAACACCGAGGGCCTGTACGCCGGCATCGAACATTTCATCCGGGCAGGCCGCGAAACCGTCGCCGCCGAAAGCGTGGCGGTGGTCACCCGCCTGGGATGCGAACGCATCGTCGACTACGCCTTCCGCTACGCCCGCCAGGCGGGACGCCGGAAAGTGGCACTGGTGCACAAGGCCAACATCCTCAAGTGCACCTCGGGGCTGTTTCTGGAGATCGGACGCCAGGTGGCCCAACGGTACCCCGACATCCAGTTCGAGGAACGCATCGTCGATGCCTGCGCCATGCAGATGGTGCTGGACCCGGGCCAGTTCGACGTTCTCGTCACCACCAACCTGTTCGGCGACATTCTTTCCGATCTGGCCGCCGGTCTGGTGGGCGGACTGGGGCTGGCCGCCGGCGCCAACATCGGTGAAGACGCCGCCATGTTCGAGGCGGTCCACGGCACCGCCCCCGACATCGCCGGCAAGGGCATCGCCAATCCGGCGGCCCTGATCCTGGCGGGAGTGATGATGCTGGAGCACATCGGCGAACAGGCGGCCGCCCGTCGGATCGAACAGGCGGTCCGCGCCGTCATCAGGGAGGGGGTCCACGTCACCCCGGACCTCAAGCCCGGCTCCGGTGCCACCACCCAGGAGATGGCCGACGCCATCGTCGCCAAGCTTCGGTAACACCCGGCCTCTTTCCGTCGCACCGGCGGGAAGAGGCCGCCCCCTTCGACGGACGCAGCGGCCGACACGACGCCATCGATCTCGCGCCATGACAACGAAACCGCCCGACCCCCGCATCGAAAAAATGCTCGAAGACATCGAGTGGGAGGTCGAACTGACCAAAAAGCACATCGGCAAGGACCGGCTCGACCCCCGGGTGATGGCGGCCATGGCCCGAGTGCCCCGCCACGAATTCGTTCCGGAGGAATCGCGTGTCTATGCCTATGACGACGGCCCGCTTCCCATCGGCTTCGGCCAGACCGTGTCCCAACCTTTCATCGTCGCCCTGATGACCGATCTGCTCGAACCCGACGAAGAAGACGTGGTGCTGGAGGTGGGAACCGGTTCGGGCTATCAGACGGCGGTGCTCGCCGAGCTCGTCAAAAAAGTTTACAGTATCGAAATCATCGCCGAACTGGCGGAAAAGGCCCAGGAACGCCTGAAACGGCTCGGTTACACCAACGTGGAGATCAAAGTGGGCGACGGCTATTACGGCTGGCCCGAGCACGCTCCGTTCGACGGCATCCTGGTCACCGCCGCAGCGCCGGACATCCCGCCGCCGTTGATCGACCAGCTCAAACCGGGCGGTCGACTGGTCATTCCGGTGGGCGAGCCTTCCGGGTATCAGACGCTGAAAGTGGTGCACAAGGACGACGAAGGCGCCACCCGGATTCGTGACGTCCTGGGTGTCGCCTTCGTGCCCCTGACCGGTAACGGCGTGGGAAAACGCCGGTCACAACACGATCACTAGGCTGGTGCCGTTGACCTCGACCGGCTTGTGCAGCTGCTGGACGATGTGTTCGGCACAAGCTCTGGCCTCGCAGGGATCGTCGAAGAAGGCGGCGATCATGCCGGCCATTTCGTAAGTGTAGCCGTGGAACGATTCCACCAGTTTCTTGATGTGGTAGGCCATGGGACTTCCCTCCGTCGTTAGGCTCATCGTCTCTACCCAATGATTTGCACTTTTCGTGCCTGCCCCGGATTCGCCTTCAAGATCAGACTGTTTCTTATCGCTCAATCGCCAGACACGAACTTCGATCGCATTTTTGTCAAATCCTTTGACGATTTTTGTCACTCATGGAGCGCTCCCTGGAATTCAGGCCGGTATAATCGACACCATGTTTCTGGCGCGGGATTTCATCGTCACCACCGAAGGGCTGGTGTTCGCCGTCACCCTGAACGGCCTCGAGGAAGGACGGGTCGTCGCCTGTCTGCGCTATGTGCCGGAAGCAACGGGCCTCCGCAAGGTCGACACCCGGGAAGCGGAGGAAATCCTGCGCCATCATCCGCACTATCGCTATCGTTCACCCCGCCGTGACGTCGTCCTCCAGGCGGTCCCCCTGGACCGGATTCGACGGCACTTGCAACCGCGCCGCCGCCTCCGGGAGCTGCTCGCCGGCGACCGCGACGATCTCCTGATCCGACGCCTGCGGAAAATCGTAGCCCTGCTGGCTGAGCAGAAACTGAACGTGGCCAGGCTCGGCGTCACCGGCTCCCTGCTCGTCGGCGCCCACACCCCCCGCTCCGATCTGGATCTGGTGTGTTACGGCACCCGGGTATTCGATCAGGCACGCGACGCCGTGCGGCGCCTGACCGCCGACGGACGGCTGGAGGAACTGAGCGAGGAGTTGTGGTACACCACCTGGCGACGACGCGGCTGCGCCCTCGATTTTCCCACCTGGCTGTGGCACGAACGCCGCAAGCACACCAAAGGCGCCATCGACGGCACCAAATTCGACCTGATCCTGGCGGAGGAGAGGGTGGTGGACGATCCCCGCCCCTGGCGCAAACAGGGCCGGAAGACCTTACGGGCCACGGTCACCGACGCCGTCGCCGCCTTCGCCACGCCGGCCCGTTACCGCCTGGATCACCCGGAGATTTCCGAGGTGCTTTGTTTCACCGCCACCTATCTGGGACAGGCCAGACGTGGGGAAACCGTGGAGATCTCCGGTCAGGTGGAGGTTTCCCCCGACGGGGAACGGCGTATGATTGTCGGTGCCAGCCGCGAGGCCCCCGGAGAATACATTCGAGTGATCGGAGCACGAGGTGACGCCCATGTTTGAACGTTTACGTCAGCTTTACCCCCCCTTTCTGAGTCTCTGGCGCGAGGGCCCGGAAATCACCGCCGTTCGCCCCCAGGAGGACGGGGTGGTCGATCCCCCCACCTACGAGACCCTGGAGATCGACAACCTGTTCCAGGTCATGGACGAAACCGAAACCCAGATCGGCCGGGCCACCCTGCACCGCTCCCTGGCCCGGCCCCTGCGCGACCGGGACCTGATTCTCGCCAAGCAGGAAGCCCTGCGGGAATTACAGGACGACACGGCCCTGCGCCAGGGACTGGAGCGGTTGCTCACCAACGCCGCCCGCCCCGACCGGGAAGCGGAATTCTACAAACTGCTCTACTGCTTCTTCCTCGGCAGCGTCGGCTCGCCGGTCAGCGCCAAGGAAATCCGGGGCTATGGCTACGAAGCCTATGTCAACGGCACCCGCTTCGTCCTGGAGACCGTGGACGCGGCCCGGAAACTGCCGCAGCCCCGCAGCCCCTACCTGCGCCAGTTGCTCGACACGCTCCGAAACTTCGCCGGCAGCCGCAGTTACGCCCTCATGGAAGGGCCGGTCTACCGCACCGAGAAACGCCTGCTGACCCGGGAAGAAAAGGGATGGATGCCGGCGATCCGCTTCCGTCCCTCCCTGTTCAAACCCGGCCTGATCGCCGCCCTGGTGGCCGGCCTGTTGCTGCTTTGGGGCGTACTGCCCCCGCTGCTCGATCTCAGCCGTCCCGCCATCGGCGTCCTGTGGCTGTTCCTGCTGCCGCTGGGTGTCGCCTACACCCCGGTCGTCGGCAGCTTCGACCGGGACCGCTTCATCTATCCCTTGCGCAAGGTGTTCCGGGAAGACCCCGAGGTGCATCAGGTCCTGGAGGCGTTGGGCTACCTGGATGAACTGATGAGCTTCCGGCGCTTCGGCGACGGTTTCGGCCATCCCGTCTGTCTGCCCGAAATTCTGGAGGACGGCCACCACCGTTTCATCGCCCGGGAACTGCGCAATCCCATCCTCGCCAAGGGAAATCCCGACTACGTTCCCAACGACGTCGAACTGGACCGCCACCGCCTCACCTTCATCACCGGTCCCAACAGCGGCGGCAAAACCGCCATCTGCAAGACCGTGGCCCAGTCCCAGCTGCTGGCCCAGATCGGCTGCGGCATCCCGGCCCGGGAAGCCCGGCTGACCGTGGCCGACCGGATCTTCTACCAGGTGCCGGAAGTCAGCACCCTGACCTCGGGCGAAGGCCGCTTCGCCGCCGAACTCAGGCACACCAAACGGATCTTTCTGGCCGCCACC
>JALSSF010000088.1 GCA_026984375.1 Methylothermaceae bacterium | reverse complement strand
GCTTGACCGCCGCCGAGCTGCGCCTGGCCGAGGCCGAGGGTTTCGTGCCGGTGGCCCTGGGACCGCGGGTTTTGCGGGTGGAGACCGCGGCGGTGGCGGCCTTGACGGCGGTGCAATGCCGCTGGGGGGATCTGGCGGCCCGGTAACCCCCTTGTCATCGGCCGCTCACGCGGTTGTAACGCCGGTGTCGGAGAATGCCCCCTCCGATCTGCTTTAGGAGGGGGCCTCTCATGCTGGAATATCGCATCGTTTGCCTTTCCGATCTCCATCTGGGTACCCGCAGCTGCAAGGCCGAGTATCTGTTGGATTTCCTCCGTCACGTCCGTTGCCGGAAGCTCTATCTGGTGGGCGACGTTCTCGATCTGTGGCGGCTTCGCAAGGGAGGATGGTTCTGGCCCGCCTCGCACGATGCCGTGGTTCGGCGGATTTTCGCCCTGGCCCGTCAAGGGACGGAAGTGATCTACGTCCCCGGCAATCACGACGGGACGATGCGCGATTACGAAGGGACGGAGATCGAGGGCGTACGTCTGCGCGGTCGTTGTTGTCACCGAAGCCTTGACGGCCGCCGTCTGCTGGTGCTGCACGGTGACGAGTTCGATACCGTCATCAACGGCAGAGGGGCGTTGCGTTTCCTCGGCTGCCTCACCTACGACAGTCTGGTGGAGATCAACCGGTGGGTGAACCTGTACCGGGTCCACCGCGGCTTGCCTTACTGGTCCTTCTCTGGATTTCTCAAGTCCCGGGTCAAAAACGCGCGCCGTTACATCGCCAACTTCGAAGAAACCTTGATGAAGAACGCTCGGCGTCACGGTTTCGACGGTGTGATCTGCGGCCACATTCATCATCCAGCGCTACGCCAGACGGACGGGGTGTTCTACGCCAACTGCGGCGACTGGGTGGAAAACTGCACGGCCCTGGTCGAGGATACCGCAGGCCGGTGGCGTCTCATCCGCTGGGTGAGCGACAGCGCCCGCCTGCTCGATCTCGAGCGGGAAGAAAATCCGGAATCGGCGTTGCTGACGGATTAGCCGGCCCGTCTCGCCGCTACCGGTGGTGCCGATGTCGTGGCGATGACGGTTCTGGCCCGGCGGGCGAGGGTGCGGCGACAGCGGTCCTGGATCGGTGGGTGCCAGTGGCAGCGGACGTTCACCTCGGGCAGGCGCAGCAAGCGCCACAGGGAAGCGGCGAACGTGTCTTCGCCGACGAAAGGCGCGACGGCGGCCGCGGCGCCGGGATAAGCCAGGGTGACCGGCTGGACCGGGACACCGGAGTCGATCGCCGCCTGCAGGAGCGAGGGGGCGAACGGCAGGACCCGGTCGCCCCGGGTGGTCGTTCCTTCGGGAAAGATCGCCACCCGCTCGCCCCGCCGGAGCCGTTCGCCGATGGCGCGCCGGACCCGTTGAACCGACCTCAGGTTGCCCCGCCGGAGGAACAAGGTGCCGCTGCGTCGGGCCAGGGTTCCGATCAGCGGCCAGCGGGCGACTTCTTCCTTGGCCGCGAACGTCAGCGGCGTTTGACAGCCCAGGACCACGATGTCGAGCCAGCCGATGTGGTTGGCGACGACGAGGATCGGCCCCGTGGCGGGCCGGCCCGCCGCTTCCAGGCGCAGGCGCAGTAGGCGGGCTAGCCCCCGGAACCAGCGCAAGCGGACGGCGTCACAGCGGCGGGCGTCGAGACGGGCGAGCCAGGGAAAAACGGCGATCAGAATCACGATGCCCGCGATCAGCCACAGCAGGACGACGGCGGCCCGTCCCAAAACCCGACACACCGTTGCGGTGGATTCAGGCATGGCCGTGGATTTCCGCTGGTCGCCGGATGAAACGGCGGGAATAACGGGCCTTGAGGCGGGTCAACGGTAGGAGGATGAACACGTCCATGCAGTCGAATGCTTCGTCCCAATAGGGCTCGCCGCAGACCCACGCGCCCAGCCGCAGATAGGTCTGCAGCAGCGGCGGCAGGCCGCAGTCGTCGCGTTGACAGCGAAGATGGTCGGGTACCGGTCGCAGCGATCGCACGTTCAACCACAGGGGGGGCCGCTGCTCCGGGGTGAGGCGGCGTTGGAACGCCTCGACGGCGAATCCCGACGGTCCCGGGGGGATGCTGGCACAGCCCATCAGATAATCGAAACCGCGCTCGACGGCATAACGTGCCAGACCGGACCACAAGGTCGTCAGGACGACGCTGCCGCGGCAGGCGGGATCGATGCAAGTGCGTCCCACCTCGAGAAATCGCCCCGGCAGGGTGAAAATCGCATCGATGTCGAATTCCGTCTGGGAATAGAATCCTTCGCTGCGTTCGGCGGCCCGGTCGCTGAGCAGGCGGGTGGTGGCGACGATGCGGCTGTCCTGGCGATCCTGGACCACGAGATGGTCGCAGTACGGATCGAAACGATCCTGTTCGATGCCGTCGCCGGGCAGACGAGCGCCGAGTTCTTCGACGAAGACGCGGTATCGCAGTCGATAGGCGGCCTCCACCGTGGCGGGGTCGAGGGCGACGAGCGTCTGATAGCGGCCGGAAATCTCGGAACGTTGCCACCGGCCGGTGGGAATATCTTGTCGCATGGTCGGCTCCGTATTCGTGAAACGCGGCCTCAACCCTAAGACGGCGATATGACAATGTGACGATGACTCTGTGACGGTTCGATGGCAGCATCGCCGGTCACCGAGCGGTAACCGAACGGTGATCGATTTGTCATTTGCGGCGGCTAATTTGGGAAAGGTCCGTTTCATCGTTGACGAGGGGATGTCCCATGCGTGTTCTCCAGTCGCTGCAGCATTACGACGAGATCCTGTTTCTCTGGTTTCTCCAACGGCGCTGCTATCGATGGCTGATCGCCGCCAGCCGCTGGGTGTCGTGCACCGGCGACGGTTACTGGTACGCTCTTCTGGGGGTTGGGGTGTGGTGGCTCGACGGGGATCGGGGGGCGGCGTTCTTGGAAGCCGGCCTGGCTGCCTTTCTCATCGAGCGGCCGCTGTATTTTCTGCTCAAGAACGGTTTTCGGCGGGGACGTCCCCAGACCCGGCTGGCAGGATTCCACAGCCACGTAGTCCCGGCCGACGAGTTCAGCTTCCCTTCCGGGCATACCTCGGCGGCCTTCGTCACCGCGGTGTTGCTTTCCTGGTTCTATCCGCCGCTTTCCCTGCCGGTGTTTCTCTGGGCGGCGGCGGTCGGCCTGTCACGGGTCTTGCTCGGGGTTCATTATCCCGCTGACGTTCTGGCCGG
>JALSSF010000087.1 GCA_026984375.1 Methylothermaceae bacterium | reverse complement strand
CCGTCTCGACATCGCCAGGGGCCTGCCGGTCGTTCACGTGAACCTGCTCGGCTACGACGAACAGGCCCACCGCCGGGGGCCCGATTCCCGCTTCGCCCACTGGACCCTCAAGGGCATCGACGACGCCGTCGCCCGTATCGAGCGCGCCGCCCGCCGCGGCCGCCGCCGCTACCAGGTCTGGATCTATTCGGATCACGGCCAGGAACGGGTGATCCCCTACGTGCACCGCCACGGACGCCACCTGGACGACGCCGTCCGCGCACTTCTCGCCGACCTGGACCTGGCACATCATCTCCAGGCGGACGTGGGCAAGGGCATCCAGACCCTGCGGATCCGCTGGTTCGGTGGCAAACGGATTCAGCGGCTGTTCCCGGTCGACGACGATGCCGTGAAGCAGGGCGAAACCGCCGCCCTGGCCGCCCTGGGTCCGGTGGGGCACCTGTACATCGAGCGGCCGCTGGACCCGGGGTTGCGCGAGCGCCTCGCCCGCGGCCTGGTGGAGCAGGTGCGGGTGCCGCTGGTGCTGTTCCGCCAGGACGGCCGGCTCCTGGCCTGGAGCGCGGAAGGAAAATACACCCTGCCCGAGGACGCCGCGGTCCTGTTCGGTGACGATCATCCCTGGCTGGAATACCTGGGACGCGACTGGCTGGAATTGTGCCGCCATCCGGAAGCGGGGGATTTCGTCCTGGTGGGCTGGCGCAAGGGGGTACAGCCGCTTACTTTCGCCATCGAAAACGGCGCCCATGCCGGTGCCGGGCCCAACGAGACCTCGGCGTTCGCCTGTCTGCCCCGCGACGCGCCGCTGCCGGCCGGCGCCCCCCTCACCACCGCGGACCTGCGCGCCGCGGCGCTGAAGATTCTGCGACGCCAGTGACCGGACTGCGGGTTCTCACTTACAACATTCACAGTTGCCTGGGAACCGACGGCCATCGTCTCCCGGAACGGATCGCCCGCGTCATCGCCGCCTGCCGGGCCCAGGTGGTCGCCCTCCAGGAGGTGGACGTCAACCGCGCCCGCAGCAACCGTCTGGACCAGGCCCACCGCCTGGCCCATCACCTGCGCATGGAATACCGCTTTCATCCCGCCTTCCAAGTGGCGGAAGAACGCTACGGCAACGCGGTGCTGAGCGCGCTGCCCCTCCGGCTGGTGAAGGCCGGCCCCCTCCCCGGTCCCCGCTTTCTGGAACCCCGCGGGGTCCTGTGGGTGGAAGTGGAATGGCAGGGACGCGCCTGGCAGATTCTCAACACCCATCTGGGACTGACGCCCGCCGAAAGGCATCAGCAGCTCAAGGCCCTGCTGTCCCGGGAATGGCTCGGCCATCCCGACTGCCGGGAACCGGTCGTCCTGTGCGGCGATCTCAACACTCATCCCCGTTCCGGCCTGTGCCGGCGCCTGCGCCGCCGTCTCGCCGACGCGACCGCCCGCGCCCGACGACGCCACGTCCGGGCCACCTTTCCCAGCCGCTTTCCCCTGATCCGCCTGGATCACATCTTCGTCAGCCCCGGCGTCGAAGTCCTCGGTGCCGAAGTCCACGATGCCCCGCTGGCCCGGCTCGCCTCCGACCATCTACCCCTGCTGGCGGAGCTGGCGCTTCCGGGAAGGCAGGCGAAAAAATCCCCCTCCGCAGAGGGGGAATGAACGCTCAACGCAGTCTTTCGACCCAGCGCCTGGCCAGCTCGCCGGCGGCTTCCCGGGCACCGAGGCCAAAGGCCAGAGCGAAGGCCACCGCCACCGCGCCGAGGGTGAGCACGAAGGCGGCGTTGACGATGTCCTCGGCGATGCCCATCTCCCGCAGACCCATGGCGGTCACCACCAGCATGATGGCGATCCGGGCCACCGGCGCCAAGGGATTGGGACGATCCGCCGGCGACGCCTGGCGGATGGCGGCGTAGGCCAGATTGGCGAGCCAGAAACCGGCGACGAGGATGATGCTCCCCAGCAGGATCTTGGCACCGAAGCGGATCAAATAGGCCACCAGCTCGGAGATTTGCGTCAGGCCCAACCGGTCGGCGGCCTCGACAAAGGCAAACAGCAGGATGAAGAAAGTCACCAGCCGTCCGGCGACCACGCTGGGAGTAGCCCCCTCCGCCTCGGCGCGCCACGGCAGGCCGAGCTTCTGGGGGAGGCGGTCGAAGCCGATCCCAGCGAGGATGTTGACCGTCAGCCCCGACACCAACTTGGCGACGAACCAGGCGATCCCGAGAATCAGGGCGGCGGCGATGAGGTTGGGGATCACGGCGAGGATCGCCGCCAGCATCTGGGTCGCCGGCTGGGAGATGGCTTCGATCTTCAGGGCGTTGAGGGAGGCGATGAGGGCCGGGATCAGCACGAAGAGGAACACCAGGGTGCCGATCAGACGCGCCAAGGTCATCTCCCCGGTCAGCCCTGCCTTGCGCCCTAAGGCGTTGATGCCGGAAACGTCGAGGATGTTGGTCACCAGATCACGCAGGATGCGGGCCACCAGCCAGCCGACGAAACCGAGCACCAGGGCGCCGAAGATGTTGGGCAGCATCGCCAGGATTTCGTTGACCATGTTCTGCACCGGACCCAACAACCCTTCCAGGCCGAAGGTACCGAGGATGGCGGGCAGAAAGATCAACAGCACCAGCCAGAAGACGATGTTGCCCAGGGAGGTGGCCAGGGTCTCGCCTTCGGTCTCGGCGGCCAACTGCTCCGTGAGACGGCTCTTTTCCAGCAGCTTGGTGATCGACAGCCGCCCCAGCAGCGCCAGCAGCCAGGCCAGCAGGGTCAGGCCGAGGCCGGCGAACAGTTTCGGCAGGTAGGCGAACACCTGGGTGGTCAGCACCTGAAGCGGTTCGGACACCATCTTCAGGTCCAGGGCGTCGAAGAAGGCGATGAACACCAGGATCAGCAGCAGGTAATAGACGGCCCGGGCGACGATCTTCTCGAAGTCCCAGGCGCTGTGGGTGGCCTGCCGCAGCCAGGCGTTGAGGTTCGCCAGCCGCAAACCCCGGCGCACCAGGAAACGGATCAGCAGCGCCAGGAACCACCCGACGATCAGCAGCACCACCGCGCCGACGACCTTGGTGACCTTCTCCCCCAACACCGCGGTCAGCGGCGCCAGCCATTGGGCCAGGGTGTCGCTCAACAGGGCGATTTTTTCTTGCATGGTTCTCTCCTCTTGGCCAAGTTGCACACTCGATTCTGGAATTGAGCCTCGTTCACCGACAAACGCCACTCAACACCGTACCGAAGAGGCTCAGCCC
>JALSSF010000086.1 GCA_026984375.1 Methylothermaceae bacterium | reverse complement strand
GGAATAGCCGATGGAAAGAAAGATCGGCTTGTCCTCGCGCCGGGCCTTCTCGAACGCCTCCCGGCCCCAGGGATGCCAGTCCACCGGATTGTGGGCGTGCTGGCGCAGATAGGGGGAATCTTCCAGAATCAGGCGGTTGATGTAGCGGGGACGGCCGGCGGAGTCACGGTGCCGGGTTCGTGGACGATAGCCGGGACCCTTGGCCTTCAGGGCCGCCTGCAACCGCCGCTGCAGCTCGGGAGGATGGGTGACGCCTTCGGCGTGGGAAATCGATTCGGACACAGCGGCGGCCTCGCAGGTGACGATGAACAGGATGACGGGTCGGGCGTAAAACCCAGTGCTGCAGTCGATTTTACCCCACCCCGCCCGGCGACGGAAATAATGACAAAAAAGAAATAATACCGGGAACAAATTCTTATTTGTGCAGTCTATGGAAACGAGTGTTCATCACTTACCTCCTTTGAAGATCCTCCTCATGGGTATTGCTCCCATGCCTTGGCCCGCCCCACCGGCGGGCTTTTTTTCGTCTAGCCCTAGTCCCGCGGCTGCAGGCGGCCCATGCCCACGGTAGCGTCGATCACCCGTTCAGCCAGGCGCGAGAACGGCAGGCTCTGGATCCAGACGGAACCGGTGCCCGACAGGGTCGCCAGGAACAGCCCCTCGCCGCCGAACAGCATGCTCTTGAGCCCGCCCGCCAGGGCGATGCCGTAATCGATGCCGGGACCGAAGGCCACCAGACAGCCGGTGTCGAGGCGAATCGTCTCGCTGGCCAACTCCCGGCGCACCACGGTGCCGCCGGCGTGGAGAAAAGCCATGCCGTCCCCCTCCAGGCGCTCGAGAATGAATCCCTCGCCGCCGAAAAAACCGGTGCCCAAGCGCTTCTGGAACGCCACCTCGATCTTCGTCCCCCGGGCGGCGGCCAGGAAGGCGTCCCGCTGACAGGTGACCTCCCCGCCCAGTTCCGCCAGGTTCAGGGGGACGATCGAGCCGGGATAGGGCGCAGCGAACGCTACCCGGCGGGGCTGTTCGTCCTCGTTGGTGAAATGGGTCAGAAACAGGGATTCGCCGGTGAGCACCCGTTTGCCCAGGGACCAGAGCTTGCTCATGACTCCGGCTTCGGAACCGTCGCCGAGGCGGGTTTCGAAGACGATGCCGTCCTCCATGTACAACATCATCCCGGCCTCGGCGATCACGCTCTCGCCGGGATCGAGGGTGATCTCCACCAGTTGCAGGTCTTCACCGACGATACGGTAGTCGATTTCGTGACAGCGCATGGGATCACCTCAGCAACAGATTTTCCAGCACCCGCTCGTACACCGCCGTCAGCGCTTCGAGGTCGGCCACCGCCACCCGTTCGTTGACCTGGTGAATGGTGGCGTTGACCGGCCCCAGTTCCAGCACCTGGGCGCCGGTGGGGGCGATGAAACGGCCGTCGGAGGTGCCGCCGCCGGTGGACAACTCGGCCTCGCGCCCCAGCACCTCCCGGAGCGCCCGCTGCACCGCGCCGATGATTTCGTCCGTGGCGGTGAGGAACGGCTCGCCCGACAGGCGCCAGTCGATCTCGTAATCGAGACCATAGTGGTCGAGAATGGCTGCCACCCGGCGCTGAAGCTCGGCGGCGGTCACTTCGGTGGAGAAGCGGAAATTGAAGCGGACGTCGAGCTGGCCCGGGATGACGTTCTCGGCCCCGGTTCCGGCCGAGAGGTTGGAAACCTGAAAGGTGGTGGGCGGAAAGTGCTCGTTGCCCTCGTCCCAGACCTCGTTCACCAGGTGATTCAGCGCCGGGGCGAACTGGTGAATGGGGTTCCTCGCCTTGTGGGGATAGGCCACGTGGCCCTGGACGCCGAACACCCGCAGAAAACCGTTGAGGGAACCGCGCCGCCCCACCTTGACCACGTCCCCGAGCACACGCTCGCTGGAAGGCTCCCCCACCAGGCACCAGTCGATGACTTCGTCCCGGGCCTGGAGCACCTCGACCACCTTCACCACCCCGTCGGTGGCGATGCCTTCCTCGTCCGAAGTCAGCAGGACGGCGATGGAACCGGTATGGTCCGGGTGCCTTTCCACGAAACGGCGGCAGGCGACGGCGAAGGCCGCCACCGCCCCCTTCATGTCGGCGGCGCCGCGGCCGTACAGGTCGCCGTCGTGGACGTGGGGCTCGAAGGGCGGAAAGGTCCAGGCGGCCGGATCGCCCGGTGGCACCACGTCGGTATGGCCAAGGAAGACGAACAGCGGCCGGGCAGTGCCGCGGCGCAGCCACAGATTGCGGGTGTCGCCGAAGTCGAGGAATTCGGCCCGAAAACCCAGAGGTTCCAGACACTCGACGATCAGGTCCATGCAGCCGGCGTCCGCCGGCGTCACCGAGGCTCTAGCGATCAGGGCCTTGGCCAGTTCCAGGGTTTCGCTCAACGGTCAGTCCCGAAGCAGTTCGTTGATCCCCACCTTACTGCGGGTGCGCTCGTCCACCTGCTTGATGATGACGGCGCAATACAGGCTGTGGCTACCGTCTTTGGCCGGCAGACTGCCGGGCACCACCACCGAACCGGCGGGCACCCGCCCATAGATGATTTCGCCGGTCATGCGATTGTAGATCTTGGTGGACTGGCCGATGTAGACCCCCATGGAGATCACCGCCCCTTCCTCGACGATCACCCCCTCGACGATCTCCGAGCGGGCGCCGATGAAGCAGTTGTCCTCGATGATGGTGGGATTGGCCTGCAGAGGTTCGAGCACGCCGCCGATGCCGACCCCGCCGGACAGATGGACGTTCTTGCCGATCTGGGCGCAGGAACCCACCGTGGCCCAGGTGTCCACCATGGTGCCGGAATCCACGTAGGCACCGATGTTGACGTAGGACGGCATCAGCACCGCCCCCGGCGCCACGTAGGCCCCACGGCGCACGTTGGCGAAGGGCACCACCCGCACGCCGTCGCGGCGGAAGTCCTCGGGCCGGTAGCCGGCGTACTTCAGTTCCACCTTGTCGTAGAAGTTGGTCGGCGCTCCGTCCATCATCCGGTTGTCGTTGAGACGAAAGGACAGCAGCACCGCCTTCTTGAGCCATTGGTTCACCACCCACCGGCCATCCTTCTTCTCCGCCACCCGGGCCTGGCCGGAATCGAGCAGGCACAACGCCTGTTCCACTGCCTCGCGGATTTCCGCCGGCGCATTCTGCGGGGTCAGTTCGGCACGTTTTTCGAAGGCTTCCTCGATGACACTGGCCAATTCACTCATGTTC
>JALSSF010000085.1 GCA_026984375.1 Methylothermaceae bacterium | reverse complement strand
CCATGCCCTGCAGCAGGATCGAGGGGGAAGGCAGGATCTCCACCAGCGACAGGCGGGCCTCGAACTGTTCGGACAGGTTGCGTTCGAAGCGGGGCCAGTGGTCGGTGCCGGGAATCAGTTCCCGGAGCTGGGCCAGCATCTGACAGCCGTTGCAGACCCCGAGGCCGAAGGTCTCTTCACGCTGGAAGAAACGCGCGAAGATTTCCCGGGCCTTCGGATTGAAAAGCACGGATGCGGCCCAGCCGGAGCCGGCGCCGAGCACGTCGCCGTAGGAAAATCCCCCACAGGCGGCCAGCCCGACGAATTCATCCAGATCCCGGCGCCCGGAGAGCAGGTCGGTCATGTGGACGTCCACGGCCTCGAAACCGGCCCGGTCGAAGGCGGCGGCCATTTCCACGTGGCCGTTGACCCCCTGCTCCCGCAGAATCGCCACCCTGGGCCGTCCGCCATGAACGAAGGGGGCGGCGACGTCCTCGGCGGGATCGAAGCGGAGGCGGGCGTGGAGGCCGGGATCGTCGTCGGCGGCGATGGCCTCGAACTCCTGGCGGGCACAGTCGGGATTGTCCCGCAACGCCTGGATACGGTAGCTGGGCTCGGCCCAGGTTTGTTGCAGCTCGGCCCGGGAAGCGGCGAAGACGACCCGGCCCCGGTGGCGGAACGTCAACCGCCCGTCGGTGGCCGGGGTGCCGATGCGGTGGCTGCAGGACGCCAGGCCGTGTTCGGCCAGCACGGCCTCGACCTCGGGCAGTTGCCGGCGCTGGACCTGGATCACCGCGCCCAGTTCTTCGCAGAACAAGGCGGCCACCGGATCCTCCCCCAGGGGGGAGAGATCGATGTCGAGGCCGCAGCGGCCGGCGAAGGCCATTTCGCACAGGGTGGCCAGCAGACCGCCGTCGGAACGGTCGTGGTAGGCGAGCGCCAGCCCGTCTTGGTTCAGTCTCTGGACGGCGGCGAAGAAGGCCTTGAACAGGGCCGGATCGTCGAGGTCCGGCGCTTCCGCATGGGTTTCCGGGCTCAGGCCGTCGTAGACCTGGGCCAGCACCGAGCCTCCCAGGCGGTGGCGTCCCCGGCCGAGATCGATCAGCAGCAGGACGGTTTCCGCCTCGGTGCGCAACTGGGGGGTCAAGGTGCGGCGGACGTCCCGTACCGGGGCGAAGGCGGACACGATCAGGGATACCGGGGCGGTCATGGTCTTTTCTCCCTGATCGTCGCGCCAGACGGTTTTCATGGACAGTGAATCCTTGCCTACGGGAATGGCGATTCCCAGGGCCGGACACAGTTCCATAGCCACTGCCCGCACCGTGTCGAACAGGGCGGCGTCTTCCCCGGGATGGCCGCAGGCGGCCATCCAGTTGGCCGAGAGCTTGACGTCCCCCAAATCGGCGATGGCGGCGGCCGCGATGTTGGTCAGCGCTTCGCCCACCGCCAGGCGGCCGGCCGCCGGGGCGTCGAGCACCGCCACCGGCGTGCGCTCCCCCACCGCCATGGCCTCGCCGGTCACGCTCCGGAACCCGGAGGCGGTCACGGCCACGTCGCTGACCGGGACCTGCCAGGGGCCCACCATCTGGTCGCGGGTCACCAGGCCGGTGACGGAACGGTCGCCGATGGTGATCAGGAAGCTTTTGCTGGCGACCGCGGGAAAACGCAGCACCCGGGTGACGGCCTCGTGCCAGTCGATGGCGCCGACGTCGGCCACCGGAATGCACGGCGCCGCATGGGCGACGTTCCGGTGCATTTTCGGCGGCTTGCCGAACAGCAGATCCATCGGGATGTCCACCGGGTAGTTGTCGAACCGTTTGTCGTGGACCCGGAGAACCTCCCGGCCGGTGGCGCAGCCGATCACCGCCATGGGACAGCGCTCCCGGGCGCAGATGGCCTCGAACAAGGGCAGGCTCCGGGGATGAATGGCGACGACGTAACGTTCCTGGGATTCGTTGCACCAGATCTGCATCGGCGACAGGCTGGTGTCGGCGCAGGGAATCTGGCGCAGTTCGAATTTGCCCCCCCGGGACCAGTCGTGGATGATTTCCGGCACCGCGTTGGAAAGGCCACCGGCGCCCACGTCGTGGACCGAGAGAATGGGGTTGTCCTCCCCCAGGGCGCGGCAGTGTTCGATGACTTCCTGACAGCGCCGCTGCATCTCGGGATTGGCACGCTGGACCGAGGCGAAGTCCAGTTCCTCGGCCGCCTCTCCGGACGCTTGGGAGGATGCGGCGCCGCCCCCCAGCCCGATGAGCATGGCGGGACCGCCGAGGACGATGATCAGGGCGCCGGGCGGGATTTCCCGTTTTTCGACGTGCCGGGCGCGGATGTTGCCCATGCCGCCGGCGAGCATGATGGGCTTGTGGTAGCCACGCCATTCCCGGCCGCCGGTTCCCGGTACCGCCTGTTCGAAGGTGCGGAAGTAACCGGCCAGATTGGGTCGGCCGAATTCGTTGTTGAACCGCGCCGCCCCGATGGGACCTTCGAGCATGATGTCCAGGGCCGAGACGATGCGGCCCGGTCTGCCCGGATCCTGCGCCTCCCACGGTTGGAGAAAGCCGGGAATGCGCAAGTGGGAGACGGAAAAGCCGGTCAGGCCCGCCTTGGGATATCCGCCCCGGCCGGTGGCGCCCTCGTCGCGGATTTCCCCGCCGGCGCCGGTGGCCGCCCCCGGGTCCGGCGAGATGGCGGTGGGGTGGTTGTGGGTTTCCACCTTCATCAGGATGTGGGCCGGCTCCTGGCGGTAGCGGTAGACGCCTTCCCCGCCGCGGAGAAACACGGCGGCGTCCGGTCCCTGGATGACCGCGGCGTTGTCCTTGTAGGCCGACAGGATTCCCGCCGGGCTTTTCTCGAAGGTATGGCGGATCATCTGGAACAGGGAATGGGCGCGGGGCCGGCCGTCGATGGTCCAGCGGGCGTTGAAGATCTTGTGGCGGCAGTGCTCGGAGTTGGCCTGGGCGAACATCATCAGCTCGGCGTCGCTGGGATCGCGTCCCAGTTCGGTGAACCGCGCCGCCAGATAATCGATCTCATCGTCGGAGAGGGCCAGCCCCAGTTCCCGGTTGGCCCGCTCCAGGGCGGCGCGGCCTTCGCTCAGAAGCGGGACGAAGACCAGGGGGGCCGGCGGCAGATGGCTGAAGATTTCCACGGATTCGCCTTCGGCCAGCAGCACCTGGGTCATGCGGTCGTAAAGGGGTTCCAGGTCCTGCTTGCGGTTTCGCAGCGGCTCGGCAGCGGCGAGGCAGTATTCGACGCCGCGTTCGACACGCTCGACCGCTTCCAGGCCGCAGATATGAAGAATGTCGGTCGCCTTGCTCGACCAGGGGGAGAAAGTGCCGGGGCGGGGCAGTACCCAGAAATGCTGTCCGGTGAAATTCCGATCCGCCGGAGGGCCGTAGGCGAGCAGCCGCTCGAGCCGGTCGAGTTCGGTCCGGTCGAGGGGGCGCCGACATTCGAGGTAATGGACGTAACGGGCCGCCACCCGGGTGACCGTGGGGATGCGGCGTCGCAGCGCCTCCAGCAGTTTGTCGCAGCGGAACGGGGACAGGGCGGCGGGGCCGGGCAGTTGCAGTACGGTCATGGGGAGTCGTCGCTTTCGAGGGCGCGTTGCAGACGTCTTAACAGTTTCATGGCCACGGGGTCCGTCAGGGGGCGGCCCCGGGTATCGAAGAGATACAGGCGGGTTTTTTCGTCCCCGGCCGGTTGCAGCACCAGTTGGTATTCGCGCTCGCGCAGCCGGGCGCCTTTGCCGAAGAAATAGAGGATGTCCTCCCAGATGCCGCGATCCTGGGCCAGTTCCGCCTCGGCTTCGGAATGGAGGAAACGCAGTACCCCGCGGCGTGGATCACGGTCGATGATCTCCAGGCGTTCCCGATCCAGCGCCTCGATGGCGCTGATCCAGGCCTGGGAGAAGGATTGGGGGAGCTCGATGAAGGGAGCCTGGCCGACCTGGGGGGGTGCTAGGGGTGGCGGTGGTTGCGTCGGAACGGCGGGCGTCGGCTTGAGTGCCTCCAGGCGGGGAATCTGAACGATGCTTTCCGGCAGGCGGAGCGGGGGTAGTTGCCGAGGGTGGAGCAGATATTCCTTTTCCTTGTCCGGTACCAGCCAGGCGCAGCCCGTCAGCATCGCCAACAGCAGCCAGCACAGCCGACCCATGGAGTCAGAGGATCCCCGCCTGGATCAGGGCGGTGCGCACTTCCGGCTGGTGGCGCTGCGACAGCCGGGTCAGGGGCAGGCGGATGCCGTCGGGAATCTTTCCCATGGCATGGAGCGCCCATTTGACCGGAATGGGATTGGATTCCAGGAACAGGGTACGGTGGAGCGGCGCCAGGGGGGCGTCCAGGGCTTCGGCGCGGGCGCGGTCCCCGGACAGGGCGGCGGCGATCATGTCGTGCATCCGGCGCGGCGCTACGTTGGCGGTCACGGAAATGACCCCGGCGCCGCCTTCGAGGCAAACCTGGCGGGCGCTGGCGTCATCGCCGGAGTAGACCGGGAAGCCGGGACACCGGGCCCGGATCTCCCGAGCCCTGGCCGGAGTGTCGGCGGAAGCTTCCTTGATGCCGACGATGTTGTCGATCTGCGCCAGACGAGCCACCGTCTCCGGCAACAGGTCGCAGGCGGTGCGTCCCGGAACGTTGTAGAGAATCTGGGGAATGGCAACCGCTTCGGCGATGGCGCGGTAATGGCGGTACAGGCCCTCCTGGGTCGGCTTGTTGTAATAGGGCGTGACCAGCAGGCAGGCATCGGCTCCGGCGGCGGCGGCCTCGCGAGTCAGTTCGATCGCTTCCCGGGTGCAGTTGGAACCGGTGCCGGCGATGACCGGAATGCGGCCGCCGGCCTGTTCCACGGTCCAGCGGATCACCCGGCAATGCTCCTCGGCGTCCAGGGTGGCCGACTCCCCCGTGGTGCCGACGGTGACGATGGCGTCGGTGCCCTGTTCCACGTGCCAGTCCACCAACTGGCGTAGGGAAGCTTCGTCAAGACTGCCGTCAGGATGCATGGGAGTGACCAGCGCGACGATGCTGCCTTGGATCATGGGTGAAGTCCTTGTACTGGGGAGATTGGGAAAAGAAAACATGTTACTGGGGAGAGTGGGAAAAGACAAGGCGGTCCCTGTTTGCCTGCTGGCCACCGATCACTTCGGTTCGAGGACGCCGGGAAGGATTTGTCGGGGAAGGGGCGTTCGTGAGGAAGTCCTGATGGCGCCGCTGTCAGTGCGGATGCGTCAGCCACCGGGAAAACGCTTCCGCCGGCATCGGCCGGGCGACGTGGTAGCCCTGGGCCAGCAGGTCTTGACCCAGGTTCTTCAGGTAACCCCAGTCCTCGCCGTCTTCCACTCCCTCGGCGACGACCGTCAGTCCCAGCCGCCGACCCATTTCCAGGCTGGATTCGAAGATGGTCCGGCGTTTGTCGTCCTGCCAGGCCCGGTGGGTGAAGCTGCGGTCGATCTTCAGTTCGTCGAAGGGGAGATCCCGCAGCCGGGTCAGGGAGGAATGCCCGGTGCCGAAATCGTCGATGGCCAGGCGCAGCCGGTTGAGGCGCAGGCGACCGAGCACTTCCAGCACCGCCGTCAAGGTCCGTTCCAGGCGGCTTTCGGTCACTTCCAGCACCAGGTGTTCCGGAGCGACGCCGTGTCTGCGGCACAGGCCGAGCACCCGGTCGGCGAAGCCGGGGTGGGAGAGGTCCGCCATCGAGACGTTGACCGCGACGGTGAGGTCCAGTCCCTGTCGCCGCCAGACGTGCAGCTGTCCGAGGGCGTCATCGAGCACGCTCATGGTCAGGCGGCCGATCAGGCCGTGGGATTCGGCCACGGGGATGAAGGCATCGGGAAAGACCAGGCCGTCTTCGGGATGGCGCCAGCGCACCAGGTATTCGGCGCCGACTACCCCGGCGTCGGCGACCCGGACCTTGGGTTGGTAGAAGCCGCACAACTGTCCTTCGTCCAGCGCCCGGCTCAGGACTTCGGCGGCGTAACGGCGGGCGGGACGGCGCGCCGGGGCGGATCTCGGCCGGTGGCACACCAGCACCTCGGACAGGGCCTCGAGGGTGACCGGCTTGCGCAGTTGTCCCAGGATGCAGAGTCCGTGTTCCCGGGCCAGGCGCGCCGCCGTGGCGAGGATAGGTTCGTCTTCGCCGCTTACCAGGATCAGGGCGCCGCCGAAGTGACGCGCGGCCAGATGACGCAGCATCTCCAGACCGTCCATTTCCGGCAGGTTGAGGTCGAGGATCAACAGATCGGGAATCTTTCCCCGGTCGATGCGGTTGAGGACTTCGGCGGCGCTGGTGCAGGTTTCGATTCGGTCGGCGCCGAGGCTGGCCAGTTGATGGGAGAGGAGTTTGCACTGGAACGGATCGTCGTCGACGATCAGGCAGGTGTGGTCATTCGCCATGGGAGGAATCCGGCAGATGGGACGACAGCGTGCGCTCGAGCTCGGACCAGGCGGTCGCGAACCGTCTCAGTCCTTCTCGGCGTGCTTCCGGCGTCCCGGATTTGCAGACGTCTTCCAGGTGCTGGCAGGCGGCGGCGAACGCCATCGCTCCCACGGCCCGGGCGGAGGATTTGAGCGTGTGGGCGGTACGGGCGATTTCGTTCCAGTCGTCGCCGCAGGCGGCGCTTTCGATCCGCTCGGCGAGGCGTCTGGCACCGGCGGCGAAATCCCGGAGAAATTCACCCACGTCGTCTCCCACCAGGGATCTAAGAACCGCCAGGTCCAAAAGCGGCGTCGAGGAGTTCGAGGGCGGTGCAGGGTGGGGCAGCCAGCGTTCCAGCATGGTCTGCAATTCCTGCAGGGGCACCGGTTTGCTCAGATAGCCGTTCATGCCGGCGGCCCGGCAACGTTCCGCTTCCCCGGCCAGGGCGTTGGCGGAGAGGGCGACGATGGGGATGGCGCCGGGCGATCCCTTCCGCCTTTCCTCGTCGCGGATGGCGGCGGCCAGTTGATAGCCGTCCATCCCGGGCATGTGCAGGTCGGTGATGAGAAGGGCGTAATCGCCGCTGCGCCAGCGTCGCAACGCCTCGGCACCGTCCCGGGCGAAGTCCGCCGCCAATCCCAGCAGGGCCAGCTGCCGTTCCAGCACCTTGCGGTTGGTGGGATTGTCCTCGGCCACCAGGATCAGGCGATCCTGGGCCAGCGCTTCGGCCCGGGGCGGCCCCTGGAACGACTCCGCTCCCAACCCCTGTTCGCTCTGGTTCGTCTCGACGGGCCGGCGGCCGGCGGCGATGGCGACCGCCTCGACGAGGCGCTCCGGCGTGAGCAGGTTGGCGTCGATCTGGAGCCGGTCCGGTGCCAGACGGCGGGCCCGGCGCCGCCGTCCCCGATTGACGATCAGCAGGCGGATCTCCCGGCCTTGATGACGTCCCTGGCTCAGGAAGTCCACTAGTTCCGGATCCGGGGTTTGCCGATCCGGATGGTCGGCGATCCAGATGCACAGGGCTTGGGACAGTTCGCCCGCCAGGGCCAGAGCGGCGGCGGGGTCGTCGGCGTGGTACACCGCGGCCCCGGCCCAGCGTAGCACCGTGGCCATGTCGGAGGCGCTCCGCGGGTCGTGGTTGATGAGGATACACTGGAGGCCGCCGAGGGGTGGGGGGTGGGGCGGCCCCGCCGCTTCCAGCACCGGCAGCGGCAGACGTACCTGGAAAGTGGTTCCCTGACCCGGTCGGCTGTCCAGCTCGATGACGCCGCCCATTTTTTCCACCAATTGCCGCGTGATGATCAGACCCAGACCGGTGCCACCGAAGCGGCGGGTGGTGGAGGCGTCCGCCTGGGAGAAGGCCCGGAACAGATGCTTCTGGGTTTCCTCGTCTATCCCGATACCGTTGTCGCGAACCGTCAGCAACAGGGCCCCGTCACACCATTCCGCGCGCAGCTGGACCTTGCCCGGCCGATCCAGGCCGCTGGAGAATTTGATGGCGTTGGACAGCAGATTGGTGAGGACCTGTTTCAGGCGTACCGCGTCGCCCTCGACCCGGCGCGGCAGGTGGGGATCGAGGAACAGGGTGAATTCCACCCCTTTGCGCAGGGCGGTGTGATCCAGCATCATGCAGGCCTTTTCGATGACCCGGGGCAGATTCAGCGCGGCCCGTTCCAGTTCCAGGCGGCCGGCTTCGATCTTGGAGAAATCGAGGATGTCTTCGATGACCGCCAGCAGTTGCCGGGCCGATTCCTGCATCAAGGTCACCATTTCCATCTGGTGGGGCCGGAGGCTGGTCTGGGCCAGGACGTCGGCCATGCCGATGACGCCGTTGAGGGGGGTGCGGATCTCGTGGCTCATGGCGGCGAGGAAGTTCGATTTGGCCCGGTTGGCCGCCTCGGCCCGCCGCCGGGCCTGTTCCCGCTCTCCGGTCCGGCGGTCGATTTCCCGCTGCAACCGCAGGGCGTAGAGGGTGGTGGCGAGGGAAAACAGGACGGAAAGAAAGACGATGGCCAGCCACAGGGGGATTTCCCGCCCCGGCGTCAGGGCTTGCGGGAGGACGAAAAACGCCGCTCCCAGGCAGGCGAGCCCCAGCGACAAATTCAACGCCAGCAGGCGTTTGGCAAGGGAGAGCTCGACCACGGAGTCAGAGGGTGAACATCTCCACCAGCGTCCGGGCCACCTGTCGGGCGGTCTGACTCGGTACCTTGCCCAGCACGCCGGCGATGTCCGCCTGATGGACGGTATGAATGCACTCCAGGGCGATTTCGCCGTCCTTACCGGCGAAACGGATCGGTATCCGGGTGGGCCAGCCTCGCAGGCGCGTGGTCAGGGGGGATACCAGCAGGGTGACCAGGTGACGGTTCATTTCGTCGGGCGAGACGATCAGCACCAGGCGCCGGCCGCCCTCCTCCCCGGGGGACAGTTGGCAAACGCTGAACCGTTTGAACGGGCTTACCAGGTCCATGATTCTTCCTCGCCGGCGGGATCTTCCGAGCGGGAAAAAGCAGCTTCCCAGTCCGCCCGGGGGTGAAGCGGATGCAGGATGAGGGTACGTCCCTGGATTTCCAGTTCGAAGCCGGCCCGGGCGCCGCACAGCTCCAGAATGGGCTTGGGCAGACGGATACCCCGGGAGGAGCCGATGGGGACGAGATTGACGCGCATGATGATTCTCCGGAGGTGGTTGGATAATTATCGTGTAATTATTACCGGGACAGCCTACGACGGTATGGATGGCGGATCAAGTCGAATTCGCTTCACCGACGGAGCATTTGTGGTATTTTTTAGCGCCACCGCAACGGAGGGTGAGCGATGAAAGCACGGATAAAGTGGATCGAGAACGTCTCTTTCCTCGGGGAGTCCGGCAGCGGTCACGGCGTGGTGATCGACGGTCCTCCCGAATACGGCGGGCGCAACCTGGGCCCCCGTCCCATGGAATTGCTGCTCCTGGGGGTGGGAAGCTGTTCCGCATTCGACGTGGTGCAGATACTCAAAAAGGGCCGCCATCCGGTCGCCGACTGCGAGGTGCAGGTGAATGCCGAGCGCGCCGACACCGTTCCCAAGGTCTTCACCCGGATTCATCTCCACTTCGTGGTCACCGGGCGGGGATTGAGCGAACGCGCGGTGGAGCGCGCGGTCGCCTTGTCGGCGGAAAAATATTGTTCGGCGTCGATCATGCTCGGAAAGGCCGCCGAGGTGAGCCACAGCTTCGAGGTGGTCGATCCGGGAGATCAGGAGTAAATCTCAATTGAGGACTTGCCATCGATGGAAAAGCTGAAACTGCACGGTTTCAACAATCTGACCAAGAGCCTGAGTTTCAATATCTACGACATCTGCTACACCAGCCCGCGGAACCAGCAACGGTACATCGAATACATCGACGAGGCCTACAACGCCGAGCGGCTGACCCGCATTCTCACCGACGTGGCCGACATCATCGGCGCCCACATTCTCAACATCGCCCATCAGGATTACGATCCCCAGGGGGCCAGCGTCACCATGTTGATTTCCGAGGATCCGGTCAGCCACGGTCTTTGCAACGGGGAATCGCCCGGTCCTCTGCCGGAGACCGTCCTGGCCCATCTGGACAAAAGCCACATCACCGTCCACACCTATCCGGAGAGTCATCCCCACGAGGGGATCAGCACGTTCCGCGCCGACATCGACGTGGCCACCTGCGGCAAGATTTCCCCCCTCAAGGCCCTCAATTACCTGATCCACAGTTTCGAGTCCGACATCGTCATCATGGATTACCGGGTGCGCGGTTTCACCCGTGACGTCACCGGACGCAAGCTGTTCATCGACCACGACATCACCTCGATCCAGAATTTCATAGCCGAGGACACCAAGGCCCGCTACCAGATGATCGACGTCAACGTCTATCAGGAGAACATCTTCCACACCAAGATGATGCTCAAGGACTTCGATCTCGACGACTACCTGTTCGCTCCCGACGACGTGGCGCTTTCCCCCGAGGAGCGGGAATCGGTGCGGCGCAAGGTACAGCAGGAAATGGCGGAAATTTTCTACGGTCGCAATTACGGCGACGGCTGAGAGCAGGCGGCCGACAGCCACAGACATTGACCGGGTTCCAAGAGTAACGGCCGGTCCTCGTGACCTTCCAGGGGCCGGCCGCTGATCAGGTCCTGTTTCACCGGGTAGTGCGCCAGGTCAGGGATCAGTCGGTTCGGAATCACCGGGTGGGGCTGGTGGCCCAGGTTGCTCACGGCCGCCAGGGTTTCGCTGCCGTCCGGGGCGGTGCGCCGCACCCCGAAGAGGCCGCCGTCGAGGGGAAGAAGGAACTGGGGGGCGTCGGGGTGGAAGGCGGCGTGATCGCGGCGCAACCGCAGGCGTCGGAGCAGTTCCCGGAAGATCCGGGTCTCGTGGTTGCCGGGGTCCTGCAGCAGGTCGGCCAGTTCCTGCCAGCGCCAGCGTCGGCGATTGGCGGCCCGGGGATTTCCGGTGGCCTCGACGCGCCGGTAATCGCTGGGGGCGGCCAGCAGCGACGGTAGATGGAGCGCGGGAATACCGCGCAGGCTCATCAGGGTCGTCTGGGCGCACAGGAAGCGGGCGATGTGGCGTTCCGTCACCGGTTGCCCCGGATCCGCCAGGGCGTCGAAATAGCTGAGGTTGGCCTCGAAGGGCAACAACGCCTCGCCGTGGCGGTAGGGGGTGATAGCGGCGCCCCGTTCCGTCAGCCAGGCGGTCAGACGTTCGAATTCGGCATCGGGCAGATGGTCGCTGGCGGCTTTGAGGGGGATGCCGTCGGCATCGTCGCTCTGATGGATGTAGCCGCACCCGGGCGGCGGCTCGGGCAGGCTTTCCAGCCAGCGGTAGAGGTGGCCGGCGTCGCCGCTGTGGAGGGCATGAACCAGCAGGGCGCCCAAGGGGCGGGTGTACAGGAGCTGGCATTCGTCGCCGTTGCCGAAGAAGCCTCCGTCGTCGCCGGCCAGCAGCACGCCAGGCGCTACGATGGCGACGACGTCGCGCAGCAGTTTGACGATTTCGTGGTCTTCGGCCAGATCCACCGAACAGGTGTCGGGATCCTTCCACAGCCAGGCGACGCCGTCCAGGCGCACCAGACGGGCGCCGTGGTCCACGTAGCCGAGCAGGATGTCGATGAACTCGAACAGTACGTCCGGATTGCGGAAGTCGAGGTCGAACTGATCGCAGCCGTAGCTGGTCCACAGGTGGCGTTCGCCTCGGCGGGTCTGGATGCAGGTCAGGATCGGGGTGCCGCAGGGGCTTTCCACCCGTCCCAGGTCGGTGTCGGGGGGCAGGGCGACGAAATAGCCCCGGGCCGGGGAAATGCCGTCCACGTAATCGCGGAACCAGTCGCTGTCCCGGGAGATGCGCCCCAGCAGCAGATCGACCATCAGACGGTGCTGCCGGGCCAGGGCGCCGATATCCTCCCAGTCCCCGAGCGCCGGGTCCACCCGGCGGTGGTCGCGGACGGCGTATTCCTCGCCCGGATTGGCCGGGTGGAAGGGCAGGAGGTGGAGACAGGAGAAGGCCCCGTCCAGGTATTGATCCAGCCAACGCTCCAGGGTCCGCAGCGGCTTGTCGTCTTCGGTGGTGACGCTGTCGCCGAAGGCGGCCAGGATGGCGTCTTGGTGGCTCCAGGGCGTCGGGTCGGCGGGGGCTTCGATATGCTCGTAGTAACTGAGCAACTGGGTCAGGCGGGCCCGGAGCCGCGGAACGCGCTCTTCCCCGTAGAGGCGCCGGAAGCGCTGCTCGATGCGGTGGATCAGTTCACTGGGAAGAATCTTCATGGCTGGGAGTCAAGATAGCACAAATCGTCTTGCCGTCACATGGCGTGGACGATGTTGCCCAACAGGGTCCGCAGACCGTAGCGCAGCACCGGATAGCCATAGTATTCCCGGGCCAGGGCGAAATTGTGATCCACCATTTCCTGGCGGTACCGGGGGTCGTCCAGGATGCGCCTCACCTCGTCGACCACCTGGCGGTCGACGAAACCGTCCATGGTGGGTACCCGGAACCCTTTGGGCTCGATGTCGCGGGCGAATACCGAGTAGCGGTTCACCATGATGGGTTTGCGGAAGTAGATCGCTTCCAGAAAGGCGTTGCCGAACCCTTCGTACAGACTGGGGTAGGTGACCAGATCGGCGTGGAGATACAGGTCGTCGAGGGTGTATATCTTCCTGCCGAGGTCGTCGAGGTGGCGCTTGTCGTTGATGCGATCGCCGAAGTAACGCACGTCCACCCCTTCGTCACGGGCCAGCTGCATCAGGCGGTCGAAGTATTCCACGCCTTCGTCGCCGACGCCGTGGGACAGGATCAGCTTGCAGCGCGGATCGCCCAGGCGGCGCAGGAGGGTGATGGCGTGCTCGATGCCCTTGCGCGGTACCACCCGGGTCGGCTGCAGGACCAGAATGTCGTCTTCCTCCAGCCCCAGTTCCTGACGGATGTCGGCGTTGTAGTCGTCGATCGGCGGCGGCGGCCGGTCGAAGTCGAGCACGTTGGGAATGAGAAGCGACGACAGCCCCTTGCGCCAAGCCAGTTCCTCCCGGGCGGCCTGATTGATGACCACGTGCTGCATTTCCGGCAGCCGGGCCGGGAACGCCATTTCCAGATAGTCGGCGATGGGGGAGATCTGGAAGCGCACCCGTTCCCAGTAGAAATCGTGGTGATGGCAGATGGTGGGAATCTTGGTCTCCATGAGAAATTCGATGATGGCCACCCCCAGGGGGACGTGCATGGGAATGGTCAGGGCGTTCTGAATCACCAGCCGGGTGATGTCGAAGCGCTCGACGAATTCGTAGAGGGTGTCCTTGAGGTACTCGGCCAGATCCCGGATGCGGCGGCTGACCTCGCGGCTGCGGCGGGTTTTGCCCCAGAGCTGTCGATTGATCCACTCGTTCTCCGGATGTCCGAAATAGGCTTCCGGGATGCAGAGACTGATCTCCGGGGCCCGGTCGAGACGGCCGCCGTACCAGAAACTGACGTGTTCGTCTTCCCACAGGACCTCGGCCCATTTGGCCGATTCCAAGGAAACGCCGTCGGTGCCGGCGAAGCGGGTGGAGACGAAGCCGATGTTCTCAGGCATAGATCCAGATGGTGATGGATTCTGTTTTCAATATAGTGGGTCGGCGCTGAATCGCAATCGAACCGCCCGAAGCCGAGCGTCATTATAAGGGTTTTGCCAGCCAAGGCCCGGAACGGGCATAATTTTCCCTTTTCCAGGATAAGGAAGGCACGTGCGCATCGCCATCGTTCATTACCATCTGCGGCCCGGCGGGGTGACCCGGGTGATCGAACAGGCCGCCCGCCTGCTCCAGCGGGCCGGTCATCAGGTGGTGGTGCTGGCGGAGCGGTCTCCCGCCGATTTTCCGGTTCCGGTCCATGCCGTTCCCCTGTTGGCTTATGACGAGGGCCGAGAGCCCGTCTCCCCCGCCGAACTGGAAGCGGCGCTGCTGGAGGCGGTTGATTCACTCCTGGGCGGGCTTCCCGATGTCTGGCACATCCACAACCACCATCTGGGCAAGAATCTCGCCCTGCCCCGGGTGGTGGCGGATCTGGCGCGCCGGGGGGAGCGGCTGCTGCTGCAGATCCACGATTTTCCCGAAGACTTCCGGCCCTACAATTACCGACGGCTGAAACAGTACATCCCCGAAGCGGAATTCGCCCGCTGCCTCTATCCCAATGCCCCCCAGGTGCATTACGCCGTTCTCAACGCCCGGGACCGGGGATTTCTCCGCCAGGCCGGCGTGCCCGAGGAACGACTCCACTGGCTTCCCAATCCGGTATGGCTGCCGGCCTCGCGGGAAGATGTCCGCTCCTGGCCAGGAAGGCTGTGGCTCTATCCCACCCGGGCCATCCGCCGCAAGAATCTGGGGGAATTGCTCCTTTGGTCCGTCCTGGGCGGACCGGAGGACCATTTCGCCACCTCCCTGGCGCCGGAGAATCCCCGCGAGCAGGTGTTCCACCGCCAGTGGGTGGCGCTGGCCGAATCCCTGAAGCTGCCGGTGACCTTCGACCTGGCGGCAAAGACCGGCTGGTCCTTCGCTGCCATGGTGGCGGCGGCCCACTGCCTGGTGACCACCAGCGTGGCGGAGGGGTTCGGCATGGCCTTTCTGGAACCGTGGGTGCTGGGAAAACCCGTGACCGGACGCGATTTGCCGGAAATCACCGTGGATTTCACCCGGGCCGGCGTCGACCTGTCCCATCTGTATTCGCGTCTGGATGTGCCCGTGGCCTGGCTTGGGGAAACGGCGCTGTGGGAACGGTTGGCCGAGGCGTTGAGCCGGCTGTACCGGGATTACGGATTGCCGGCGCCGGACGACGCCCTGCTTCAACGGGCCTGGCGCGCCTGGGTGACCGATGACCGGGTGGATTTCGGCCGCCTGGACGAACCGTTGTAGAGCCGGGTGATCCGCCATCTCCATGGC